>CAISHQ010000083.1 GCA_903885195.1 uncultured Pseudomonadota bacterium | reverse complement strand
TGCCAGTTTTCTGACCGAAGCGACCCATCTCGCACAGCCGATCGGCCACGACCTGTCGCTTCACGTGCGAGCCGGAGGCGTACTGACGCTTGCGGATATGCCAACCGATATCGTTGCCCGCCAAATCACCCATACGGAACGGGCCCATGGCAAAGCCGAATTTCTCGATCGCCTTATCGACCTGCTCAGGACTCGCACCCTCATCGACCATGGCCATTCCTTGCGCCACGTATTGATGGACCATGCGATTGCCGATGAATCCATCGCACACGCCCGAGACCACCGCGGTCTTCTTGATCTTCTTGGCAAGCGCCATCGCCGTAGCCAGCACATCCGGCGCCGTCTTGGCACCGCGCACCACTTCGAGCAGCTTCATGATGTTGGCCGGGCTGAAAAAGTGCAGCCCGATGACATCTTGCGGACGTTGGGTAATTGCCGCGATGTGATCGACATCGAGCGTCGAGGTGTTGGTGGCGAGAATCGCGCCGGGCTTCATGACGGCATCGAGCTTGGAAAACACCTGCTCCTTGACGCTCATCTCCTCGAACACCGCCTCGATGACGAGATCCGCGTCACCGATGTCTTCATAGGCCAGCACGGGCTTGAGCAGCGCCATGCGTGCCTCGAGCTTCGCGACATCCAGCTTGCCCTTCTTGACCTGGCCCTCGAACACTTCGCGGATACGCACCACGCCGCGATCGAGCGCTTCCTTGTTGAGCTCGAGAAGGCGCACGCCAATGCCGGCGTTCAGGAAGTTGATGCTGATGCCGCTGCCCATGGTGCCCGCGCCGATGACTGCCACCTGCTGTACGTTGCGCGGCTTGGTATCGGCGGGCAGATCCGCAATACGCGACGCCGCACGCTCGGCAAAGAAAATATGCCGCAGCGCCGCCGACACCGTACCGTCCATGAGCTGCTTGAACAGCCGGCCCTCTTCCGCCTGCCCGGCATCGAAACCGTTTTTCGCGCCGAACTGCACCGCATCGATGATGGCGAGCGGTGCGGGATATTCCTTGAACGCCGTCTTGACGGTATTCCGAGCAAAACCCATCAGCGCCTCAAGATCGGGCTCGCGAATACGCTGATCCCGCGCACGCGGCAGAGCTTGCCCCGTCTTGAGCGCTGCCGCGGACGTCTCGGCGACCTTGACGGCGGCTCCGAGGAGGTCCGTTTCGACCACGGCATCGAACAACGGCGACTTCGCGAACATGCCGACCGACAACGGTTCACCGGACAGCATGACGTTAAGCGCGTTCTCGATGCCGATCAGACGCGGTAAACGCTGCGTACCGCCGGCACCCGGCAACAAGCCGAGCTTGACCTCGGGCAGGCCCACCTTGGCTGTGGCCAGTGCGACCCGGTGGTGGCAGCTCATGGCGAGTTCGAGCCCGCCGCCGAGCGCCACACCTTCGATGGCGGCGACCACGGGCTTTGACATCGAGTCGAGCAAAGAATTCAGCGTCCACAAAGTCGGGCCTTGTCGTACCGCAGCGCCGCCGAACTCGCGGATATCCGCACCTGCGCTGAACGTGCCATTGCTGCCGATCAGCACTACGCCGTCGACGGCAGCGTCAGCTGAAGCGCGCTCGAGGGCTGAGACCAGCCCATCGCGCAGTGCAAACCCTAGGCTATTGACGGGCGGCGCCTGAAAGGCGATCACCGCAATCCGTCCGCGGATCGAATAGTCGACTTGTGACATCAGTTCACCTCATTGATTCTGCAGCCCACCGGTCAGGACGATGCGCATAGCGGCTTCGACCGTCAGGTCGGTGGGCTGGATCCGGTCACGTGGCAGATACAGAGTGTACCCGCCAATTTGGTAACTCATCGGCAAGTAAACCGCGACCAAGGACTCATCGGTCCCTAAACCGGGTACGTGCGCATTTTCTTGGGTCACAAAGCCGATGGCGCGTCCCGGCCCCCACTGCACCATCACCACGCGCTGCAATTCGCCAGGCGACTCGCCCACCTTCATCAGGGCCGTCAGGTCGCGCAGGGCTGCATACACGGTTTTCAACAGCGGTACGCGCAACACGAAGGTCTCGCCCCACAACAACACCCGACGAACAACGTAGGCGTTGACGGCCAGACCGACGATGAACATGACCAGAAAGCCCGCAATCAGCCCCATGCCGGGGCGGTAGGCACCCGGCGGCAGCAGCCATTTCAGGGGCCCGGCAAGCACCGACTCGGCGGTCAGGCCGAGCCAGTACGCAAAATAGAGCGTCAAACCGATGGGCAGGATCGTGATCAATCCCTTGAGCAGGATCCGTCCGAGTCGCTTCATTGACGCAGCTCTCCCCGCCAGAGGTAACGATAGAACCCGTAACAAATTCCCCAGGCGATCGCGGCAGACCATAGGTCGTGCGACACGAAATGTGCCCCTCGGGCTTGTTGGTCCAGAGAAAAGACGGCCCCCAGAACCAGCGCGGCGGACAATCCCATCATAGCCATGCGTCGACTGTATGCGAGACCGATGAAGTAGAGGCAAAAAAGTGCGAATGCCGAGGAAGAGTGGGCGCCGGGAAAGCACGCAGCCCTCGGCAGCTCATTGGGCCGATCATCGAACAACTCGACGTAAGGGCGGCCACCGCCGTAGCCCTGCAGGTCACGCGGGCAATCGACATTGGTCGCAAGTTTCAAGCCACCCACCAGCAATGGCACGACGGCCATGCAGGCCACGAAGTAGGCCAACATCCGCCGGTGCACACGTAATCGTGGCAACCGCCAACTCAGCAGCAGCGCCACGATACCGGCCACGCCGAGCAGACGAGCGAAGTTACGGCCCCAACGATGCAGCAAGGTGTCGGCCCAGAACGTGCCCTCGCCCAACCAATGGCCGCTCGCGACATCAACGAAAAACCGCTCTGCCAGCCAACGATCCGCATCGAGACTCATGATCAACGCGATCGACAGGCCAAAGGCCGCCAAGGGCACCCAAGCGTGCCACAGATCGAAGCGCGCAGAGAATCTCACTGGGTCAGATCCACTCGCACATCACCCACGCCCACCTTGATGATGACGGGGTTCGACCCTTCGGCCTGACTGCTGACGCTCGCGCCCACCGAGCCGCTCATCGAGCTGGTCTTGGAGCCCTTGAGAGTCACCTCGCCCACGCGCGTTTTGGCTTCA
>CAISHQ010000082.1 GCA_903885195.1 uncultured Pseudomonadota bacterium | reverse complement strand
GCGATACCGCTCGGCCAGCGGCGTCAACCGCGCGTACTCCATCGACAGCTCGCGAAACTCGTTCGAACCGCCCGCCGTGGCCGGATCGGCAAGCAGCCGCCCGACCTCTTCGAATCGGTCGATGCTGCGGTCGAGTCTCTGACGGATGGAAGCTTTCATCGAGGCCTGGGGTGTCCGGGCGTGGCCCGGGGGAGCGGCGATTCTCCGGGCGATGCCCGCGCCTGACAAGCCGCGGCGGTGTTCGGGCGGCGGATCGCTTATAGTGCCAAACACGATGCGATCACGGTTTACAGTCAGGTTCGGAGCGGCGTGGCTGGCGAGTGGTCTGCTGGCCGCTGCGGCACTCGCCCAGGCTCCGCAGCAGGGTGAGGATGAGGCTGCACCCGCACCGCGCGACTGTCGCAGCGTGGCGGAGGGCGAGGTCAAGGCCGCAGCCCTCGATCGCGATCCGAGGGCCGCCGTGCGTGCGCTCGAGATTGCCCGAGCCTGTCATCACCACCCGGCGGCGTGGCAGGCGGCCGAGCGTTTGCGGCAACTCGATCCGGAGAACGTCGAGTCGCTTCGTCTCGTCGGCACCGTCGCACTGGAAGTGTGGCGGATTGATGCGGCGCGGGAAGTGTTCTCCGAGCTGCTGGCCAAGCCCGACGTCGAACCTGATCGGGCGCTTGCGGATCTGCTGCCCGAGCTTGCCGCGGGGGACACCGCTGTGGGTGCCTGGGCGGTCTTCAAGTCTTTGCTCGATCGCTCGACCCTCTCGGCGCGACACCTCATGACGCTCGCTCGCATGGCCTGCGATGCCGACGATCTGACCGCCTGCCGTGAACTCATCGATGCGGCGCGGGCGAAAGGCGGCGGCAACGATGCCCGCTCGATTCGTCTCTCGGCAGCCGCGTCCGCGGCGCTGGGTGATGACACCGGCGCACTCGAAGAGGCAGCCCTGCTCGTGCAGGGCGATCCACAGAATCATCGCTTCGCGCGCATCGAGACGCTGGTCAGTCTCGATCGGCTCGACGAGGCGCGTCAGGAGTTGCTCGCCATCGAGGCCGGCACGGCAGATCCCGACGCCTCGCCGCAGCAGGTCGATAAATTCAAGGCCGAAGCGGATCGGCGGCTTGCGCTGCTGGCGCTCGGTAACGGTGATGCGGCGGAGGCGGAGCGACGTTTCACCGCGCGCCTGTCGGGCGATCGGGGCGCAGGGGAGGCGGTGTATTACCTCGCCATCATTGCTGAGCGTGAAGGGCGCAAGGATGCCGCGTTGCAGGGCTATCAGCGCCTGGTGCGGGCGGGAGCGGGACTCCCGGCTCGTTCGCGCGCAGCCCAACTACTGCTTGAGACGGGTGATCGCGCAGCAGCGATGAAATTGTTCGACGAGTTGCTGGGTCAGGGTCGCACCGATGCCATCGAGATCGAGCTTGCGCGTTCGCGTGCGCTCGCCTCGGCACAGCAGTCTATCGAGGCCGTCGCCGCGGTGGATGCCGCGTTGCAGCAGTTCCCTTCGCATCCGGAATTGCTCTATCAGCGCGCCGTGTTGCTCGACTCGTCCGGCCGTTCGCGCGAGGGCATCGCGGTGTTCGAGCAGTTGCTGGCCATGCGTCCCGGTGACCCCAACATCAGCAACGCACTCGGCTACACGATGGCCGACCGCAAGCGTCAGTTGCCACGCGCCGAGGCGCTGATCCGCGAGGCGTTGGCGCTGCGACCGGACAATGCCGCCTTCCTCGACAGCCTCGGCTGGGTGCGCTATCGACGTGGCGATCGCGCCGCAGCGCTGCCCTCGCTCGAGCGTGCCTGGAAGTTATCGCGTGAACCAGAGATTGCGGCGCATTGGGGCGAGGTCCTCTGGCACAACGGCGAGCGTGACCGTGCGCGCGCCATCTGGGCTCGTGCCCTGCTGCTCGCGCCGGAGTCGAAGCCGCTGCGCGAGGCCATCGAGCGTTTTGCGGATCGACGTCGCTGATCGGCGGGAGCGTCCCGGTGCCGCGAGGGTTGCGACAGTCAGTGCAGTTCGCCGCAGCGCTCGCGGTGCTCGCTCTTTTATCGGCCTGCCGCAGCCTGGCGCCGACTGCGCTGCCCGCCGACGAACTGCCTGCGAGTTGGCCTGAGCGTCGGGCGAGCTTGCAGGGCTGGCAACGGTACGCGATCGAGGGCCGTGTCGCGGTCCAGGCAGGGAATGAAGGGTTCACTGCAGCGTTGCGCTGGGCACAGGCGAATGAGCGCAGCACTCTCGAGTTGCAGGGACCGCTCGGTGCCGGGGCGGTGCGCTTCGAACACTCGCCGCAGCAAGCGCCGCTCGAGACCGCCGCTGCACGCGAGGCGCTCGAAGCGCAATTGGGTTTCGCCTTGCCGGTCGAGTCGTTGCGTTACTGGTTGCTCGGTGTGCCCGACCCCGCAGCCGTTGCGGAGGAGTCCGTACTGGAGTCGGGCGGTCGCCTTGGGGCACTGCAGCAGGGAGGCTGGCGCATCGACTACCCGCGCTATGCCGCGGTAGCGGGCAGCCGGCTGGAGTTGCCGGAGACGATCGAGATCCGGCGCGATCCGGTACGGCTGAGGGTGCGGATTGCACGCTGGGAGGGTAATCGCTGATGGCAGACGCGAGTGCACTGCGGTGGTGGCCTGCACCGGCCAAGCTGAACCTGTTTCTGCACGTCACCGGGCAGCGCGCCGATGGCTACCACGACCTGCAGACGCTGTTTCAGATCATCGATCTGTGTGACGAGTTGGCGTTCGAGATCGACCGCTCCGGCGTCATCGCCCGGGTGGATGATGCGGCGTCGGCCCCCGGTCCGCTCGCGGCAATTCCCTCGGCCGAGGACCTGTGCGTGCGGGCGGCGACGCTGCTGCGCGCCAAGGCTGGCGACCCCGCGCTCGGCGTGCGCATTCGGCTACGCAAGCGCATTCCACTCGGCGGAGGGTTGGGCGGCGGCAGCTCAGATGCGGCGACCACCTTGCTCGTGCTCAATCG
>CAISHQ010000081.1 GCA_903885195.1 uncultured Pseudomonadota bacterium | reverse complement strand
TCGGGCCTCATCGGCTCGTTTTTGGTGCCGCTCCTCGTGTACTTCTCGCGCCCCGTTCGAGATGACGTGTTGGCGCTTGCCGCCAAAGAAGCACTCAACTTCCAGATCACGTTGGCTCTCGCGTGGTTGATCGCGATGGCAACAGTGCTGGTGCTCGTGGGTTTGCTCTTCATTCCGTTGTTGGTGCTGATCAGCATCGGCATGCCGATCTGGGCGGCCGTACTGAGCGCGCGCGGCGAGACGGTACGGTACCCGCTCATTTTGCGATTGATTGCCTGAGCGGGTTGGTTCGCCAGGGCTCCTTGACAAGTAAGGTTAAACAACCTTACTTTGTCGGTTCACAGGAGTTGTTCGATGACCACTCTCACCGTTACCGCCAAAGGCCAAGTCACGCTTCGCAAAGACCTGCTGCGTCACCTTGGCGTGAGCCCAGGCCAGCAAATCGAGGTGGCCCTGCTGCCCGAGGGTCGAGTGGAGGTTCGAGCGCTACGTCCTTCCGTGCCGATCGATCGTTTCATGGGCTCGCTCGCCGGTAAATCGAGGCGAAAGGCCTCGATAGAGGAACTCAAGGCGGCGGCGGCGCGCGGCTGGTCTGGGCGCAGATGAAGGTGTCAGTCGATACGAACGTACTCGTGCGTTGCGCTGTCAGAGATGACGAAGCGCAAGCGCGTGTCGCAGACAAAGTTCTGAAAGGTGCGAGTCTGATCGCCGTAGCGCTGCCGACGCTGTGTGAGTTCGTTTGGGTGTTGCGCAGCGTCTATGGGCTGTCCGATACCGAGATCGGTGGCGCCATTCGGACCTTATTGGCGACAGAGAACGTCGTTTGCGATCGACTGGCTGCCGAGGCGGGTCTTGAGATGCTTGACGCCGGCGGCGATTTCGCAGACGGGGTCATTGCTCACGAAGGTACGTGGCTGGGTGCCGAGACTTTCTTGTCGTTCGACAAAACAGCCGTGTCAATGCTCAGTGATCGAGGCTACTCCGCCAAGTTTTTGCGTTGAGACCGCACTGGCACTACACGCTGAGTAGCAGCACTGCGAGCAAGGTTCCGAGCGCGGGCACGATCACCGTCAGGGCACCCACGGCGGGGTAGGCGGCCGCATAGGTTTCCTTGCAGATGCCGCGCAGCGTCGTCACGACGTAGCCGTTGTGCGGTAGTGAATCGAGTGCGCCCGATGAGATGGAGACCACCCGGTGCAGGCTCTCGGGCTCCACGCCCATGTCGAGGTAATGTGGCGCGATCAGCGGCAACGCGATGCTCTGCCCACCGGAGGCCGAGCCCGTGAGCCCAGCAATCACCGATACGGCAAGGGCCGCGCCGATCAGCGGTTCGCCAGGCAGCGTCGTCATGGCGGCTACCGCTGCCTGGAAGCCGGCGGTGAGTTTGGCCACCGAACCAAAGCCAACGACGGCTGCCGTGTTGGCGATGGCGACGAGTGCACCGAGTGCGCCGCCCGCAGCGACGGCGGAGTAGCGACCCGCGAGATGCCGCAGGTTGAGCAGTATGGCCGCGACCACACCGAGACCGAGCGAGAGGATCAACGCGGATTCCTTGAGCGAGTCGTGCCATGCGAACGACACCACGAGAACGACCAGTAGCGGCAGCGCACCGCGCCACAGTGCTGGCAGTTCGCGATCCTCCACCGCTGGATCGCCGGCGCGAGCTTCGAAGCGTTCGCCTGTGGCGACGGCGCGTTGGATCATGTGACGCAGCCAGAGATAGCCGCCAAGAGCCATGGCTGCTGCCACGATGAGGCTCACCTCGGCTGCAGCGTAGGGTGTCGTACCGAGGTACTTGATCGGGATCCAGTTCTGGATCTCGGGTGATCCGGCGGAGGTCATGGTGAAGGTGACGGAACCGAAGGCCAGTGCGCCCGGGATGAAACGCCGCGGCAGATCCGCGACCTTGAACAGCGACAGAGCCATCGGAAACACGGAGAAGGCCACGACGAAAAGCGATACGCCGCCGTACGTGAGCACGCCGCAGGCCAGCACCACCGCCAGTGCCGCATGGCGTGGGCCGGTGCGCCGGACGATCCACGCGGCGACTGCATCGGCTGCGCCGCTTGCCTCCATGACCTTGCCGAAGAGCGATCCGAGCAGGAACATGAAGAACCAGGCTTGCACGAAGCCGACGAAGCCACCCATGTATGCACTCGTGAACGCGGGCGCACCCTCGGCGGCCAGTTGCGGGAAGAAGGCGATGCCACTCGTGGCAGCGACAAACAGAGCGCAGAGCGGGGCCGCGATGAGCAGTTCTACGCCGCGCACCGTCATGTAGATGAGCAGGGTGAGCCCCATACACAGGCCAATGAGACTGATCACGGGCGACCTCCTGATGCGCTTTGCATCCGCTGGAGAACGCACGACCGGGAGAAACTCATGATCTACACGCTAACTGATTTCGTGAACCGCCGGGAGGGGTCGGGAATGACGGGGCTCACGTCCCCAGATACTGTAGGGTTGAAAAGGGAGCGTCTGAGTTCCTCGGGCAGTATCAACTCCCGTGACACATCAACTCCCGTGACGATGGAGAACTCATGACGAAGCAGATTTATCTCGACCCCACACAACAGCAGGGAAGAGATTTCATTCTAAGTGGCATCTCAGGCTCGGTGACGATGCTGAACCTTCTGCGGTTCCGCGATGTCGCCGACTACTCGGAATTCGCTCATCTTGCCCCGGCGGCCCCAATTACCGGCGAGCAAGCATATCGACTGTACATGCAGCACACGGTCCCGTTCCTAGAGTCGTCGGGCGGCGAACTGCTGTTCTATGGTGCCGGCAGAAATTTTCTGGTTGGGCCGAGCGATGAGTTCTGGGACGCGGCGATGTTGGTTCGTCAGGCGAGTGTCCAATCATTTTTGGCTTTTGCGACCAACGCCAACTATCTCGCGGGGATTGGTCACCGCGTGGCGGCATTGTCGGATTGCCGCATGTTGCCGCTGACGCAGAGCGATTCGCCGATCTTCACGAGTTCCCACGCTGCCGTCAGTCGGTGAATGTGTTCGCGTATTGCCAGTATCTCTGGCTCGCCGATGGGCAGTGCAGCGCAGTGCCGCCCTTCACAGGTGACGTGGTAAAGATCGAGAAAGTCGGAGGGTTCGCTAACCCAGCCCGCCCAGCCGTCCGCTTGAAACACTTCCACCAGGCGCTCGACGCCGTCGCTCTCAACATTTGAGGTCATGCGAAATCCGCTGGTGTCCCCCTCGAGCGTCCGGGTGATGAAGCCACGGCGCTGCAAGGTCGATTCAACGGCGAAGTGAATCATGTCATGCGGGATGATTCCTTGCTTCGGACATTGCACGTTGCACGTGCAGACGCCTTCGACAACGACATCCATTCGATCGTGTTTACCCGCGCCCTTGGTGAAGATCAGCTGTCGAGACAATTCAAGCCTCGCGATTCCGTTCCAGTAGTTGATGTAGTCCCTGTAGATCGCCCAATACCCAAAGATCGGAAATCATCCTGTCCTTGAGCGTGAAAAGCGCAGCGCCTGCCCACTCGACACGCAGTGACGTCGGCTCGTAGCCTAAAAATTTCTTGCGATGTATTCCCGAGAACAGCATCTTGGCGAAGGCTTTGTGATCACTGACCACCAAGTCCTGAATGTCGCAGCGATAGTCGCCAAGTGTGTCGTGAACGAAATCAACATAACTCGCAAACTCTTCGTGACCAACTTTGCTGGGTCCGAGAGAGCCGCGAAAGGTGAAATCGGCGCATAGCAGTCTTGGAATCGCTGACTTGTCGTGTCTGTTCCAAATGTCGGCGTAGAAACTCTCCACGACAAGTGTGACTCGCTCAGTCATCGGATAGACCGTTTTCTTTGGGCGGGAGATGGTCGGGATGAGAGGATTTGAACCTCCGACTCCTACGTCCCGAACGTAGTGCTCTACCAGGCTGAGCTACATCCCGATTAGATCGGCTGCTTCAGGACGACCGCTCGACGGCGAACCGGGCGAGCGATGCGAGGCCTTGCTTGTAGGGCGTTTCGGGCAGCGCTTGCAACGCTGTTAACGCCTGGTCGGCCTCGTCCTGAGCGAGGGCGCGAGTGTACTCAAGCGCCCCGGTCGATTCAATTGTGCTGACGATCACTTCCAGTTGGTCGAGGCCGCCGTGCTCGATGGCGTTGCGGATCATGTCGCGAACGCCGGCATCGGTCGACTTCTTGAGTGCCTGGATCAGCGGCAGGGTGGGTTTGCCCTCGGCGAGGTCATCGCCCAGGTTCTTGCCACGCTCGGTCGGGTTGGAGCGGTAGTCGAGCACGTCGTCGATCAACTGGTAGGCCGTGCCGAGGTGCTTGCCATAGTCGGCGAGGGCACGCTGCTGGCTGGGGCTCGCTCCGGCGATCACCGCGGCGACTTCCGCGCCCGACTCGAAGAGTTTCGCGGTCTTGCGGTAGATCACTTCGAGGTAGCGCTGCTGGGTGGTGTCTGGATCGCCCGCGTTCATCAGCTGCAGGACCTCACCCTCGGCGATGACATTGGTCGCCTCGGACATGATCTCCATGACCCGCTGAGAGCCGATGGCCGCCATCATCTGGAAGGCCCTGGAGTAGACGAAATCGCCGACCAGCACGCTGGCCTGATTGCCGTATACCGCATTGGCGGTGTCTCGTCCGCGCCGGCGCGACGAGCCGTCCACCACGTCATCATGCAGGAGGGTGGCCGTGTGGATGAACTCGATGAAGGCGGCGGCGTCGATGTGGCTCGAGCCCCGGTAGCCGCAGGCCCGCGAGGAGAGCAGCACGATCAGCGGGCGCAGGCGCTTGCCGCCGCCCGAAATGATGTGTTCGGCGACCTGATCGACGAGGCCCACCGTGCTTTTCATGCTGGCGCGGATAACGGCGTCCACCGCGCCAAGGTCTGCGCGGACGAGGTCTTTCACGGTGGCAAGTGGGCTCATCGGCGCGCATCCTAGCCGAACCGGGCGTCGACTGGGGGCCGATGGCAAAATGGGGCGCAGGGCGGCCATCCCTGTCGGAGCGCAACTCGGTTGCTTCGGCGCGTCTAAACCCTTGATGGGCCAACGTGTTGGAGCACCAAGATGGGTTTGACCCAACGGGGGTGCGCCAGTAGAATGCGCGACCTTTTCCGGGTGGAGTTCATCATGTACGCGGTCATCGCCACGGGCGGCAAGCAGTATCGGGTTGAAGAAGGCAGCGTGCTGCGCATCGAAAAGTTAACCGCGGAGCCGGGCGCCGAGGTCAAGTTTGACGACGTGCTGCTGGTGGGCTCGGGCGATTCGGTTAAGGTCGGTGCCCCAAAACTTGCCGGCGCCTCGGTGTCGGCCACGGTGCAGCGCCACGGCCAGGGCGACAAGGTCAGCATCGTCAAGTTCCGTCGTCGCAAGCACTACTTGCGCATGAAGAACCACCGTCAAAAGTTCACTGAAATCAAAGTCACCGGCATCAGCGCCGGTTGATCGAGCGGAGCACGAGAGATGGCACACAAAAAAGCAGGCGGCAGTACCAAGAACGGCCGCGAGTCCCACAGCAAGCGACTGGGCGTCAAGGCCTTTGGCGGTGAGCAAGTCGCAGCGGGCAACATCATCATTCGTCAGCGCGGCACGCAGTACCGCCCGGGCGCGAACGTGGGTATCGGCACGGACCACACGCTGTACGCGCTGACCGACGGCAAGGTGGCGTTCAAGCGCCGCGGTGCCGAACAGAAGATGTTCGTCAACGTCATTGCCGACTGATCCAGCCCCTACGGGCAGGAACACGCAGACCCCGGCCGAGTGCCGGGGTTTTCGTTTGGGCCTGCAGGTAAAGTTGCGCCAGAGTGTTCCGGCATGAGATTCGTTCCGTCATGAGAGTGGTCACGCCATGAGATTCGTCGACGAGGCCCGCATGCGGGTGCAGGCTGGCAACGGCGGTCGGGGCTGCCTGAGCTTCCGGCGCGAGAAATTCATGCCTTTCGGCGGGCCGGATGGCGGCGATGGCGGCCACGGCGGCAGCGTCTTCCTGCGTGCCACGCTGGGCATCAATACCCTGGCGGACTTTCGCGTCGAGCGCACCTTCAAGGCGCAATCGGGCGACAGCGGCAGCGGCAATGACTGCACCGGGCGTGGCGGCGACGATCTGTATGTGCCGGTGCCGGTCGGCACCATCGTGCGCGATGCCGAGACCCATGAGCAGTTGGGCGATCTCGTCCGTGACGGCGACGTGCTGCAGGTGGCGCAGGGCGGCAAGGGCGGCTGGGGCAATGCCAAGTTCAAGACCAGCACCAATCGAGCGCCACGGCAGTTTGGTCCCGGGTTGCCGGGTGAAAAGCGCCTGCTCGAACTCGAATTGAAGGTCATTGCAGACGTGGGACTGCTGGGCCTGCCGAACGCCGGCAAATCGACGCTGATCCGCGCTGTCTCGTCGGCACGCCCGAAGGTGGCCGATTACCCCTTCACCACGTTGCACCCGAATCTCGGCGTGGTGTATTGCGGCGAGCACCGCAGCTTCGTGATGGCCGATATTCCCGGTCTTATCGAGGGTGCGGCAGAGGGGGCGGGGCTCGGCATTCGTTTCCTCAAGCATCTGCAGCGCACGCGTGTGCTGCTGCACCTCGTGGATATTTCGCCGCTCGATCCACAAGCCGATCCGGTGCGTGATGCGCGCGCGATCATCGCTGAACTCAAAAAATTCTCGAAGGATCTGGCGCTGAAACCGCGCTGGCTCATTCTCAACAAGAGCGATCTGCTGCCTCCCGAAGAGGCCGAGCGACGCGCAAAGGCGATCGTCCGCTCGCTGCGCTACAAGGGACCATGGTTCCTCATTTCCGGCGCTACGGGCACGGGAACCCGCGATCTGACCGAGGCCGTGATGCGCTTTCTCGAAGCCTCCGAGACGCTGAAAGTCGCGGATGACGATGCCTGAGCGCAACGCCAAGGTGCGTCGCCGGCTTGCGGCGGGCAAGTTGCACCTGCGTATTTGCGATCTGCGTAATCTGGGCCCTCGCGCGGAGGACATTCTGGCCACCGTGGGCATCCGCACGGCCAAGGAGTTGCGTGAGCGCGGTGCGCTCGAGGCCTATCTGGCGTTGCGCCGAGCGGGTCATTCCCAGTCGCTGAATCTGCTATGGGCGCTGGTCGGTGCCCTTGAACCCTGGCCGGAGGGCCGGGACTGGCGTGAAGTGGCCCGCAGTCCGGCGCGTCTGCCGCTGATGCTCGAGGTCGAGGCGCGGGACAGTGCCCGCGCGTCGACCCTGCAGGCAGCCGGTGTTCTGCCAGGCCGAAGCACCCAGGGACGAAAAAACCGCACATCGCTGCGTCGCACGCAGCCAGCCGGCGAGGGCACGTGGGTTCCGGGCCTGCCATTCGAGGGGAGTCCGAAAAAGAAAAACCGGCCCTCGGGCCGGTCTTCTGGAGCGACACCGCGCGGAGCGCGAGGCCGCTGACTGCGCCGGGCGTAACGCCCTTAGGCGAGTTTCTTCAACTTGGCCGCCAAACGCGACTTGTGCCGTGCAGCCTTGTTCTTGTGCACGAGGCCCTTGTTCACGAGCGAATCGACCAGCGAACCCGCGGTTTTCACCGCACCGGTGGCTTCGGTCTTGTTGCCGGAGGCAACGGCATCGACGGCCTTGCGGATCGCGGAACGCGAGCGCGAGCGCAGGGTGATGTTGCGGGCTCGGTGCTTGACAGCTTGCCGGGCGGCTTTCTCAGCGGACTTGGTATTGGCCACGTAGTTGCTCTGGGTCGAAAAAGGCGCGTATTTTGGTTGCGGGACGGGGGGTTGTCAACGCCGATGAGGCCACGCTCCGGTATAGTTCGCGGCGGCGCCTGAAGCCCGGACGGTCATGAGTCGCGCGATTTTCAAGAGTACCTCGGTGGTGGGCCTCACCACGCTGCTTTCCCGGGTCACCGGCCTACTGCGCGACATGGTGTATTCGCAGGCCTTTGGCGCCGGAACGCTCATGGACGCGTTCCTGGTGGCCTTCAAGATCCCGAACTTTCTGCGCCGCCTGTTTGCCGAGGGTGCCTTTTCGCAGTCTTTCGTCCCGGTGATCTCCGAGTACAAGGTCCGCCGTGAGGCGGCCGAGGTCCGGGGTCTCGTCGGCGACGTCTTTGGCACGCTCGGCGGGGTGTTGACCCTCGTGACGGCGATTGGCGTGCTCGCGGCACCCGTGATCATTTTGCTCTTCGCACCGGGGTTCACCCAGGAGGCGGGCAAGTACGAGCTCGCCGTGGAGATGCTGCGCTGGACGTTTCCGTACCTGCTGTTCATTTCGCTGACGGCGCTGCTCAGCGGGGTGCTCAACAGTTACGGTCGCTTCGCCGTACCCGCGTTCACGCAGGTCATCATGAATCTCGTGATGATTTTCTTTGCACTGGTGCTCGCCGTGAATGCCGAGAACCCCGGCGTGGTGCTCGCGATCGGCGTGTTCGTCTCGGGGGCGCTGCAGGTGTTGTTCCAGCTGCCCTCGGTGGCACGGCTCGGATTGCTCAGCTGGCCGCGCTGGCGACCCGCTGCGGAGGGTGTGCAGCGGATCGGCAAGCTCATGCTTCCCGGGATCCTGGGCTCCTCGATGGCGCAGGTCAGTCTGCTGCTCGATACCGTGATCGCCTCGTTCCTGGTGACCGGCAGCATCGCCTGGCTGTACTACGCTGATCGACTCATGGAGTTTGCGTTAGGGGTTTTTTCCATCGCGCTCGCCACCGTGATCCTGCCGGGGCTTTCTGCGCAGCATGCGCGAGGGGATGCCGTGCGTTTCTCCGCGACGATTGATTGGGCACTGCGCCTCGTGGTGCTCGTCGTGGTGCCTGCGGCGGTTGGCCTCTTCGTGCTTGCAGGGCCCATCACGGCCACCATCTTTGGCTACGGACAATTCAGTGATCGCGACGTGCAGATGACCCAGTACGGTCTGATGGCCTACTCCTGGGGTCTGATTGGGTTCAGCCTCGTCAAAGTGCTCGCCCCCGGCTATTTCGCAAGGCAGGATACGCGGACTCCTGTGCGGGTCGGTTTGATCGCACTCGGAGTGAACATGGCGCTCAACCTGCTGGTCGTTCTGCCCGCGCATTACGCAGGGTTTGCGACGCCATTCGTGCTGCTCGCCACCTCCACCTGCATCTCCGCAGCGGTGAACAGCACGTTGCTGTGGCGCGGGTTGCAGCGCGAAGGCGTGTATCGACCCGCGGCCGGATGGGCGCGTTTGCTCCTGCAGGTGACGATCGCCAACGTCGCCATGGTGGCCGTGTTGCTCCTCGTCACGCCGCCGCTGACGCAGTGGCTCGCCCACACGCCGCTCGAGCGCGCGGGGTATCTCTCAGGCACGATTACCGCGGCCGCCGTAGTGTACGGCGCTGCCTTGTGGCTGGCGGGCTTGCGGTTGCAGCAGTTGCGTAACCGCGGCGGCGCGGAGCCCTCGTGATGGATAGCCAATCGATGTGCGCGGCATCAATGAACGTGGGGCGTTCGTCATGGAGCTGATCCGCGGGTCTCATAACGTGCGCGCACGACACCGCGGCGCCATCGTCACGCTCGGCAGTTTCGATGGCCTGCACCTAGGCCATCAGGCCTTGATCCGCACCGCGCTCGAGCGCGGTGCCCGTGAGCAGCGGCCCGTCATTCTGCTGAGTTTCGAGCCCCTGCCTCGTGAGTATCTGCAGTCAGCGGACCCACCGGCGCGCCTGACGAACTTTCGCGAACGCTGGCGGATCCTGCAATCGTTGGGACTCGATGCGCTCATGCTGCTGCGCTTCGACGAGTCGCTGCGTCTGCAAAGCGGCGCCCAGTTCGTCGAGTTGCTGACCTCGACGCTGGAGGTCGGCGCGCTCGTAGTCGGACACGACTTTCGCTTTGGTCGCGAGGGCGAGGCGGATGCGGATTTCCTGCGATCGGCTGGTCTCAAGCACGGGTTCGCCGTGGATGTCATTGAGCCTGTTCTGCTCGAAGATGAGCGCATCAGCAGCTCGGCGCTACGCCAAGCTCTCGCTGCCGGTGAGCTCGCGCGGGCGCAACGTCTGCTCGGCAGGCCCTATAGCCTGCGCGGGCGGGTGGTAGGCGGACAGCAACTCGGCCGCACTTTGGGCTTTCCTACGGCTAACATTCGTCTGCGGCGACGGCGCTCGCCTCTGGGTGGCATATTTGCGGTCCGCGTCCACGGGATCGGTCCCGAGCCGCGGGGCGGGGTGGCGAGTCTTGGCACGCGTCCGACGGTGGGTGGAGTCGAACCCCTGCTCGAGACCTTCGTGTTCGATTTCGCCGGCGATTTGTACGGCCTCGAGCTTGAGGTCGAGTTTGTGGCGCACCTACGCGCCGAGTTGCGCTTCGAGAGCCTCGAGCTACTCGTGGTGCAGATGCGAGCGGACGAGGCGGCGGCGCGCGAGCGGCTCGCCTGATGCGCCGCGAGTGATATTCGGATTGGGTCAACGGGATTTACAGTGAGCGATTACAAGCAGTCGATCAATCTTCCGCAGACGGACTTCCCCATGAAGGCCGATCTTGCGCAGCGCGAGCCCGCGTTCGTGGCACGCTGGCAGACCGAAGACACCTACGGCGAGTTACGCCGCATCGCGCAAGGTCGGCCGCGCTTCGTGTTGCACGATGGGCCGCCGTACGCCAACGGCACGATTCATATCGGGCACGCGCTGAATAAAATCCTCAAGGACATCATCGTCAAATCGCGCACGCTCGATGGATACGATGCGCCGTACATCCCCGGGTGGGACTGCCACGGACTGCCGATCGAGCATGCGGTCGAGAAGAAAGTCGGACGCCCCGGCAGCAAACTCGACGTCAATGCTTTTCGTGCCGCTTGCCGCGCTTTCGCTGAGGAGCAGGTGGCGCAGCAGCGCGAGGATTTCCAACGACTCGGCGTGCTCGGTGACTGGCAGCGGCCCTACCGCACCATGGATCCCGCCTACGAGGCGCAGCAGCTGCGTGCCTTCGGGCGCATCGTCCGCAATGGCCACCTTTACAAGGGCGCCAAGCCCGTCCACTGGTGCCTCGACTGTCGCTCGGCGCTCGCCGAGGCCGAAGTGGAGTACGAGGACAAGACATCACCCGCGATCGACGTCGCTTTTCGAGTGGCGGATCCGGCTGATTTTCTCTCGCGCATCGGCGCTGATCCGTCGTCTGCCGCCGAGGCCGTGGCACCCGCGATCGTCATCTGGACCACGACGCCGTGGACCTTGCCGGCCAACGAGGCCGTTGCCCTCGGTGCCGAAATCGACTACGTGCTCGTCGATCTTCCGGCGGGTGAGTCGCGGCCGGCGCGCTCGCTCGTCGTTGCCGAAGGTCTGCTCGCGCAGGTGGCGACGCGCTACGGCGTTGCCTCGAGCGAGGCTCGCGTTCGCGCACGGTTTCGTGGAGTCGCGCTCGAAGGGGCGATGCTGCAGCATCCGTTTCTCGCCGACAAACGTGTGCCGGTGATCGTCGGCGATCACGTCACGCTCGAGGCCGGCACCGGTGCCGTGCACACGGCGCCCGCACACGGTCAAGACGACTTCATCGTCGGCCAGCGCTACGGATTGCCCGTGCGTAATCCCGTGGGCGGCGAGGGCCGGTTTCTGCCCGGTACGCCGATCGTGGAAGGCTTGAAGATCGACGAGGGCGGTCAAAAGCTGATCGAGCTGATGGGCGAGAGCGGCGCTCTCGTACACCACGAGCCGTACCGCCATAGCTATCCGCACTGCTGGCGGCACAAGACGCCGGTGATCTTCCGCGCTACACCGCAGTGGTTCATCAGCATGGATCAGCAGGGGCTGCGCGCTCGCGCGCTCGAGCACATCAAGCAAGTGGCCTGGACACCCGCCTGGGGTGAGCAGCGCATCACCGGCATGATCGAAAAGCGGCCGGACTGGTGCATTTCCCGTCAACGCACCTGGGGTGTGCCGATCCCCTTGTTCGTGCACAAAGTCAGCGGCGAACTGCACCCGCGCACCGCCGAACTCATCGAACGAGCCGCCGATCGAGTGGAG
>CAISHQ010000080.1 GCA_903885195.1 uncultured Pseudomonadota bacterium | reverse complement strand
GTCAGACGCAGCAGCGGCACCGAAATCGCGAGCGCGCGCTCGGGCCCCTGGGCAAAAGCCGGCGGAATGTGTCCGGCGGCATCACGCAGGCCATCGACCGCAGCCAAAGTCAGCTCGCAGGCCTCGCGCACCCCGGCATGATCGGTGCCGAGGTCGCTGAGTTCGCGGCGCACATCGGCGATGAGTGCAGTCACGGCAGCGCCCTGATCGCGGGCGATCTTGCGGCCGACGAAGTCGTTCGACTGGATCGCCGTAGTGCCCTCGTAAATCGTCGTGATGCGCACATCGCGATACGGCTGGGCAGCACCCGTCTCTTCGATGAAGCCCATGCCGCCGTGCACCTGGATACCGAGCGAGGTGAGCTCGATGCCAACCTCGGTGCTGCAGCCCTTGACCACCGGAATCAGCAAATCACCGCGGGCCTGCGCCGCGCGTCGAACAGCCTCATCGCCGTGACGCGCGCCGAGATCGAGTTGATACGCCGCATAAAGCGCCAACGCACGCATCGCTTCGATCTGCGATTTCATGGTGAGCAACATGCGCTTGACGTCCGGGTGATGCGCAATCGGCGCGGGTCCGGCGAGCGCAGCGCCCGGCGGCTTGCCCTGCACGCGGGTGCGCGCCCATTCGGCGGCCTGCTGATAGGCGCGCTCGGCGACCGAGTAGCCCTCGAGACCGACCGACAAGCGCGCCGCATTCATCATCACGAACATGTATTCGAGGCCGCGATTGGCCTCGCCGACGAGGTAACCGACCGCACCGTCTTTCTGGCCATAGGCCATGACACAGGTGGGGCTGCCGTGGATGCCGAGCTTGTGCTCGATCGAGATGCACTGCAGATCGTTGCGAAGCCCGAGCGAACCGTCGGCATTGACGAGCACCTTCGGCACGATGAAGAGGGAAATGCCCTTCACGCCCGGCGGCGCGCCGTCGATGCGCGCCAGCACCATGTGGATGGTGTTCGCGGTGAAATCGTGATCGCCGTAGGTGATGAAGATCTTCTGGCCGAACAGGCGGTAGTGATCGCCCGCCGGCTGCGCGCGCGTGCGGATCGCGGCTAAATCCGAGCCCGCCTGCGGCTCGGTAAGATTCATGGTGCCGGTCCACTCACCGCTCACCATCTTCGGCAGAAACTGCGCCTTCTGCGCGGGTGTGCCGTAATGATCGAGCGCCTCGATGGCACCCTGCGTGAGCATGGGGCAGAGCTTGAAGGCGAGATTCGAGGACGACCACAATTCCTCGACGGCCGTGCCGAGCACCGTGGGCACACCTTGCCCGCCGAATTCGGTGGGGGCGCGCAGACTCGCCCAGCCGCCCTCGGCGTATTGCTGATAGGCCTCCTTGAACCCGGGCGCGCCGATGACACCGTCTGGCGTCCAGCGCGCACCCTGCCGATCGCCCGATTTGTAGAGCGGATCGAGCACGTTCTCGGCGAACTTGCCCGCTTCCTCGAGCACCGCATCGGCGATGTCGAGCGAATAGTCGGCGTAGCTGGGGCAGGCCTGCAAACCGGCTTCACCGATCAGCTCGTGCAGGACAAAACGCAAATCCTTGAGGGGCGCGCGATACATGGGTGTCTTCCGAAGCGGGGAACGCCGAGATTTTACCCTGCCAGCGCCGGGACGATGTGTGCGGCGAGAAAATCCACCAACGATTTCACACGCGGATCCTCCGCAAGGCGGGCGGGGTAAACGGCGCAGAGCGGCGGCTGCGGCGGCAAGTCCCACTCGGCCAGGATGCGCTTGAGCTTCTGGGCGGCAAGGCCCTGGCGACAGAGGAACTCGGGCAACAGCCCGACGCCGAGGCCCGCGGCCACGGCCGAATGCCGCAACGCCGGGTCGTTCACGGCCAACTTCGGGCGTAGGGTCACCTCCTCGCGCCGCGACCCCTGCGACAGTCGCAGCACGAAAGTGGATCCCGCGGCCTCCGGCGTCAGCACGTCGAGCGCAGCCAGTTGCTGCGGGGTCTGCGGCAAGGTCACCTTGCCGAGATAGACCGGTGAGGCACACAGGATGGAGGGCGGCGCGCCCAGGACCCGCGTCACCCACGCCCCGATGTCGGCGCTGCCCGATTGCCACTCGCCGGAGTGCAGGATGACGTCGTGTTCGATCGCGTCGGAGGCCCCGACGTCACCCAGATCCACCTCGAGGGGGATGTCCGGGAACCGCTCCATGAAGCGCGGCACGAGCGGGGCCAGCAGCACCCGGCCATAGGTGCTGTCGGCGAGCACGCGCAGGGGGCCGGCGCGTGATTCGGCGAGCTCCGCCGCCCGCTCGCGGACGGTGTCGGCGGCGGCGAGGATGGCTCGGCAATGGGGCAGCAACTGCTCGCCCGCAGGGGTCAGCGAGAGGCGCCGGGTCGTCCGCCGCATCAACTGCAGGCCGAGTTCCGCCTCGAGTTCGGCGATCGCCCGACTGACCGCGGCCTTGGGCACTCCGAGCGCCCGGGCGGCGGCCGAAAAGCCATTGAGATCGATGACCTTGGCGAATACCGCCATGTGCGAGGGCGACCAGATTAGCGACATGGGCGAGACTCTGCGGCTCTAAAAGAGCCTCAGTGTCTCACAGGCGAGTCAAAAACGGGAGGCGCTGCTCGATCCCAGACCCTAGGTGAACTTGAGCACGGCAAGCAAAAATGAGGTTGCTGTGACGTACAAGAGGCCCATTCGAGTCGTGATGTCGACCGTCAAGGCCTTCATCTCGCTGCGTACATTGGCAAGTGCGGACATCATCTCGCTGCGTAAGGTAGCGATCTCAGTACGGACCGTAGCGATATCGGCCCGAATCGTGGCGACGTCGGCCTTGCTAGCAGCATAGTTCTTACAAGCCACCTCGCAAATCTCGCAGGTTTAGGGAATTACCCAAACCCTACCGACGGCGACATCACGATGCATCATGCATATCCGGTCGTTTCGTAGCGATTTGCTCACGCATACGGCGACTGCTAACACGTGCCTTAGCCCCGGGCTTGAGAGACTAATCGCCCAGCCACCAGAATGGATCGGGACATGACAATCCATAAAACATCCCCGAGCGAGACTCGCATCCTGTTTGTCTGCATGGGGAACATCTGTCGCTCACCGTCGGCAGAAGCCGTGCTACGCGAACTGGCGCGGCGCGAGTTCCCGCAGCTGCGGCTTGCCATCGATTCGGCCGGCACCCACGGCTATCACATCGGTAAGCCGCCAGACCCGCGCTCGATCGAGGCCGGGCGGGCTCGCGGCTATGACCTGGCGCCACTACGGGCTCGGCAAGTCGCGCGAGAGGATTTCACGCGGTTCGATTGGTTGCTCGCCATGGACGACGCCAACCTCTCGCGATTGCATCACCTGGCACCGCGCGAATCGGTCAATCGGGCCAGGCTTTTTCTCGGGTTCGCGGGCGAGAGCGTACGCGCCGATGTGCCGGACCCGTACTACGGAGGGCCCGAAGACTTCGAGCTCGTGCTCGATCTACTGGAGAGCGCGTCGCGGCGCCTGCTGCTGCGGCTCGCTGCCGCTGTCTGAGCGCTATCGCCCCTCAATTCCGCCGCGGCAGCAATTGCAGTTCGCGACGTCGGTAGTCGAGGATGAAGGTGTCGAGCACGCCAATGACGTCCATGCCGATCAGGATCGCGGGCTCATCGAGCATGCGCCAGTGCTCGAATATATGCAGGTCGACAAAGTTGACCCGCGCATTGCTCACCTGCACGTTGCCGAGCCGAATGGTGGGCACACCGGCACTCTGACCCTCCTGCACATCGCCGGTCACGCCGATCACGCCCTCGTTGCGCAGCTCCATCGCCCGCCGTCGTGCGGCAGCCAGTGCCACCCGCAGCGCGAGATTGCCGATGGTCTGCTGCGCACCGGTGTCGATGACCGCCTTGACCTTCACCGGGCCGATCCACGCATCGACCCAGGGGACCTGTCGGCTCGCGAACTTCACGGGGATCGTGGTGAAGCCCAAGGGTGCGGGCTGCCCGCGAGAGCGGGTGATTTCGATGCGATCCTTGCGGAACTCAACGAAGATCCGTCGATCGCTCAGCAGCCGCGTCGCCAGCACGCCATCAGCGCCACCGAACGCATCGTCCACCAGAATGACGCGCTGGTTCTCGACCAGAAAATCACCGATCTCGATTCGGTCCACCGTGATCTGCGGCACGAGCGAGGAGCCTGTGGTACCGCGCAACCGCACCTGTCGTGCGCGATCAAGGCGCAGACCGAGCAGGGTTGCTGCATCACGCGACAACGCCACCGTCGTCGCACCGGTGTCCAACACGAACCGAAACGGACCTTGCCCGTCGATGAACACGGGTGCCCAGATGCGACCGATCCGATCGCGCAGAGTCGGCGCGACATACCGGGGCTCGGGCGCCGTCACGACAACTTCGGCCACAGGCGGCGCAGCAGTCTGCGCCGAAGCAACAGCCGAGGCTAATGGCAGCAGAGCTGCAGCGAGCAGTGCGGCTCGCAGCGTCGATCTCACGCGAGCGCGACGATCTGGATCTCTACTTTGTAGTCGGGCGTGGCGAGTCGTGCTTCGACGGTGGCGCGGGCGGGCTTCGCCTCGGGGTGGACCCACTCATCCCACACACTGTTCATCGTGGTGAAGTCCGCCATGTCGGCGAGATACACGTTGGCACTCAGAATATTCGTCTTGCTACTGCCTGCGATCCCGAGCAGTCGATCGATCTCACCGAGCACCTGACGGGTCTGCTCTTGCACACTGCGCGAGGGGTCAGTCGCGACCTGGCCCGCGAGGAACACAAAGCCATTGGCCACCACGGCCTGTGACATGCGTTTGCCGGGTTCGATGCGGGTGATCATGTGCGTCTCCTGAGGTGTGCGGTGAGATGTGGCCGGCAAGGTTACCAGCGGCGGCCGCTTCAGCTAGGGGATGTTTTCGCTCGAGGGCGCGTGACCGCCGGAGACACGGTATGACAACCCCGTTACTGCTGAGAACGAGTAAAGGAGTGTTGATCAGCTAGCGGCAGCTGCCGAGGCTCCGCGCGCAGCGCTGGCGCGGGTCTAGCGGACGGCGGAGCGCTCGAACACCAGCACTTCACGCGCGAGTTGGTCGCCGTCGCTGAAGTACCGGGCGGTGAGCTTCAGCGTCTTCTGGTCGGCAGACACGGAGCGCTTGAAGATCGCGACCTTACGACCCTCAGCCTTGATGGTGGAGACGACTTCGTCGTCTTCGCGCACCTCGATGGCGATCGTATCGGCGGCAGGCAAGCCGGCGATCGGGTAGTCCTGACCATCGAGCCGAGCACGGAAACGCACATCCGACTCGAAGCTGAGTTCCCCGCCCTGCAGGCGCAACGCGCCCTCGGCGGTTTTCGGGGCGACCCCGGTCGAGGCGAGGATGACCCCGGCGTTGGCGGGCGATACGCCCACGCAGTGCTGGCAGGCCGAAACGTCGCCGGCGAGTACGGATTTGTCTTTGTTGAGCACCCAACCGGCGTTTTCCCCGGCGGTGAGCGATGTGGCCGACAGCGCGACCAGGGCCGCCAGCCCGGCCTGACGAATGTGTTGTCCCTTCATGACTTAACCCTCCGTTGAGCGGAATGTTGTCCAGCGTTTAAGCCCGAAACTACGCCTGACAATCCAAATGTCAACGTTTTGTAACAATTCTGTGGTAGCCGACCCAGCCGGCAGGGGCACGCCGGCCCGCCAGCGGCTACCATGCGCCCTCCAAACCACAGCGCCACAGGCGCGATTTGCAGGGGGACTCATGGGACTCGATCACACCGTCACACGCCTCGCCGCGGGCCTCGCGCTCGCGCTGTGCCTCGCCTCGCCCGCGCACGCCACCGACGATCTGCTCGGGCCCGCTGCCGAGCGCTCGGGCGACGAAGCGCTCGTCTGGAGCGCCAAGCTCACCTGCGGCACGACCGAGCAGGGCGTCACGCGCTATGGCATGTGGGAGGGCAAGCTCTACAGCCGCGCGCCGGGCGAAAAGGATCGGCACCTCTTCAACGTGATCGGCATCAACACCCGCCAGTGCGAGCGCCACACGCACCCGACACGCGGGGCCGGCTTTCGCAGCGTGTCACGCGAGATCATGGTGTACCTCGATCCGGTCACCGGCCAGATCATCGACACGTGGAAGAACCCGTGGACGGGTGAAACCGTCGAGGTGATCCATGTCGCCAACGACCCGGTGAACATGCGTCAGCCCACCTACGCGCGACAGGCCGACGGCAGCCCGCTCAAGGTGACGCTGCGGCAATACGATGAGGTGATCGTGTCCTCGCGCGAAGTGCCGCTCTTTTACGAGAACCCGCTCGCAGGCGCGTATCAGGAGTACATCGGCGGTACCTACCACGCGATGGAAATCTTCAACACCTACTACCGCACCGCCGATTTCACCGACACGCGTCGCGTCCGCATCGGCGAGTCACGGATCTCGTGGCAGCGCCTGTCAGGTTGGCTGCCGTGGATGCGCATGCGAGATCGTCCGGGTGTGATGATCTTCAACGCCACGGGGTACTCCACCTTCGACCGCGCGCGTATTCCGCCAAAGCTCATGCAGGTGCTGCAGACGCGTTATCCCGAATACCTCGAAGCGCCGCCGCTCGGTGACTCGCGTGAAAACGAAACCACGTGGACGATCACCAAGAAGTGGATCGATGCCAAACGCGCCGCTGGCCAGAGCGGCAAGACCAACGTCCAGGAGAAGAAGTAATGTCGCTGTCCGTCCATGAAATGACTGTCCAAGTGTTCGTGCCGATGCTCGTGAACCTCGGCAAGCAGCTCGACAAGGCAGCCGCCCACGCGGCCACCAAGAAACTCGAGGCTGGCGTGATCGAGTCGCTCCGTATCGCACCCGACATGTTCACGCTCACCCGTCAGGTACAGCTGACCACCGACTTCGCGAAGAACAGCACCGCGCGACTCGCCGGTGTCGAGCCGCCGAAGTTTCCGGACGAAGAGAAGACGCTCGCCGAGCTTCAGCAGCGCATCACGCGCACCGTCGAGTGGCTGCAGAGCGTCAAACCTGAGCAGCTCGAAGGCGCCGAACATCGACACATCGTCACACCGCTGCGTACCCGCACGTTGGAGATGGACGGCCTGCCCTTCCTGCAGCGCTGGGTGATACCGAACTTCTTCTTCCACCTGACCACGACGTATGCGCTGCTGCGTCAGGCCGGCGTCGAGCTCGGCAAGCAGGACTTCCTCGGAGGCGTCTGACCATGGGCTCGATGCGCACACGCCGGCTCGGCACACAGGG
>CAISHQ010000079.1 GCA_903885195.1 uncultured Pseudomonadota bacterium | reverse complement strand
CGATCCGCAATGAGGCCACCAATGGCCTCGAGAACCTTCGCGGCACGCTCGCCATGGCGCGCACCAACGACATCCACAGCGCCACGGCGCAGTTCTTCATCAACCTCATCGACAACGATTTCCTCAATCACTCGCCCGGCAACTACGGCTACGCCGTGTTCGGTCGCGTGACCTCAGGGATGGAGGTCGTCGATGCGATCGCAGGCGTCGCCACCACCCGTCGCCGCGGGCATGGTGATGTGCCGGTGGACGACGTCGTCGTGATGTCGGTGACTCGCGAGGCGACCGCCTGAAGCGCGGACCGCTCGCTCTGCTGCGGCGTGCTCTGCGGCTGGCGCTGCTCGCCTTGCTGGGCGCAGCCGCGCTCTCCGTGCTGCTCGTGCTGCTACTGCGCTGGGTGCCACCGCTCACCTCGGCGTTCATGCTGGCCGAGCGTGGCTCCGCACTGCTCGAGGGCAACTTCGAATATCGCAACGACTACCGCTGGGTGCCACTCGAGCGCATCTCGCCGCACGCCGCCATGGCGGCCATCGCTGCCGAGGATCAGCAGTTCCCCTTCCACGCCGGCTTTGATTTCGAGTCGATTCGCAAAGCCGTACAGCACAACGCCAAGAGCAAGCGCAAGCGCGGCGCATCGACCATCTCGCAGCAGGTAGCGAAGAATCTTTTTCTTTGGTCGGGGCGAAGCTGGGCCCGAAAAGGCCTCGAAGTCTGGTTCACGGTGCTGATCGAAACGCTGTGGCCGAAGGAGCGCATTCTCGAGGTCTATCTGAACATTGCGGAGATGGGCCGCGGTGTGTTCGGCGTCGAGGCTGCAGCTCAACGCTTCTATGGCAAGAGTGCCGCCCGATTGACGCGCCGCGAGGCGGCAACGCTCGCCGCCGTACTGCCGAATCCGAAACGCTTCAAGGCAGCCGCGCCGTCACCCTACGTGCAGCGCCGTCGCGAGACGATCATGGCGCAGATGCGCGCACTCGGCGGACCTGGGTTCCTAAAGCAGCTCGACGACGCGGAGCCTCCGCGCTGAGACAGTGACGATACGCTGCCTCGCAGGCGCGATGTCCTCTCAGCCGGGCTCATAACCGAGATTCGGCGCAAGCCAGCGCTCCGCTTCAGCCAACGTGACACCTTTGCGGCGCGCGTAGTCCTCGACCTGATCGCGATCCACCTTGCCGACGGCGAAATAACGCGCTTCGGGATGTGAGATGTACCAACCGCTGACGGCGGCGGTCGGATACATGGCGTAGCTGCCGGTCAGCCGAATGCCCGTGTTGCGCTCGACATCAAGCAGCTGCCAGATCTTGCCCTTCTCGGTGTGATCGGGGCACGCGGGGTAGCCGGGCGCAGGACGTATGCCGCGATACTCCTCGCCGATAAGCTGTGGGTTGGTCAACTGCTCGGCCGCGTCGTAGCCCCATAGCTCTCTTCGTGCACGCTCGTGGAAGTGCTCCGCCGCGGCCTCTGCGAAACGATCCGCCAGAGCCTTGAGCATGATGCTTGAGTAGTCGTCGTGCGCCGCCTCGAACCGCGCAACATGCTCCTCGATGCCGACGCCCGCCGTCACGGCGAATGCGCCAATGTAATCGCGCACGCCACTCTCGCGCGGTGCGACGTAATCGGCGAGACACTCGTGTGGCTGGCCTGCTGGCTTGCCCTTCTGCTGCCGCAGATGGTTGAGCGTCAGCAGTACCTCACGCCGATCCTCGCCGCTGTAGACCTCGATGTCATCGCCCACCGACTGTGCCGGGAAAAATCCAAGCACTGCGCGTACGCTCAACCAGTTCTCCGCAATCAACTGCTTGAGCATGCGCCGTGCATCGGCATAAAGGTTGCTCGCAGCCTCGCCGACCACGGGGTCGGTGAGGATGTCGGGAAACTTCCCGGCGAACTCCCAGGCATTGAAGAACGGCATCCAATCGATGTAATCGAGCAGGTCGGTGAGTGGATAGTCCTCGAACACCTGCACGCCGGGGCGTAACGGTGCCACGGGCCGATAGGCCTGCCAGCCGATGCGGCGCCGGTTGGCCCGCGCTGCGGCGAGAGTCGCCTCGGGCTGTTTGATGCTCTTGCCCGCATGCTGCTCGCGCCTGCGCTCGTGATCTTCGGCCACTTTGGCCGCGAATACGGCTTTCTGCGCCGGCGTCACCAGCTTCTGACAGACACCGACGGCCCGCGAGGCATCCTTCACATACACGACGGGCTCACGGTATTGCGGCGCGATTTTCACGGAGGTATGCGCGGGCGATGTGGTGGCCCCGCCGATGAGCAATGGCACGCTGAAGCCCTGCCGCTGCATCTCGCGTGCGACATTCACCATTTCGTCGAGCGATGGCGTGATGAGCCCCGATAGACCGATGATCGCGGCGTTCTCGCGTCGGGCCACCTCGAGGATGCGCTCGGCAGGCACCATGACACCGAGATCGATCACCTCGAAGTTGTTGCACTGCAGCACGACGCCCACGATGTTCTTGCCAATGTCGTGCACGTCGCCCTTGACGGTCGCAAGCACGATCTTGCCGTTGCTGCGAGCGGCACCGCTCTTCTCGCGCTCGATGTAGGGTATGAGGTGAGCGACCGCCTTCTTCATCACCCGCGCGCTCTTGACCACCTGCGGCAGGAACATCTTCCCCGCGCCGAACAGATCGCCGACCACGTTCATCCCATCCATCAGCGGGCCTTCGATGACCTTGATCGGGTGCTCGGCCTCAAGTCGCGCCATCTCGGTATCTTCGACGATAAACTCGTCGAGCCCTTTGACCAGCGCATGCTCAAGTCGCTTGGAGACAGGCCAGCTGCGCCACTTGAGATCAACCTCACGCTTGCCCGCGCCCGCCTCACCCTTGAAACGCCCCGCGATGGCCAGCAAACGCTCCGTCGAATCGCTGCGACGGTTAAGAATCACGTCCTCGACAGCCTCACGCAACTCGCGGTCGATGTCCTCGTAGATGGCCAGCTGTCCCGCGTTGACGATGCCCATGTCCATGCCGGCCCGGATGGCGTGGTACAGGAACACGCTGTGCATCGCCTCGCGGACCGGGTCGTTGCCGCGGAACGAGAACGACACGTTGCTGACGCCGCCACTCACCATGGCATGCGGCAGGCGCTGCTTGATGAGGCGCGTCGCCTCGATGAAATCGAGCCCGTACGCCGAGTGCTCCTCGATGCCGGTCGCGACCGCGAAAATGTTCGGATCGAAAATGATGTCCTCGGGCGGGAAACCGACCTGTTGCGTCAGCACGGCGTAGGAGCGCTCGCAAATGGCCACCTTGCGCTCGACGGTATCGGCCTGGCCTTGCTCATCGAACGCCATCACCACCACGGCGGCGCCGTAGGCGCGCACCTTCCGGGCCTGTTCGATGAATGCCGCCTCCCCTTCCTTGAGGCTGATCGAGTTGACGATCCCCTTGCCCTGCACGCATTTGAGACCGGCCTCGATCACCGTCCACTTGGACGAGTCGATCATCACCGGCACGCGGGCGATATCGGGCTCTGCCGCGACGAGATTGAGGAAGCGCACCATGGCCGCTTCCGAATCGAGCATGCCCTCGTCCATGTTGACGTCGATCACCTGCGCGCCGGCCACCACCTGCTGGCGAGCGATGTCGACGGCGGCGGCGTAATCGCCCGCCTCGATGAGCTTGCGGAACTTGGCCGATCCCGTGACGTTGGTCCGCTCGCCGACGTTGACGAACAGCGACTCAGCGCCGATAGCGAGCGGTTCAAGCCCGGCGAGTCGGCACTTCACCTCCGGTGCGGCAGGCGTGCGCGGCGGTAGTCCGCGCACAGCCTCGGCGATCAGGCGTATGTGTTCGGGGGTCGTACCGCAGCAGCCCCCGACAATATTGAGCAAGCCCGCACGGGCGAACTCACCCAAGATCGCCGCGGTTTGTTCGGGCGTTTCGTCGTACTCGCCAAACGCATTCGGTAGACCTGCGTTCGGGTACGCGCAGACCGCGCAATCGGCCAGCGTCGCAAGCTCGGCCACATAGGGTCGCATGTCGCTCGCACCGAGCGCGCAATTGAGGCCGATGGCGAAGAGCTCCCCATGGCGCACCGAGTTCCAGAATGCCTCGGTGGTCTGACCCGAGAGCGTCCGGCCGGAGGCATCAGTGATGGTGCCTGACACCATAACGGGTAAGGTCGTGCCGAGGTCCGACTGCACTTGGCGCACCGCAAAAAGTGCTGCCTTGGCATTGAGCGTGTCAAACACAGTCTCGATGAGCAGGAGGTCGGCACCACCCTGCACGAGCGCACGAGCGGCTTCGACATAGGCCGTCACCAGCTGATCGAAGTTGACGTTGCGCATGCCCGGATCGTTGACGTCCGGGGAAATCGATGCCGTGCGATTGGTGGGTCCGAGTGTCCCCGCGACAAAACGCGGTGAACCACTGCGCGCAGCAACCTCGTCGGCGATCTCGCGAGCAAGACGCGCGGCGCGATAGTTGAGTTCCGGAACGAGCGCCTCCATGCCGTAGTCGGCCTGGGCGATCGTGGTGGAGTTGAAGGTGTTGGTTTCGACGATGTCGGCGCCAGCCTCGAAATAATCGCGGTGGATCGCAGCGACGATATCGGGCCTCGTCAGCGTCAGCAGATCATTGTTACCCCGCAGGTCGCGCCCGTAGTCAACGAAGCGATCACCGCGATAGCCCGCTTCGTCGAGTCGATGCCGCTGGATCATGGTGCCCATGGCACCGTCGATAATCAGGATGCGCTGCGCTGCAAGTTCATGCAGACGTCGCTGACGCTCGGCACGCGCTTGCACATCGACCGGCGTGACGGCATACGGCACTGCCGCGGCATGTCGCGCACCGGCATCCAGCGCACGCGGCATTGCGTGCGGCAAGTGCGAGGGACAGCAACTCATGCCGCGACGGCGGCAGGCTGCGGCCGCATGCCGAGCGCGTGACAGATCGCGTAAGTGAGTTCTGCTCGATTCAGGGTGTAGAAGTGGAACTCGTTGACGCCCTGCTCGCGCAGGCGCGAGACCTGCTCGATGGCAACGCTCGCTGCGATCAGTCGACGCGTGTCGGCATCGTTGTCGAGACCGACGAAGCGCTCGGCGAGCCAACGCGGAATCTTGGCACCGCAGCGCTCTGCAAAACGCGTGACCTGCGGAAAGCGCGTGATCGGCAGGATGCCGGGGACGATACTTGCCTTGATGCCGGCCGCAGCGCAGCGATCTCGGAAACGCAGATAGTCGTCGTTATCGAAGAAAAACTGGGTGATCGCGCGCGTCGCACCCGCATCGATCTTGCGACGCAGATTGTCGAAGTCAGCGTCGGCGGACGCGGCCTCCGGGTGTACCTCAGGGTATGCGGCCACGGAAATCTCGAAGTCGGCCACGCTACGCAGACCTGCTACCAAATCGGCACCGTAGGCAAATCCGTCCGGGTGCGGCTCGTACCGCGTGGCACCCTGCGGCGGATCGCCGCGCAGGGCCACGATGTGGCGGACGCCCTCGTCCCAGTATCGACGCGCCACCTCGAGCACCTCAGCCCGCGAGGCGCCGACGCAGGTCAGATGCGGCGCACCGATCAACGCGGTCTGCTGCTGTATGCGCTTGACGAGCGAGTGGGTGCGATCACGCGTCGACCCATCCGCACCGTAGGTCACGGAGATGAACCGCGGCCCGAGCGGCGCGAGGCGCTGCACCGACTGCCACAGTGTGCTGTCCATGGCGGCATCGCTCGGCGGGAAGAATTCGAAGGAGACACGGATCGGTGTGGCAGACATGAGATGACTCCTGAAGTCAGGCCGGAACCGGACTGGCTTGGTGATTTGGGGTGGCAACAGATCTATTCGGCAGCGCCGTCACGGCCCCACTGCGGAGCAACCCGCGCGCGAGCACGACATGGCGCCCCTCGGCCTCGACGGGTGAGAGCAAAGTGCAGTCGATGCCGCTCTCGCCGAGCAGTGCACGCAGCCGCAACAGCGGCGAGGGATCGTCCTCCAGCAACTCGTAGGGCACCACACACCACAGCACCCCGCCCGCGACGAGCTGCGCCCGACAGCGCTGCAGCATGGCCGTCAACTGGGCGGGATCACGTAACTCTTCGGCCAGCGGCGACTCGAGACACACATCGAAACTTCGGCCCTTGCGCACTTCGCCGGTGGTGAGTACCTCGGCCCGCAACCCTTCAGCCTCGAGCCAGGCCTGAAGCACATTTTTCTCGGGCTTGGATTCGGCGCGCAGCGTGACCACGGGCGCCGACGGCCGACTCGCGAGCAGTGTTTCGAGCACCTCGCGATGCTGGCTACGTACGAGCACGCTGGCCCCTGCCACATCGCGCTCGAAGGCGGCACCGAGTGCCGCCTTGACGTTGCGTCCGAAGCGGCCTGCGACCACCCAGTCCGCCGCCGAACCACGCAGATTTGATCGCGCACCAGCCTCGATCGCGCGCAACCGCGCGCGCGCCTCGCGAAGCCCGGAATCGTCGGGCGAAAAACGCTGCAACAGCAGGCCGATCAGGTCTGCAGCGAAACCCGCCTCGCTCACCGGCAGGTATTCCACCCGTTGGCCGCGCCGAACACGACGCAACAAGCCGACCAGTGCCAACTGCTTCAGATGGCGCGACACGTTGGGCTCGCTGTCGGAGGTGGCTGCAGCGAGCTCCGACACGCTGGTCGGACGATCGGCGCACAGACGCAGCAGGCGCACCCGCGCGGGATCCGCCACCGCACGCAGGGCTCTTGCCATAGCGTCCGCATCTAGCTTAGTTTCGAAATTTCCCAACATTGAATAAATGATAGGGACTGGACAGGCGCCCTGGCAACGGTTACGTTTGAAACTGTTTCATTTGCAACGAAACGGGTCTCGATCATGAAGGCAGCACTCCAGGACGGCACGCTCCCCGCCACCGCCCCCAGGGATAACCCCATGGGCCTCGACGGCTTCGAGTTCGTCGAATTCGCGGCCCCGGATACAGGCCCGTTCGAGCGGCTGTTTGAATCCCTCGGCTTCGTCGCAGTGGCCGATCACCGCTCCAAGGACGTCACCCTGTACCGACAGGGTGGGATCAACTTCATCGTCAACCGGGATCGCCACAGTCAAGCCGGCTTTTTCGCAGCCGAACATGGTCCGGGGGCCTGCGGCATGGCTTTCCGTGTGCGCAATGCGCAGCAGGCCTACGCGCGCGCGCTACAACTCGGCGCGCAGCCGATCGACATGGCGACCGGCCCCATGGAGTTGCGCTTGCCGGCCATACGCGCCATCGGCGGCGCAGCGCTCTACCTGATCGATCGCTACGCGCCCGGAGCAACCATCTACGACATCGACTTCGAATGGCGCGCGGCCGCCGAACGCCATCCGCCGGGTGTCGGCTTAACCCACATCGATCACCTCACTCACAACGTGTACCGAGGGCGACTCAACCACTGGGCCGACTTCTACGAGCGTCTGTTCAACTTCCGCGAAATCCGTCACTTCGACATCCACGGGCAACACACGGGCCTGCTGTCGCGCGCCATGACCGCGCCGGACGACAAGATCCGCATCCCGCTCAACGAGGAAGGCGGTCAGGGTGGCGGACAGATCGATGAGTACCTGATGCGCTTCAATGGCGAAGGCATTCAGCACATCGCACTTGCGACGCCCGACCTCTGTGTCACCGTCGATGCGCTGCGGGACCGCGGTGTGCCGCTGATGACAGCACCGCCTGCCACCTATTACGAAATGCTGGAGGATCGCCTGCCCGGCCACGGCCAGCCCACGGCCGCGCTGCAGCAGCGCGGCATCCTGCTCGATGGCACCACGGGCGGTGAGCGTCGTTTGCTGCTGCAGATCTTCTCCGAGTGCCTGATCGGCCCCGTATTCTTTGAGTTCATCCAGCGTGCCGGCGACGATGGCTTTGGCGAAGGCAACTTCAAGGCGCTATTTGAATCCCTGGAGCGCGACCAGATTCGTCGTGGCGCACTGCAAAGCCGCCAGGCGCCGAAAGTATGAGCCTCATCCGCAAGATCCACCACGTCGCCTACCGGTGCCGTGACGCGCGCGAAACGGTGGAGTTCTATCGCGACGTGCTCGGCATGGAATTCACCACGGCCTTCGCCGAGGATCGCGTGCCCTCGACACAAGAGCCCGACCCGTACATGCACGTGTTTCTCGATGCAGGCATGGGCAACGTACTGGCGTTCTTCGAGTTGCCGACGCGAGAGCCCATGGGCCGTGACCCGAACACCCCAGCCTGGGTGCAGCACATCGCCTTCGAAGTCGACGACCTCGACACACTCGAGCACACGCGGCAGCGACTCATGGACCGCGGACTCGATGTGGTGGGCCCGACGGACCACGGCCTTTTCAAATCCATCTATTTCTTCGATCCCAACGGCCACCGACTCGAACTGACCGTGAATACCGCCACGCCCGAGCTCGAGCGTCGCGCCCGCGAGGTCGCCCCAGCGATGCTTGACGAGTGGTCTCGCACCAAGCGAGCGCCGCGGCACGCTGCATGGCTGCACGAGCAGCAGTTCGCCACGACCCCGTCGGATCACCTGGTCAAAGGAGATCACTCGTGAAGTTCGCAAGTTTGCGCGGCGCTGGCCGCCACCGGCGCGACGGCCGACTCGTTGTGGTCTCCGCCGACCTGACCCGGATGCTGGGCGCCGAGTCGATCGTGCCGACACTGCAAGCGGCACTCGACGATTGGAGCGGCGTCGAGACCTCACTGCGGGAGCTATACGAGCGCGTCAACGCAGGCGAGGGATCGCCGTTCGATCCTGCCGAGTGCCTCTCGCCGCTGCCGCGTGCGTATCAATGGGCCGATGGATCCGCCTACGTCAACCACGTCGAACTCGTGCGCAAGGCGCGCAACGCCGAATTACCCCCCTCGTTCTGGACCGATCCCCTGATGTATCAGGGCGGGTCAGACACCTTCCTCTCGCCGTGCGGCAGCATTCCACTGGCTGACGAATCCTGGGGGCTCGACTTCGAGGCCGAGGTGGCCGTGATCACCGACGATGTGCCGCTAGGCGCGAACCGGGAGACGGCAGCGCAGTACATACGGCTGCTTGTGCTCGTCAACGACGTCTCGCTGCGCAATCTCATCCCGAACGAACTCGCCAAAGGTTTCGGTTTTTTCCAATCGAAACCCTCCAGCGCTTTCTCACCCGTCGCGGTTACACCGGATGAGCTTGGCGAGCACTGGCGCGACGGTCGGGTCTATCGCGCGCTGGAGGTCGACTACAACGGACAGCCGTTCGGGCGTGCCAATGCAGGCGTCGACATGACTTTCGATTTCCCGACACTCGTCTCACACGCCGCACGCACGCGAGCGCTCGGTGCCGGCACACTGATTGGTTCTGGCACGGTGTCGAACCGCGGCGCAGACGGCGGCCCGGGCAGACCGATCTCCGAAGGCGGTGTCGGGTACTCCTGCATCGCCGAGCAGCGCACCGTTGAAACGCTGCTGACGGGCGCACCCCGTTCGCCCTTCATGCGGGTGGGTGATCGAGTACAGATCGACATGCACGATGCAGTGGGCCGCTCCATCTTTGGCAGCATCGATCAGCAGGTGGCACCACACCCCTTGGGTTAGCATTGAGGACACGATGACCGCGCTGCCAAAACTCGAGCTCGATCGCTTTCTCCCCTACCGACTGTCGGTCCTCAGCAACCTCATCAGCTCGGTCATCGCCAGCAGCTACTCCGAACGCTTCGGTCTCAGCATTCCGGAGTGGCGCGTCATGGCGGTCCTCGCCACTGAACCCGGGCTCTCGGCGGCCGAAGTCGCGGAGCGCACCGCGATGGACAAGGTCGCTGTCAGTCGCGCGGTCGGTCGGCTGCTCGGCAAACGACACCTCGAACGCAGCATGGCGACTCACGATCGTCGACGATCCGTGCTGCAACTGTCCGCCGAGG
>CAISHQ010000078.1 GCA_903885195.1 uncultured Pseudomonadota bacterium | reverse complement strand
GCGATAGCCGCCTTGCACGCCCTGCATGCTCGAATCGGCAAAGTTCGCCCGCTCCGCGAGGCGTGTGACGAAGGCACTGCCGAAGAAGCCGTTCGCACCCTGCTGCCAGCTGGCCGCGAAGCCCTCCGGGTTGATGTCGTTATCAAAGAAAAAGCTCGAGGCGCGCACCCACGGGTAGCGCATCTTGCCGGCGGTGATGCGCCACTGCTCGGCCGGCATCCACTCCATATACGCCACATCGAGCTCGATGGGCTTGCGCGAGTTCACATCGTTCAGCGACTGGTTCGAGGAGCGCGCATCGGCGCCCTCGGTGGTCGCAAGCTGCAGCTCCACGCGCATGGTGTCGTTCACACGGGCCATGGCGCCGAAGCGAGCGCGGATGCGATCGCGGTTGCGTGTCGCTGTGGTGTACTGCTGATCGATCGTCTCGTTGCGGTAGCGGAAATCACCCTTCCACTGCCAACGCGCCACCCAGCCGGAGGCCGCACTCTCGCCGAGCGCACGGGCGAGATTGTCGGCGCCACGATCGATGGCTTCCTGCTGCTCAGTGCTCGCCAGAGCAAGCGTCTCGGTCTGCTCGGCCGTCTGCTCGAGCTTTTGGACACCGGCTTGCTGCGCGGCTTCAAGCTCCGTGAGTCGCGCCTGCAGCGCTGCGAGCTGAGCTTTGAGCGCCTCGAGATCGGCCGCCAGTGAAGCGGCGGCCGGCGGCGCGGCCGAGGCGCCAGCGGGCGCGTTGACGGCGGCGTCGGCATTCGAGGGGGCGGCTGCGGCGGCAAGCGTCAGGGTGAGCGCTGCTACCGCAGCCCCCGTGAGGGGGCTGCGTTGCATGGAGAAACTCCTGGTGAAACTGAAAGTGGGTCGGGTCGACTTACGGCGCGAAGTTCTTCAGCGCCTTGACGTCGGCGCGAGTCTTCGCCAGATCAGACTTCGGCTGCGGAACGAGACCGCGATCAGCCAGGTAACCCTCCTCGCCCAGGGCCTTGTCGCTGACGTATTCATTGACGAATTCCTGCAGGCCCGGAATCACGCCGATGTGCGCCTTCTTGACGTAAATGAAGAGCGGCCGAGAGGCGGGGTACTTGCCGGAGGCGATGGTCTCGAAGTCGGGCTCCACGCCATCGATCTTCAGGCCACGCAGCTTGTCCATGTTCTCTTCAAGGAAGCTGAAGCCGAAGATGCCGAGCGCCTTCGGGTTGGCTTCGAGCTTTTGCACGATGAGGTTGTCGTTCTCGCCAGCCTCGACGTAGGCGCCATCCTCACGGATGGTGTGGCAGATCCGCTTGAAGCGCTTCTCGTCCATGCTGCGCAGGTTGTTGATCCAGGGATACGTGCGGCAACCGGACTCCATGTAGAGCTCGTGGAACGAATCGCGCGTGCCCGAGGTCGGCGGCGGGCCCAGCACTTCGATCTTCACCGCCGGCAGACTCTTGTCGACGTCCTTCCAAGTCTGATACGGATTTGCGATCAGGGTGGTCGGGTTCGCCGGATCCGGCACCTGCTTGGCGAGCGCCAAGTACACCTGCTTGCGGGTCAGCGGGAACGAAGTACCGCGCTTGCTCTCGGAAATCGTCAAGCCGTCGTAGCCCACCCGGACTTCGAGGACCGCATTCACGCCGTTCTTCTTGCAGGTCTCGAACTCGTTGGCGTTCATGCGCCGCGACGCGTTGACCACATCGGCGTGCTGCGGGCCGACGCCATTGCAGAAGAGCTTGATGCCACCGCCCGTACCGGTGCTCTCGACCTTGGGCGTCTTGAAGCGGCCCTGCCGCCCGAACTGCTCGGCGACCGCGGTGGTGAACGGATACACCGTCGAGGAACCGACGACGTTGATGAAGTCGCGGGCGGCCTGGGCCTGCGCCGGCGGCGCGCCGGTGGCGGCCACGACCAGGGTAGCCACCGCAGCGGCGGTGCCGAAGAGCGATGCGGCGATCTTGGAGGGCTGGAAGCGTCGATTCACGGTACGGTCTCCTTCAGGTGGTGGCGGCACGATAGGCCGCGTGTGTGACAGATTTGTTACATGTTTGTGACGGGCATCCCTTGCACTCACCGCCCCTCGACTCTATAAGGTGCGCCATGTCGCAGACCCTTGAGCTCACCCAGGACCTGATTGCCCGCAATTCCGTGACCCCGGCCGATGGCGGCTGCCAGCAGGTCATGGCCGATCGTCTCGCAGCCCTCGGCTTCACGATCGAGCACCTGCGCTACGGCAACGTCGAGAACCTCTGGGCCAAGCGCGGTAACGAAGGGCCCGTGCTCTGCTTCGCCGGCCATACGGACGTCGTGCCCACGGGGCCGCTCGAGGAGTGGCGCACCAACCCCTTCGTGCCGAGCATCCGCGATGGCGTGCTCTATGGTCGCGGCGCCGCGGACATGAAAAGCGGCCTCGCCGCCATGGTGACGGCGACCGAAGAATTCGTGCGCGCCCACCCCAAGCACCGCGGCAGCATTGCCTTTCTGATCACGAGCGATGAGGAAGGCCCCTCGGTCGATGGCACCAAGCGCGTGGTCGAGGCGCTGAACGCGCGCAACGAGCGCATTGATTACTGCGTCGTGGGCGAACCCTCCAGCGATCGAGAGGTCGGCGATACCATCAAGATCGGCCGGCGCGGCTCGCTCTCGGGCCGGCTGACGGTGCACGGCGTGCAGGGGCACGTGGCGTATCCGCAATCGGCCGAGAACCCCGTGCACACGCTCGCACCGGCGCTCGCCGAGCTCACCGCGCGCACCTGGGATGCCGGCAACGAG
>CAISHQ010000077.1 GCA_903885195.1 uncultured Pseudomonadota bacterium | reverse complement strand
TCACGAAATCTGGAATCACAGCGGGCATCTGCTCGTAGCCGGCGGTGCGCCTACGGCGCGTGCCACCCTCGATCTGCCCTCATTGCGCGCTCGTCGTCTCGAGCCTTGGGTGAATTTTCCCGCCCAATTGCGCACGGGTCTTTACGCGGTCGAGTACGCCCGCGGCGAGCCGGTGCCGCGCGTCGCGACATCAGCCGCCGACTCGCCTGCAGTGGAAGCCTACGACGTACTACTGATGCAGACGCATCAGGCGTTCGTCTCGAGCCCCGAGACCCGCGATGCGACCGTGGCCGACAACCTCAAACGTGCGCTCGGCCTCGCGCGGCTTTTCGCGATGCGCCCCAGCACTCGCCTTGTGGTGTTTCCCGAGTTTTTCCTGCAGGGCTCCGATGGCAGTCACCCGCACGAGTACTGGGAACGTTGTGGCGTACGCATACCGGGCCCTGAAACGGCCGAGCTTGCGGCCTTTGCCAAGGCCTGCAACGTCTACGTCTGCGGCGCAGTGCTCGAATACGACCCGAGCTGGCCGCGCCGCTACTTCAACACCTCGATCATCATCGACCCGCAGGGTGAGATCGTCCTGCGCTACCGCAAGTTGCAGTGCGCCGATCTCAATGGCCTGCTCAATATCACTACGCCCGGCAACCTCTACTCGGCCTACGTCGAACGGTACGGCATCGATGCGCTCGTACCCGTGATCGATACACCGATCGGGCGTCTCGGCACATTGATCTGCTTCGACTCGAATTGGCCGGAGTTGTGGCGGGCGCTCGCGCTGCGCGGTGCCGAGGTGATCTGCAATCCGACGAGCGAGATCCATAGCAACCGTCGGCCGTATTGGTATCAAGCCAAGCGTGCGCATGCGGCCGAGCAGATGGTGTACGTGGCCTCAGCGAACGCGGGCAGCGAGCAGTTCTTCGCGGGCGCTCCCGTCACCGGCATGAACCGCGGACACTCCGCGCTCATCGATTACCACGGCGAGCTCGTGGCCTGTGCCGACGGACCGGGCGTAATTCCTTTGCTCGGACGAGTCGAACTCGGCGCCCTGCGGCGCGCGCGTGCGGCGCGAGCCAACGATCCGGCGGTACGCTTCGATCCTAAGACCGTGGCGGCCGCCTACAGCAACTTTCCCGGATTCCCGCTCGATTGCTTTCTGCACACGCCCATGGAGTTGGCGAGTGAAGGCGTGGCGCTTGTGGCACAGCAGATCGAGCAACTGAAACAACGGGGCGTATTCAAGACCCCCTGACCGCTCAGGCCTCGCGCCAGTATCGGGCGAGTTCCGCCGCGTGCTGGCGGAGCTCCGGAACCGCCGTGCACTCGAACAATTCGCCGAAACGCACCGCGCCCAGCAAGGCGAGCTCCGCCGGCAAGACGCTTTGCAGACCGGTCTTCAATTCATTGACGCGGACGTGACCGTCGGCGATCAATCCTTCGAACAGCGACGGCCAACGACCGCCGCGACCCAATGTCGGTCCGCCGCAGTTCAGCACCAGTGCCGAGGATTGCATCAATGCTTCCGCGACTTGAGAGGTGACTCGACCGCGCTCGATCGACACCCGCGGATCCGCTCCAATGGCCCGCGCCGTGACGGGCGGCGCACGATGCCGCAGTCGGTTCCATGGCTCGAAGCCGTGCCGCAAGACACGTCGCTGCTCGAACGTCGGCAACGCCTGCCAGAGCGACTGACTGTAGGGGCGCAAGGCGTCGATGACTGCGCGCCATGGGTATTGAGCCGCGGCCACGCGCAAGCGGCGTACGTAGTTCCGGGCCGTGGGCTGCGCTTGCAAGACTGCGATCAACTGCTGCTGAGCCGCCGCATCCAGTGGCGTCGCATCGGCATGGGCGGCCGACCATCGACCAGAACGAGACAACACGCGAACGTGCCCCTCGAATCCACGCTCGCGCAGTCCCACCACCATATCCATGGCGGTCAGTCCACTACCGACGAGCGCGATCGTTTCCCGCGCCGAAGGCGGCTGCCAATCAGAGGGCAGCGCCAACCACCATGGCCAGACATCTGCGACCAATGAAGGATGCTTGGGCCAAGCGCCCCCCATCGTCGGAAGCCCCGGAGCGAGCACCACGCGCTTTGCGCCTGCGGTGCGACCATCGGCGAGCACCACGCGCCACTCGGCACTCGCAGCACGGCGGCAATCCAACGCCTTGCCCTCGACTACGGTGACTTGGCCCGAGCCCAATGCCTGCTGCCGCAATGCCGCGAGGTACCCACCGTAGAGTCCCCGAGGCACGAACGGCTCCAAGGCTCCCACGTGGTGCGTGGTCTCGTTGCGCAACCAACGGTCGAAATCGTCCACCGCATCGGGAAACGCACCCATGCGCTGGGCCGGCACATTCAACAAGTGCCGTGCGCTCGAGGTCGCATAGGCCACACCTACGCCCGGCTGATCGCGGACCCAGCCGATGCGCCAGCTCGGTAGTTCCCGAGTGAACTGAACTAGCGTGAAGATTGCACTGGCGCCGCCGCCCACGAGCAGCACATCGAAATCGCTCATCCGCGAGAGGACCTCATTGCTGTCGCTCGAAGCGCAGTCCGGCGTGCGCCTCGAGGCGCGCAACGAGCCGATCGCCGAATATCGTGGCCGGTGTCCAGAAGCCTCCGGCAACAGTGTCGCGGGGGACGTCGAAAGCCAGGCACATCGCAGCCTCACCGAGCATTTTCGCCGTCGATCCGTAGCCCGGATCGCGATCGCCCGTCACCTTGACGCGCACCGAGCGCCCGCTCGCTGTGCGACCGAAGAATCGCAGATCAAAGAAACCCCGCGCTTGAGCCTCGGGACTCGGCCCCTCGCCGGG
>CAISHQ010000076.1 GCA_903885195.1 uncultured Pseudomonadota bacterium | reverse complement strand
TGTCCGACGCGGCGTTGCGCGAGCTTGCCACCCAGTTGCTGCAACCGCTGCTCGCCGATGAGGCAACCCGCGCCGGCTGCAGCCCCGCCGAGCTGCTGCGTTTCGTGCTCGATGAGGCGCTCGGACTGGGGCCGCTTGAGTTGCTGCTCGCCGATGACGAGGTCAGAGAAATCATGATCAACGGCGCCGGCCTAATTTTCGATGAGCGTGGTGGTCGCTTGCAGCGCGCGGATACGTGTTTTAGCGGTGAGCCTGCGTTGCGCGGCATCATCGAGCGCATCGTCACCCCCATCGGGCGCCGCGTCGATGATGCTTCGCCCATGGTCGATGCGCGCTTGCCAGACGGCTCGCGTGTCAACGTGGTGATTCCTCCGCTCGCCGTGCGGGGCACTTCGGTGACGATACGCAGGTTTGGTCGGCGGCGACTGACGGCCGCGGACTTGCTGCAGGGTGGCGCGCTTGATGTCGCCATGCTGGAGTTCCTGCGGGTGTGTGTCGAACAGCGTCGCAATATCCTCGTATCGGGCGGCACAGGATCGGGCAAGACGACACTGCTCAACGTGCTCTCAAGTCTGATCCCCGCGGGCGAGCGCGTGGTCACCATCGAGGACTCGGCCGAACTCGCCTTCGATCATCCCAACCTCGTGTCGCTTGAGACACGCCCCCGCAACATCGAGGGTCGCGGTGAAATCACGATCCGCGATCTGGTTCGCAACTCCTTGCGAATGCGCCCCGATCGCATCGTGATCGGCGAGTGTCGTGGCGGTGAAACCTTGGACATGTTGCAGGCGATGAACACCGGTCACGATGGCTCGCTCAGCACCGTGCACGCAAACAGTCCGCGAGAGTTGCTTTCGCGCCTCGAGGTGATGGTGCTGATGTCCGGCGTCGATCTGCCTGTGAGTGCGATCCGCGAGCAGATCGCAGGCTCTGTACAAATCATCGTGCATCAGGCGCGTTATCCCTGTGGGGCGCGCCGCATCACTCGCATCACCGAATTGACAGGGGTGATCGCGGGTACGATCCAGACGCAGGACATCTTCCGCTTTGTCGCCGAGGCGCCTGATGTCAACGGGCGCAGTCGCGGCCGATTCGAGGCCACGGGGCATGTGCCACAGTTTTACGAGGAACTGCGTCGCAGCGGTCGTACCCTGGATTTGGGGTTATTCGGCGCGGCGGCAGGTGATCGATGAGCGCGACCGGCTGGCTGATTGCGGCCGCATTCGCCACCGTCGCTGCGCTCGCGGGTGTCGTGGGTGCCACGGCGTTGCGCTGGGGAACGGAGCGGCATTCGGCGCGACTGTCGCATCTGAGCGGTGTGCGGTTCGCGGAGCTCTTTTTGTTCCTCGACCCGGCGCAGTTCATCAAGCTCAACCTCATTGCGCTACTTTGCCTGCCGCTACTGAGTTGGCCATTGGTCGGAGCCGTAGGCTCGGGCGTGATTTTTGTTCTGATTCTCGTGCTGCCGGGCGCAGCCTATCGTTGGCTACATGCACGACGTCGGCAAGCCTTGCAGACACAGCTACCGGATGTGGCGACTGCACTGGCCTCGGGCCTGCGCTCTGGCTTGAGTCTTGGACAGGCCATGGATCAGGTGGTCCGTTACCAACCGTCGCCGGTGGCGCAGGAGTTCGCTCTGATGCTGCGCGAGCACCGCGTTGGTCTGCCACTTGATCAGGCCTTGCAGGGGTTGGCTGAGCGCAGCGGCTTGCACGACTTCCATCTGCTGGTGGCCACCTTGGGCATCGCGCGTGACCTCGGCGGCGGTCTCGCCGAGGCGCTCGAGCGTTTCGCATCGACGTTACGACGGCGTCTGGCGCTCGAGGAGCGGATTCGGGCGCTGACCGCGCAGGGACGACTGCAGGGCTTGATCATGGGTGCCTTGCCGCTCGTGCTTGGATGGGTGCTCTATTTAATGGAGCCGAGCGTGATGGGCCGCATGCTGCACGAACCACTCGGTTGGCTCGTGCTCGTCCTGATCGTTGTGCTCGAAGCGGCCGGGTATCTGTTGATCCGGCGAATCGTGGACATACGAGTCTGAACGGTACGCATCGAGCAAGCCATGAGCCAGGCTGATCTGCTCTCTGTTTTGGTGCCGTTTACCGCCATGCTGGGCATCGCAGCCCTGCTGCTCTGGTTGTATTCGATGGTGCGAAAGGCCCGACCTGCAGCGCGCTCGATGCGAAGGTCTCTGCGCCGCACGCGGAGTTTGCCGTTGTGGCTGCGACTGCTGCTGCCGTGGTCTGGCGCGATGGTGCGCGTGGTGGGGCCAAGACTGCCGCTGACGCTACGCCAAGGGGTGCAGTGGATGCTGCGTAGGGCAGGGCTCGACGAGGACTTACTGCCACAACAGTTCGTGGTGGTGGCAGCCTTGATCCCGGCGAGTGCCGCCGCACTGCTCGGGATGGCGGGCGTTTCCGGCGTGGCGCACTGGCTTGCCGCGCTGCTCATGGCAGCCTTGCCGTGGCTTTGGTTGCGCGATGCAGGTCGTCGACGTTGCGATGAGATCGTGCGGGACTTGCCGCTCTACGTGGATATGCTCACGCTGGCCCTCGAAGCAGGTGGAGCGCTGAGTGTGGCGCTGCGGGTGGCCACCGAGCGTTCGCCGGATAGCGTCTTACGGCGGGCTTTCCAGCGGGTGCAGGGTGATCTGCGCGCCGGACGAACGCGCGCCGAGGCGTTGCGCGCCTTGGGTGAGCGGCTCGATGTGCCCTCGGTGACGCCGCTGATCGCGGCACTGATTCAGGCGGACGCAAGCGGCGGCAGTCTCGCTGCGGTGCTGCGCGCGCAGTCGGAGCAGCGGCTCAACGAGCGCTTTTCACGTGCAGAGAAGTTGGCGATGGAGGCGCCGGTGAAAATGCTGGCACCGCTCGTGCTGTGCATCTTCCCGTGCACTTTTCTGGTTCTTGGCTTTCCGATCCTGATTCGTTTTCTGGCCAGCGGATGATCCGGCCCGTGGTGCTGCCCAAGCTGTACGTCGACGGTCGGTGTACGACGCTGCGCGTATGCATGGCGCGAACGTTCGGTGAACGGATCTTTGGGATGCTGCGTTCGCGTCGCTGGCAACGATTCGAAGTGCTGTGTTTGCCACGCTGTACGGCCGTACATACTTGCTTCGTGCCGCTGCCGATCGACATCGTCTTCACCGATCGAACGGGACGGGTGCTGCAGGTCGTGGCGTCGCTCGCGCCGTGGCGAGTTGCCCTGATGCCCAAAGCGGATTCGGTCTGGGAGCTGCCCGAGGGAGTCGCGCAACGCCACTCGATCGAGCAAGGCGTTCGGCTGCAGGCTTGGCTGTCATGGTGAGCGCGCGCTCGCGAACTCGCGGCGTTTCGACCGTGGAGTTCGCTATCGTGGCGATGCTTGTCTTGTTGCCCTTGCTGACGTCGGTGATGGAACTTGCACAACTCGCCGTCGCGCGACAGGCGCTTGGGTATGCGGCCACCGAGGTTGCGCGAGGTCTTGAAGCCGAAGCCCCTGAGGTGAGCACGTTTTCATCGGGTGACACATCCGCTTGGCCAGGGGACGAACTGCGGGTGCGGCGCATCGTGGGCCTTGCCCTGTTGCCGCTGTTTTCGCAAGGAGAGCCGCTGGACGGCTCAACGAGTGCGCTGGCAGGTGTATTCGCGCGCGCGGTTGCCGAGACGCTGCGTCCCGACTTGCTGCGGATCGACTTGCAGGAGATTCCCGCGACGTCGCCGTCGTCGGCGCGGTTCGTAAGTTTGCATCGGGTGACGTTGCGGTACTGTCGGGAACTGTATTTCGCACCGATCAGCGATCTTCTGCCTGCGGTGCTGCGCGCGACCACCTTCGACCCCTTCGATCAATGGTGTTTCGCCAACGCGCGCATGCCGATCAGCGCGAGTGCCGTATTGGTTAGGCCGCGGATCCTTGCCGTGTCTCAAGCGCGCGTGGTCGGTTCGCTCGACTGAGTGGACGAAGGTACGGGTGGCTCGTCCACCCGAGCCTGCCATTCGTCCCGTGTGTCGATGTCGCGCGCAGCACTGTCCATTGGCACCTCGGTGACCTCGGCGAGAGTGCGTAGCAATACCCGTGCGCCTTGGTCACCGTGCAGGTGGAGCAAGGCGGGCCGAAAGGCGGCAGGGACGATGCATGGTGCGCCTCGCGTATGGGCGTAGGCGGCCGCAGCAGCTCTGTCGGGCGCGGCGCGCCAGGCTGCAATCAGTCGTCGATAGTCGTCGATGCCGATATCGGGTTGATCCGCTAGGGCAATGAGTAGACCGGCGTCGGCAGACTCCACCGAGGCGAGACCCGCGCGCAGCGAGGCGGCCAGCCCTTCGCTCCAATCCTCGTGCCGAACCACGGTCGCGCCGCGGGTGTTGATCCCTGCGCTGATCTCGGCCGCGTACGCGCCGAGCACGATGGAGAGGCTGTCGACCCCAGCGTTCGACAGGGCATCGATCGCCCACTGGAGCATCGGCTTGCCGTTGATCGGCGCGAGGGCCTTGATGCCACCAAAGCGGCGGGATGCACCGGCGGCAAGCACGAGTGCGTGCAGCGGCGCTTCGCTGCGTGCCGTGTGACGCGCAGCGGATGACACCGCCGCTGCAGTTTGTGTCAGCGCTGCGGTCATCCGTTCAGCCGCCGCGCGGGTGGGTTGGCCGGCGAATCAGCCGCCGGCCGCCTGCAGCGTCGCTTGCGGCGAGCTCGCTCGCGGAGCAATTCGTGGTGCTTCGTCCAGAACCCAGGCATTCGTTTCGCGACGAGCCGGCGAGGGGATCGCGTAGATTACATCGCCCTGCTCGCGCGCCGCGCGCACTGCAGCCATGTCGAGTTTCCAGCCGCGCGCTTCGAATTCGTCGAGTTTGTCGCGGTACTGCAAGATCACCTTGTCCGCCGGCATCATGAGTTCCTTGGCGCGCGACGGCGGTGTCAGCGTCGGCTTGACGTTGTTCATCACCTTGATGTCTTGCGAGGCGATGAACATGTTGCGCTCGTTGATCTTCTTGTCGAGCCAGGCATTGACGCGCGGTTTGATCAGCCGGCCGATGGCGCCCATCTTGCTGTTCTTGAAGAAGGCTACGTTGCGCTGGTTGAGTAGGAAGACTCGAGTGCGATTCTCGTCAATGGGTGCTTCGAACATGTATTGGTGCATCGCGGTCTTCGGCGAGAAGTTGATGTACGTCCACATGTGGTTAGGGCCGTAGGTGCCGGAGCCGGCCTCCATCTTGCCGCCTTCCTTACGGAACCTGCGCATGATCGGGTTCTTGAGCGGCGGCGCATCGAAGGTCGATAGGAAGCCATAGCCCCACGGGTTGTTCTGATGGGGGCGAAGTTCAGTCATGAGATAGGAGTCTTCGCGCTCACCCTGATAGCCGTGGGTGGGGTGCACGTATTCGTTGTGGGCGGGGTCGAGACCGTTCTCGATCGACCGCTCGTAGTGGTAGTTGATCTCGAACACCACCAGCGTCGAGCGCCATTGGTCCGTACCATGCTCGTCGATCGGCATGATGGGCGGGCGTTGATCTGCCGCTAGATCGCCGAGGAACGCGAACAGGATTCCGTATTTTTCTTCGACCGGATAGGCGTCGACACGAGCACGCGGCGGTGGTTTCGTGGTCTTGCCGATCGAGGGGATGCGTGTGCAGACACCGTCGCGGTTGAAGCGCCAGCCGTGGTAGGGACATTGCACCGTGCCATCTTCCTTGCACTTGCCGCCCGACAGCGACGCACCGCGGTGCACGCAGGTATCGGAGAGCACGGCGGGCTTTCCTTGCTCGTCGCGGAAGACCACGAAGTCGTGCGCCAGGATCCTGACCTTCTGCGGCGTGGTTCCGAGGTCTTCGGAGCGCACTACCGGGTACCAGAAATTCATGTACATGAATCGACCTCCCTGCCGAAAATTCCCGTTTGCGTTCTACGCCATATCGCCCAATGAAACCAGTATGGTAACGCCGTATCGTCCACCGACCGGACGTGGGATCGGACGACGCGCTATAGTCCGGCGCGCGGGGATGTGGGTTGCAGGGGAGGGACGGCAATGAACGAATCTACATCGGCTTCGTCGCGAGCCGCGGGGGATGCGATCGAGTTTCAGGGCGAAGAGGAGCGGCTCGGTCAGGCGGTTGCCTTGGCTTTGCGCACGCTCAAGGACGGTATTCCGTACCAGCACGAAATGAATGATGCGCTGGTCAAGATGCACCTTAATTCCGTTCAGTTCGCAAAGAATAAAGGGCTTTCTAAACAATATGTTGAGCACGATATCTCGATGATGCGCCCGACACTGGAGCGCATCCGGGCTTCCGTGCTTGCCGGGAACGATTCCGAGCTTGCCCTGCACGGGATCTTCGATCGCACGAGTTGCTTCTACCAACTCTGCCTTGACCTTGAGGTCTCCCCGGGGCGGCGCCGTTTCACGTTTCCGTACAGCCACGTGCTCGCGATTTCCCGACGCATCGGTCAGTTTGATCTGACCGATGCGGAGCTGCACGAGATCTGGCTCAAGCCGCGACTCGAGGGCTACGGCCAGGTGATCGGGGTGCGTTTCAACGTGTCGGACATTGATGCCGAGGGCAAGGTGACGGTGTCGCTCGTCCGCTGAGACGGCTGTCTGCGGGCTACGTAGACGTCCGTCTAGCGGATAAGAGGATCGTGTTGCAGCGACTGATCGGAGCGCCGAGTGATAGAAAATCCCCATAGCAGCGGGTACACGCTGCACGACTAACGGGGGTTGATATGTCTAAGTTCGCCAGGGCGACCCATGCCCTATGGGTTGCACCGTTGACGCTTTGCATCTCCTTGCCGGTAAGTGCGCAGGCGCCGGATGATGGGGCCACGCTGGAAGAGATCGTGGTCACCGCGCGAAAGCGCGAGGAAAACCTGCAGGATGTGCCCATCGCTGTCACGGCAATCTCAGCCGATACGCTGCAGCGTGAGGGCATCAAGGACATCGAAGGCGTCATCGATCGCGATCCGAGCCTGAGTTTCGATCGCGGCATCGCCCCTTACGACACTCGCATCGTCATCCGCGGCCTGTCGCCGACTCGCGGTCGGCCGAACGTGGCGACGCTAGTCGATGGTATCGACGTGTCCAGTGAGGCCATCGGTGTCGCGGGTGGTTCGCTGTTGATTAACCCAAGGCTCGTCGACATCGAGCGCATCGAGATCGTAAAGGGTCCGCAAAGTGCGTTGTACGGTCGAAGCGCCTTCGCAGGCGCGATCTCCTACATCACGGCAGATCCGGACGATGAGGTGTCGGGGAGTGCCTCCGCCGAGTTCAACGAGCATGATGCGTTCGACGTCAAGGGCAGTCTGTCTCTGCCCATCAGTGACACGCTGGGCATCCGAGTCAACGCCTACAAATTCGACGACCGCGGCGTCTATCGCAACAGTATCGGCGGCGAGCACGTCGGCGGTGGGGATGGCCTCGGTGGGTCACTGACGCTGAAGTGGGCGCCGACCGACAGCTATTCTTTAAAGCTGCGTTCCGAGTTCTCCGACGATCACTTTGGTCAGCCTGCACAGGCGAATGTCGCCTTCAACGGGGTTGCCATCGTTCCGGCGGCTGCGTCGAGTTGCCGAACCTACTCGATTGCCAATCCAGCAGGCGGCACGCTGGTCGCAACAGGTCCCGTGCTCGATGCGTCCTGCCAGTTCGTTGATGCCAATGCGGCACTGCCGGCTAATACGCTGAATCTGGCGCGTACTTTCCAGACCGCAGTGCTCGGCGCGGCGCCGACGACGATCACTCCGGAGATGGTTTTCGACGACATGAATGTGCCGTCTTTCAGAGGGCAAATGGTGCGGGGCAACCAGCTCGCCGTGACCTATAACCCGGACTTCACGCGCTCGCGCGACAACGGTCTCACTGGACCCGCGTTCACGGGCACGGATCGCGAGGTGACGCGGTTCTCGGCGGTGCAAGAGCTGAACGTAGCGTTCGGTACCTTTGCGTCGTTGACGGGCTACACGCGAGCTGAAGTGGGCACCGATCTGGACTTCGATAAGACCGCGCGCACCGTCATCCAGCAAAACATCAAGACGGATAGTCTTACCAAGCAAGTCAGTCAGGAGCTGCGCTTCACCTCGGATTTCGAGGGACCGCTGCAGTTCATCACCGGCTATCAGTACTGGACGGAGCGTGCTGATCAGACGGATCGCAACAGCATCTTGTTCGGGGCTGGCACGTCGTGTCCGTTGCTGTCGATTCCGTTCCCGCCGCCAGGGCGCCTGCTGTGTGCGACTCAGGCGTCGCCAGTGGGTCGAGCCTACACGGAAACCAGCGTGTCACCGTATATGGACGATGCGGCGGCGGCACGCCAACCGTCTCTCGTCAATCGCAAGGTGGATCACCAGTCGTTCTATCTCGAGTTCGAGTGGGATGTCAGCGAGACGTTTCGCCTGATCGGCGAGGCGCGCTACATCGACGAGGACAACGAGGTCGAGGGGCCGGTGACGGCCGGCAACCAAGGCCCCGGCACTGTGATCGTCTGCGGTGCGACGGGTGATTGCCGCACGGCAGCATCGATTCCGTATGCAGCCCAGCCTGGGTTGCCCGCGACCTTCGCTGGCGCAACACAGATTCGTCGGCAGAGTTTCACGCGGAACGACTCGTACATCACTCCGAAGGCAACGGTGCAGTGGCAGCCTTCGGATGATCTGAACCTCTACGGCTCCTACTCGATCGGCAAGAAGCCGGGTGGCTTCGGCACCCTGACGATCGGAGCGTTCGGCCTGCCGAGTCGCGAGGATGTTGAGTTCGATCCGGAGCGCATCAAAGTTTACGAGCTCGGTGCGAAGTGGACCTCTCCAGCGCGAAACGTGCAGTTGACGGCGTCGGCCTTTCTGCAGGACTTCACCGACAAGCAGGTGAGTACGCAGGTCATCATCGGCAACACGCTCGGCAATCGCATCACCAACGCCGGTGGTGCCGAGTTGCAGGGGCTCGAACTGTCGGGACTGTGGCGTGCTTCAGAGTATCTGACGGTGGGTTTTGGTCTCACCCATTTCCTGAAGTACGAGTTCACCGACTACACGACTCTCTCGGCGGGCGCTGCAGAGGTCGCGCGTACAGGGAACTGCACCCCGGTGACGACGGTGATCGTCACGGCGGGCGTCAACCAGGCGAAGACAACCTGTGCTGTGAGTCGCAATGGCAACAAGATCGAGGACACGCCCGAGACGGCGGCAGCCTTGAATCTGGGTTATCGCAGGCCGTACGGCAGCAACGGCAACTATTGGTTCGCTGATGCCGATATGTCTTACGTGGGCGAGCGGTTCATCGAAGATGACAACACGATCTGGCTCGAGGCGTACACCAACCTGAACCTGCGCTTCGGCCTCGGTAACGACACGTGGAGTGCCACGCTGTTCGTCGACAACGCCACTGATGACGATAAGGTCAAATCAGCGGGCTCGGGCCCGGGCAACGCATTCGCCGATGCGCGCGCAGCGCCTCGGATCGGCACAGCCGGCGCATTGCCCGCGAACCTGACCAATCCGGTTGCTGCGTTTGGTCTCGCGATACCGACGGCGGTGTTCGCTGAGATGCCGCGGCCGCGCACGATCGGCCTGCGCGTCAATTACAAGTTCTAAGACCGCGCGAAGAATCGTTGCCGGGAAGATCAATCAACGGCGTCCGCCGGGGCACACGAGGGGGGTTGCCCGTCGCTAGACGGGTGGCCCCTCGCGTTCAGGGTGAAGCGATTCAGTCACGCAGAGAAACACTCGCGAGGTAAGCCATGACGAACACGACACGACGCGACGCGATGAGGCGCGGCGTTGCAGCGGGTGCGGCATTGACGCTCGGGGGCAGTTTTATCACCGGCTGGGGTGGCCAGTTACCCAGCGCGACGGGCGTGTCATCGGGAAACGGTGGGATGCCTGATTGGTCGGACCCTAAAGTCAACCTGCGCAACATCGTGCGCATGCAGGGGAGTCTTCGCGAGGAGGAC
>CAISHQ010000075.1 GCA_903885195.1 uncultured Pseudomonadota bacterium | reverse complement strand
CTCGCGCTGCTCTGGCATCGCACCGATCTGCGGCTCTGCGACCAGCCGGCACTCGTCGCTGCGGCAGAGGCCACCGCGGGTCGGGTAATCGGCGTCATCGTGCTCCCCGAGGTGACGCGCGCGAGTCCGCGCCGCATGGGGCATCTGCTGCAGACGATCGACGAACTGCGCGCCGCGTGGCGAGAGCGTGGTTCGGCTCTCTTCGTGCTACGTGGCAAACCTCAGGACTGCCTGCCGACCCTCGCCGCCCAGCTCAGCGTGAGCGAAGTACACACGGCGCCCTGCCCTGCATTCGATGAGCAACTCGAGAATGCCGCCGTGCGCGCGGCGCTCGCGGCGCACGACATCCCGCTCGCGGTACATGATGAGGTCACGCTGATCGCCGCAGCCGATTTGCCGTTCGCGGTCGATGCGCTCCCCGACGTATTTTCGAATTTTCGGCGCGCCGTCGAACGGGGCGGCGCCTGGGGAGCACTAGCTCGAGAACCACTCGGAGAATGCGAACTGGCGCCCCTGCCCGAGGAGCTCGCCGCACTCGCCAACGAGCACACTGATGCCGTGTACGCCGCGGCGGATCTCACCGCCGCGCGGGCTGCAGCGGCAGCGCACGATCCGCGCAGCTCATTCGTATGCCACGGCGGTCGCTCGCACGGTCTGGCGCGAATCCGTCATTGGTTCTGGGAGACCGATGCGATCGCCCGCTACAAGCAGACCCGCGACGGACTCATCGGCGCGGATTTCTCCTCGCGCCTCTCGCCCTGGCTTGCGCTCGGCTCGCTTTCGCCGCGCGAGGTCGCCAAAGAAATCCACCGCTACGAGCGCGAGCGCATCGCCAACGAGTCGACCTACTGGCTCGGCTTCGAACTGCTGTGGCGGGAGTACTTCCATTTCTGGGTGCGCCGCGGGGGCAGACGAGCGTTTGCGGCGACCGGCGTTCGCGGTCGCACGCCCTGCGGCGCACAGGATGCCGCCGTGTTCGAGCGATGGTGTCGGGGCACCACAGGCGAGCCTTTGGTCGATGCCGGCATGCGCGAGCTTGCGGCCACCGGACAGCTATCGAATCGAGCGCGGCAAAATGTCGCCAGCTGGCTGACGCGAACCGCAGGCATCGACTGGCGTTGGGGCGCCGCGTGGTTCGAAGAACACTTGATCGATTTTGACGTGGGCCCGAACTGGGGCAACTGGCAATACGTGGCGGGCGTCGGCAATGACCCGCGCAATCGCGTGTTCAACGTGAGGGCTCAGGCCGAGCGATACGACCCGGACGGCGCCTATCAAGCGAGGTGGCTTACCTGAGATGTGAGTCGGCGGCTCGGGGCCCCGGGGCTCGTCTACGGCAGTAGAACGGTTGACCCCGTGGTCTTGCGCGCCTCGAGATCGCGATGCGCTTGGGCGGCATCGGCGAGCGCGTACCGCTGGCCGATATGCAGCTTGACCTTGCGCGCACTCACCACGCGAAAGAGAGCTCGCGCGGCCGCGTCGAGATCCTTGCGATCAGCGATGTACGCAAACAGCGAGGGCCGCGTGAGAAACAGCGAGCCGCGCTTGGAGAGTTCGAGCGGCGAGATCAGAGGTGGCGGGCCCGACGCGTTGCCGTAACTCACCATCATGCCGAGAGGTTTCAGGCAATCGAGTGAGTCCATGAACGTCTCGCGCCCGACGGAGTCGTACACCACGGCGACACCCTGGCCGCCCGTCAGGGCGCGTACCTGCTCGACGATTTTGTCGCGGCCCATCACGAGCACGTGCTTGCAGCCGTTGCGCCGAGCGAGCGCGGCTTTGGCCTCGCTGCCCACCACGCCGATCACTCGCGCGCCGAGCGCTTTGGCCCACTGACACAGAATCAACCCGACGCCACCGACGGCCGCATGCACCAGAATCCAGTCGCCCCGCTGCACGCGATAGGTGCGTCGCAACAGGTACTCGGCTGTCAGCCCCTTGAGCATCAGCGCCGCAGCCTGTTCGTCACTCACGGATTTCGGCAGTTTGACGAGCCGGCTCGCCGGCACGTTGCGCACTTCACTGTAGCTGCCCGGTTGCGTGTGAACGTAGGCCACGCGATCACCCTTGCGAAACCCGCGCGCCTTGCGGCCTACTGCGACGACGACACCGGCTGCCTCACGCCCGAGGCCGCCAGGTAGCGGCATCGGATACAAACCGCTGCGATCGTAGACGTCGATGTAGTTCAGACCAATGGCGGTATGGCGCAACTGCACCTCGCCTTCGGCGGGCGCACCAGGATCGCACTCTTCGAAACGCATCGCTTCGGGGCCGCCGGCCTCGTGGATGCGGATGGCTTTTGACATGCCGCGAGTTTACAACGCGGACAGCCGACTCGGCGGGCCGCTTACAGGGCCGACTCGTCTGTCTCACCCGTGCGGATGCGGATCACCCGGTCGATGTCGGTGATGAAAATCTTGCCGTCGCCTACCTTGCCCGTCTTGGCCGCCTTGACGATGGCCTCCGTGACCTGATCGACGAGATCGGCGCGCACGGCCACTTCGATGCGGGTCTTCGGCACGAAGTCGACGACGTACTCAGCGCCGCGATACAACTCGGTGTGGCCGCG
>CAISHQ010000074.1 GCA_903885195.1 uncultured Pseudomonadota bacterium | reverse complement strand
TGCGCCTTATCCATCTCACACCCCCGTGTTGTTGAAGCGCCGATGATGCCTCGGGGTGCCGCCGATCGATGCGCCGGCCCGCCGCTCTGTCCATTTTCGAGCGTGCCCCGTCAGGCGCCCGCCTGCAAGCGCTTCAGTTCGTTGAGCACAAGCTTGGAGTGGCCGTCCGGATCGACCTTTTCCCAGTGCTTGGCGACGCGCCCCTGCGGATCGATGATGAAGGTGTCGCGGCGCGAGAACTCCACGAGCCCGAGCATACTGGTGAGCACACCATAGGTCTTCGTCGTTGCCTTGGTCGAGTCGGCAAGTACCGAGAACGGCAGACTGTGCTCCTTGGCGAAATCCTTCTTGGAGTTCACATCGTCAACGCTCACGCCGAGGATGACCGCATTTGCTCGGTTGAAAGCAAAAATATTGTCCCGGAACTCGCAGGCCTGCGTGGTGCAGCCCGGCGTGTTGTCCTTGGGATAGAAGTAGAGCACCACCCATTTGCCACGATAATCCTTGAGCGACACCCACTTGCCGTTCTGGTCCTGCAGGCGGAACTCCGGCGCGGGACTGCCCACCTTGGGGCTTGCGGCAAAAACAGGGAGAGACAGCGCGAATAGAGCAAGCGCACCGAGTACGGCGGTGACGATGCTCGAGAGGCGAAGACTTTGCGCCATGATGGAACTCCTCCTTGAAGTATGAAACCCTATCTTCCACGAGTGACGCACCCGGATACAACAGAATCTTCCCTGCAACGCAGACAGACCGCCCTGGTCCTGTCGGGCGGCGGCGCTCGCGCCGCATACCAGGTGGGCGTACTCAAGGCCCTGGCAGAGATTTGGCCCGAGGAGCGCCCCCCGTACGATGTAATCGTCGGCACCTCGGCGGGCGCCGTGTGCGCCGCCGTCCTGGCGACCCATGCCGACGACTGGCGCATGGGGATCCAGCGCCTCGAGGCCGTCTGGGCCAATTTCAGCGTCGAACAGGTCTTTCACGCCGGCTTGCCGTCGATGGTCGGCGCCGGTCTTCGCTGGGCCCTCTCGGCCATCAGCGGAGGACGTCTCGCGCAGACACCGAGCGCGCTCTTCGACAACACGCCGCTTCGCACGCTGCTCGCCGAGCGCATCGACTGGGACGCCATACGCGAGCACGTGGCCAACGGCTCGCTGCACGCGCTGGCTCTTGCCGCGACCACCTACGCGGGTGGCCACCACCGGGTGTTCTTCGAAGCCGAAGCCTGCGTGCCGGAATGGCAGGGAGTGCGTCGACGCGGCACACGCGAGCGGCTCGACCTCGACCATCTCATGGCGAGTGCGGCGATTCCCTTCCTCTTTCCGGGTGTGCGCATCGGTGACGTTTACTACGGCGACGGCGCGATGCGTCAACTCGCACCCCTCTCGCCGGCAATCCACCTCGGTGCGAAACGCCTGCTCGTGCTTGGCGTGCGTGCGCAATACGCCGCCGGGCTCGGTTCGCTCGTCGGCATGCGACATGCTCCCTCGTCCGGCGAAATCTTCGGCTTCATGCTCGACACCCTGTTCAGCGACCAGATGGATGCCGACTTCGATCAACTGGAGCGAACCAACCGATTCCTAGGCGAAGCAGGGCGGCCGGTCATGGGATTGCGGCAGGTGTCAGCACTGCGGCTCATGCCGAGCGTCGACCCGCGGGAAGTTGCCATCGGTCATATCAAATCTCTCCCGCCCGCTTTGCGCACCCTGCTCGCAGTGATTGGCGCGCGCGGCGAGGCCGGGGGACTGCTCGCCAGCTACCTGCTGTTCGAGGCCTCGTTCACCCGGGCCTTGATCGAAATGGGTTACACCGACACGCTCGCGCAGCGTCATACGCTGCTCGAGTTCCTCACGGAGTAACTTGCTTGCGGCGCAGCGCCGCCGTCGCTCGATCGAGGCCGTCCAGAGTCAGGGGGAACATGCGCCCGACGACGAGTTCCTGAGTGAGGCGAATCGAGGGCGTCCAATCCCAGCGCTCTTCCGGTTCCGGATTCAGCCACACGAGATAGGGAAAGTGCGCGGCGATACGCTGCATCCAGGCGCTGCCTGCCTCCTCGTTCCAGTGCTCGACGCTACCGCCCGGCTGAACGATTTCATAGGGGCTCATCGTCGCATCACCGACGAAAATCACCCGGTAGTCGGCATTGAACGTGCGCAGCATTTGCAGGGTCGAGGTGCGCTCGGTATGCCGGCGGCGGTTGTCCTTCCACAATCCCTCGTAGATGAAATTGTGGAAGTAGAAATACTCGAGATGTCGAAATTCGCTACGCGCCGCGGAGAACAGCTCTTCGCAAACGCGCACGTGGTCATCCATCGAACCGCCGACATCGAGCAGCAGCAGAACCTTGATCGTATTGCGCCGCTCGGGCCGCAGTTTCAGATCGAGCCAGCCCGCATTGCGCGCGGTCGCATCGATGGTGCCACCGAGATCGAGTTCATCCGCTGCCCCCTGACGTGCGAACTTGCGCAGCCGGCGCAACGCGACCTTCAGATTGCGAGTGCCGATCTCGCGCTGATCGTCGAAGTTGCGGTACTCGCGTGACTCCCACACCTTGACCGCGCGGCGCTGCCGCTTGCCGGCGTCACCGATCCGCACTCCCTCTGGGTTGTAGCCGCCGGAGCCGAACGGCGAGGTACCGCCCGTGCCGATCCACTTGCTGCCACCTTCGTGACGCTCTTTTTGCTCGGCGAGTCGCTGGCGCAGCGTGTCGAGTAGTTTGTCCCAACTACCAAGCGCTTCGATCTTGCGCCGTTCCTCCTCGGAGAGCACCCGCTCAGCAAGCTGCTTCAGCCAATCGGCTGGCACCTCGGCGATGATCTTCTCGAAGAGCCGCTCAGCTCCCTCAAAATGCTGGGCGAACACGCGATCGAAGCGATCGAAGTGCCGTTCGTCCTTGACCAGTGCCAGCCTTGCCAGCCAGTAGAACTCCTCGGCGGAGCAGGACGCCACGCGCGCCTCGAGGGCCTGCAGCAGGGAGAGAAACTCGGTGAGCGATACCGGCACACCGGCCGTACGCAAGTCGAAGAAAAAGCGGACCAGCACCCCTGGCGCCCCGCGTCAGCGGACTCGTCGGTTGAGGAACACCAGTTGCTCGAACAGGTGTACGTCTTGCTCGTTCTTCAGCAGTGCACCGTAGAGCGGCGGGATCGCTTTCTTCGGATCATCGCTGCGCAGCGCCTCGGGCGGAATGTCCTCGGCGAGCAGCAACTTGATCCAGTCGAGCAGCTCAGAGGTGGAGGGCTTTTTCTTCAGCCCCGGTGTCTCACGGACCTTGTAGAACGCGCCCAGTGCCTCGGCCAGCAGCTCCCGCTTCAGGTTCGGGTAATGCACCTCGACGATGCGACTCATCGTGTCCTGGTCCGGGAAACGGATGTAGTGGAAGAAGCAGCGGCGCAGGAATGCGTCCGGCAACTCCTTCTCGTTGTTGCTGGTGATGATGATGATCGGGCGGTGCCGCGCCTTGATGAGCTCGCGCGTCTCATAGACGTAAAACTCCATCCGATCGAGTTCGCGCAGCAGGTCGTTCGGGAACTCGATGTCTGCCTTGTCGATCTCGTCGATGAGCAGAACGGGCTGAACCTCCGACTCGAAGGCCTCCCACAACTTGCCCCGCACGATGTAGTGGCTGATATCGGCAACGCGCGGATCACCCAACTGCGAATCTCGCAGACGCGATACGGCGTCGTACTCATAAAGTCCCTGCTGCGCCTTGCTGGTCGACTTGACGTGCCACTCGAAGAGCGGCCGGCCGAGTGCAGTGGCGACTTCGATTGCCAGTTGCGTCTTGCCCGTTCCCGGCTCGCCTTTAATGAGCAAAGGACGCGCGAGCGTCACGGCGGCGTTGACGGCCATGCCGAGATCACCCGTGGCGATGTATCGCTCGGTGCCTTCGAAACGACTCTGGCTCTTGCCCTCGATCATGGTCACTCTCCAGACGCTGCCGCAGCTTTGAGAACGAGCGTATGCACGGTGGGGCCGGGCAGCAGCGGTCGCGCACGACCCGTAACCCAATCCTCGTAACCGGCACGATAGAACGGCGACAGCGGATGACCGCTCTGGCCACCCGGTATCTGCAAATAGCCCTCGGCCTCGCGCCCCGGCGACACCGCAAAACGCTCGGAGGCCCCGAAGCCGCGACCCGCGACCCGCGGCATGTCGTTGTCGCCCGGCAACGGTCTCGGCGCCATGTCGAGATAGCGCGCGAGCGGACCCAGCGAGGCCGACAAGGGATGACGGATCCGCGAGGTGTTTCGCTCACCCCAGTTGCACGTGGCCAGCGAGGAGCAACGCGTGGCGAGGTCAGCAATCACCGCATCCACCTGCGCCAGCAGAAACGCGCGCCAATTCGCGTGCGGCTCGGCCAGCATGTGCGGTGGCTGCTCAGTGAGGAGTCGCCACAAGGACCCCTCGAAAAGATTGGCCGGGTACGAGTCCGTGCCCGCCTGCAGCGTGCGGGTGATCATCTCCCAGCTCGCGCGGCGCGTCTGGTCGCGAAACGTCCTGACGAGGTGGTAACTGACCGATTCAGGGATCGCCCTGCCCTGCCAGTCAGCCGCGAGCCGTCGCAGCTCCGCGCGCTGCGGCTGGTTGCGCAAGGCATCTTCGTCGAGCGTAGCGAGCAGCAACCGTTGCCAGCGCTCGAGGAACAGCGCGCGGTCATCGAGTTGGATGGCCAGCATGTCCGCGGGTGTCGCCGGTGCACGCAACGCAAGCAAGCCATCGCGAATTTGTCCCTGGCGCGCCCCCATGTCATAGCCCATGCCACCGGTCGCCTCGTCGTTGCCGAGCACTCGCTCGAGCTCGCCCTCGACGTGACGCGAGTTGGCGCTCCACAGTCGACCGACCTCCGGATCGACGATGCGTGGTGCCGAGGCCGCATCGCGCCAGAGCACCGGGCGCGGCGTCTCGGGGCCGAGTTCGCCTTGCGGAATACGCCCGATAATGGTCCAGGCGATGCGCCCGCTGCGATCGCCCAAGGTGAAGTTCTGGTGCGGTATCCCGACGCTGGGCGCGAGCGCGAGGGCGGCGTCGAGACTGCGCACCTGCTGCAGCTCCAGCGCCGCGAGGTTCGTGGCACCCGGCTCCGAGATCAACCAACGGGCCAGCCAACAGGTTTCGCCGAGCGCCGGATCGTTCGGGCTGCGCTCGACCATCACGCCATGCGGCGAGTCGTACACATCGAGCGGCACGACGTCGCTGCGAGCGACCTCGATGCGCTCGCGGATGACCCTGAAGCGCCGCTCTCCCTCGGCGGTCGCGTAGGTCCCCCGCGCCAGCGAACAACTGCGCGGTCGAACGTCGATCCAATCGCCATAGCTATTGGTGAACGACCAGGCGATATGGCCGTTGCTGCCGGCCGCAACGACGGGCAGACCCGGCAAGGTCACGCCATTGAGTTCCGTGGCTGTTGCGGCCGACTGGGCCTGCCCACCACCCGAGATCTGCAGTCGTGCTCGGTACCACACGGTGGGTACGCGCAGTCCAAGGTGCATATCTCCCGCAACGAGCGCGACACCACTCGCGGTGTGTGCGCCCGCCACCGCCCAGGCATTGCTGCCTAGGACGCCCTGCGGCCCCTCAGCCTGACGGGTCCCGCCCGCAGCCGCGCCCCCCGCAGCAGCGACCGCCGCCGCGCGCGAGGTCGCCCGCAGGTCGAGCGCATCGGGTGAGGGCACGGGCGGAGCTACGAAGAACTGACCACCGTTGGCCTCGCGTGCAGCCTCAATGGTCGGGAAATTCGGTGCATCCCACTCGTTGCCACGCGGGAAGAAAAACCTCAGCACTTCAGCCGCTTGACTGGCATCGGCCTCTTCGCGCGAGGCGGCGGCGATACGCTCGATCAGTCGCAGTTCGATACTGCGACGGGCGATCTCGGTCTGCACGCCTTCGTGCTGCAGCTGCCACCACATCGAATGCAGCACGAGGATGGAGTCCTCCGCGCGCCACGGCTCGGGCGTTGCGCGCAGCAGTATGTATTCCCACGGCCGCACGCGAAGTTCATCGAGGCCACGATTCACGCCGCGCGTGTAGGCCTCGATCCACTCGCGCTGCTCGGGCGTCGCCGCGGCAATCGCCTGACGTGCCACCTGACGCAGACGAAAGGCCCGAGCCCGCTTGTCCTGCTCCACGGTGCTGCTGCCGAGCAGTGCCGACAGTTCGCCCGCCGCGAATCGCCGTGACAAATCCATCTGGAAAAATCGATCTTGGGCGTGCAGCACGCCGAGTCCGTAAGCGACGTCGGGCCAACTGTCGCCGCGCACTGTGGGTGCACCATCCGCATCGCGTTGCAGCACGACCTGCGCTTGCGGGCCACCCTCGCTGCCCTCGAGCTCACCCGACAGTTGCGGTAACGATCCGCGCAGCAACCACCACACCACCACCAGCAGTACGGCCAATGCCATCGTCAAGGCACCGCCGAGCCACAGCAGCGTTTTTTTCATGCGAGAGCCCTATGCACCGTGAGGATCTGCAGCGAGTTGGTACCGCCCTGTACGCCGGTGAGCTCACCCTGGGTGAGGATGATCTGATCGCCCTCAGCGGCCAACTCCAGCTCGAGCAGCATGTCGAAGACGCTCTGGAACAGGGTCCGGCGGCTGTCGCGCGGGATATCGAAGGCGACCGGATACACACCGCGATAGATCGTCACGCGCCGACGGGTCGCCTCATGGCGGGTGAAGGCGTAGATGGGGATGTCCGAGCGCAGGCGCGACATCCACTGGGTCGTGGCACCACTCTCGGTGAGCGCCACGATCGCGCGCACGTTGAGGTGATTGGCCGTGTACATCACGGCGTTGGCGATCGCCTCCTCGGTGTGACTGAAGCGCACGTTCGAGCGCTCGCGCGGCCGGTGCATCGAGAGGTGATAGGTTTCGGCGCCCTCGATCACTTCAGTCATGGCTGCAACGGCCTTGACCGGGTACTTGCCCGCCGCAGTCTCGGCCGACAGCATCACGGCGTCCGTGCCATCCATCACGGCGTTGGCGACGTCGCTCACCTCGGCGCGGGTCGGTACCGGGTTGGTGATCATCGATTCCATCATCTGCGTCGCGGTGATCACCACGCGATTGCGATGGCGAGTCTGATGGATGATGGTCTTCTGCAAGCCCGTGAGTGCCGCATGACCCATTTCCACGCCGAGATCGCCGCGCGCCACCATGATGACGTCGGTGGCGTCGATGATTCCGGCCAACTGCGCGATCGCTTCATGTCGCTCGATCTTGGCGACGATGCGCACGCCGGCACCGCCCGCGGCACGTAACAACTCGCGCGCGAGATGGATATCGTCCGCATCGCGTACGAACGACAAGGCCACGTAGTCGAGGCCCTGTGCCGCCGCAAAGCGGATGTCTTCGCGATCTTTATCGGTGAGCGCGGGCGCGGAGATTCCGCCGCCCTTGCGGTTGAGTCCCTTGCGATTCGATAACTCGCCGCCCGCCACGACACGCGTGTGGATGCGCGTGCCCTCGACCTCCGTCACCTCGAGGACGATAAGGCCATCGTTCAGAAGTAGCGTATCGCCGGCGAATACGTCTGCCGTGAGTTCTTTATAGGCGACGCCTACGGAGTCGATCGTGCCCGCACGCTTGTCGAGCGCGGTGTCGAGCACGAACGGCTGACCCTCGACGAGTTGCACGGCACCGTCCACGAAGCTTTCGATGCGGATCTTGGGCCCGGCCAGATCCCCGAGGATGGCCACGTATCGTCCCGCTCGCGCCGAGGCCGTGCGCAGCAGCTCGATGCGCCGCAAATGATCTTCGACGGCACCGTGGGAGAAGTTGACCCGCGCCACATCGAGACCGGCGCGGCACATGTCGATGAGCACATCGAGTTCGTCCGTGGCCGGCCCGAGGGTCGCCACGATTTTGGTTCTGCGAAGCATGGCTACATTGTGGAGTGCGGCGCGTCGCAGGGCTAGCCCATCGACGCGCTGCACGCGAACCCGGTGACAGACGAAACCGCGATCGCCAACCCGACACTCGACGACTCAGCTGTCGGCGCGAGCCTCGAGTGCCGCCACAGCGGGCAGCGTCTTGCCTTCGACGAACTCGAGAAAGGCACCGCCACCGGTCGAGATATAGGAGATGCCCTGCTCGACACCGTACTTCTCGATGGCCGCGAGGGTGTCGCCGCCGCCGGCAAGCGAAAACGCCGGGCTGCGCGCGATCGCCTCGGCGATAACGCGCGTGCCACCGCCAAACTGGTCGAACTCGAACACACCCACCGGGCCGTTCCAGAGGATCGTGCCCGCTGACTGCAGCATCTGCGCCAGTACGCCGGCCGTTTGCGGCCCGATGTCGAGAATCAGTTCGTTGGCGCCGACCGCCGCGACCGGCTTCACCGTCGCGATGGCCGTCGGTGCAAACTCCGTGGCCACCACCACATCAGTCGGGAGGGGAATGTCCGCGCCGCGCGCCTTGGCCTGGGCCAGCAAGGCGCGGGCCGTATCAAGCATGTCGGGTTCGTGCAGCGACTTGCCGATCGCCACTCCCGTGGCTGCCAGGAAGGTGTTGGCGATGCCGCCACCCACGATCAACTTGTCCACCTTGGCGAGCAGCGACTCGAGCACCGTGAGCTTGGTCGACACTTTTGAGCCCGCCACGATCGCGACCAGCGGCCGTGCCGGATGCGCGAGCGCCCGCTCGAGCGCTTCGAGTTCGCCGACCAGCAGCGGCCCCGCACAGGCGATGGGCGCAAAGCGGGCCACGCCGTGCGTGCTCGCCTCGGCGCGGTGCGCGGTGCCGAACGCGTCCATGACGAACACGTCGCAGAGTGCCGCCATACGCCGCACAAGGGTTTCGTCGTCCTTCTTCTCGCCCTTATTGAAGCGCACGTTCTCGCAGAGCACGACTTCGCCCGGCGCGCACTCCACACCATCGAGCCAATCGCGCTGCAGTCGCACCGGCTGGCCGAGCAGTTCACCGAGTCGCGTGGCGACCGGCGCAAGGGAGTTTTCGGCAGAAAACTCGCCTTCCTTTGGTCTGCCCAGATGCGACAGCAGGATCACCCGCGCGCCCTGCTCGACAGCCGCACGTATCGTCGGTAATGCCGCACGAATGCGCGCATCGCTCGTCACCACGCCGCCATCGACGGGCACGTTCAGATCCTCGCGGATCATCACGCGCTTGCCCGCGAGGGCCTGATCCGTCATGCGACGCACGCGCATGCTCAGCCCGCCTGCGACCAAGCCAGCGCCGTGTCGAGCATGCGATTGGAGAACCCCCACTCGTTGTCGTACCACGAGCAGACCTTCACGAGCGTGCCGCCCGTGACCTTGGTCATCGTTGCGTCGTAGGTCGAGGAGTGCGCATCGTGGTTGTAGTCGATCGACACGAGCGGCGCATCCGTGTAGGCGAGCACGCCCTTGAGCGGACCTGCCGCAGCCGCCTTGAGCAGGCCATTGATTTCATCGACCGACGTCGGCCGCTGGGCCGTAAACGTGAGATCGACCAGCGATACGTTGATGGTCGGCACGCGCACGGCG
>CAISHQ010000073.1 GCA_903885195.1 uncultured Pseudomonadota bacterium | reverse complement strand
GCACAAGACATGGTCTGGCAGTCGGTGTTCCCGCCGCTTGAACGCAATCGTCCGCAGCTCAAGGACAAGGCGGCTCGCCTCGCGCGGCGCAAGAAGTTCGGCTCGCTGCAGCTGAAGGAAGGCTTCGAGGTGCCGCGCTACGTGTCCGCGATCGACGTGCATCTGATGGCGGGCAACTACGACGGTGAGTACGAAGCCGAGGATCTGGCTGCAGGAGCGCTCTACGATAACGGTCTCGCGGTGTTCTCGTTCGGCCTCATGGGCCAAAACCTCGATGACATCGGCCAATCGATCGCCGGGTTCATTCGGCTGAAGTTTCCGAATCTCAAGCCGAAGAAGATTCTTGATCTCGGCTGCACCATCGGCCACAACACCGGCTCCTGGAAAGATCAATTTCCCGAGGCAGAGGTGCATGGCATCGATGTGGCAGCCCCGTGCCTGCGTTACGCGCATGCGCGCGCGCAGGCGCAGGGCCGAGAGATCCACTTCCACCAGATGAATGCCGAGCAGCTCGACTTCCCGGATGCGAGCTTCGATGTGGTGTTTTCATCGATGTTCCTGCACGAGGTACCGAAGAAGGGCATCGAGAAGATCATTGCCGAGGCCTATCGCGTGCTGAAGCCTGGTGGTCTGATGCTGCATATGGAGTTGCCGCCGAACGGGCAGCTCTCGCCCTACGAGGCGTTCTATCTCGATTGGGACAGCGCCTACAACAACGAGCCGTTCTACAAGCCGTTCCGCGATCTCGATCCCCAGGCGGTGTGTGCCCGCGCCGGCTTCAAGCCGAAGAATTTCCTGCAGTTCGTGATTCCCTCCGTCGGCTGGTACGGCGAGAAGGTGTGGTCCGAGTCGGCGACGCGTCCGCCGGAGGTCGATAGCGACAAGACGGGTCGCCTGACCGACGGGATCATGTGGTACTGCTTCGGAGCGTGGAAATGAGCCGCGAGCCGATGCGCCGCACCATTCGCGGCGGGCGTCCCTATTTCTTTGCTGACCCGGCGATCGACAAGATCCTCAATATGGTCGTGGTGCTCGGCAGCGAGGTGTGGACCCTGCGCGAGCGCCTCGCCGCGTTCGAGGCGATCCAGGTTCGCCAGGGCGGCCTCGCCGCGGGCGAAATCGATGCGTTCGATTTCAGCCCCGAGCAGGAGGCGAAGCTGGCCGGTGAGCGCAAGGAGTTCATCGACAGCCTGTTCCGCATCCTCCAGGAACAAGTCGAGGAGGCGCGCGGCCGCTCGGCACGCGCCACGCAGACCTCAAGCGCACGCGCCACAGAGAAGTCGGCATCGCGGGCCAAACCCGCAACACCGACCCGCCGCAGTTCGCGCGCCAAGCCCGCGCGCAAGACCGCCAAACGCCGGCGCTAGTCCACCACGTCTCGGCGCTAGTTCACCACGCGCCGTCGCTAGCTCGCCTGAGCACTGCGCAGCGCCTGATCGAGGTCTTCTTGCAGATCCTCGATGTGTTCGATGCCGATCGACAGGCGCACCATGTCCTCGGAAACGCCCGCCTTCGCGAGTTCTGCGGGCGACAGTTGCCGATGTGTGGTTGAAGCCGGGTGGGTGGCAAGCGATCGCGCATCACCAATGTTCACGAGCCGGATCACGAGCTTCAGGGCATCGAGGAATTTCTCGCCTGCAGCGCGGCCTCCCTTCACGCCGAAGGTGAGGATGCCCGAGGCCCGACCTCCCATGTACTGACGCACGAGAGCATGGTCGGGATGATCCGGTAGTCCTGCGTAATTCACCCAGCTGACCGCGGGATGCTCCGCCAGGAAGCGGGCGATGCCGAGTGCGTTGTCGCAAATCCGATCCATG
>CAISHQ010000072.1 GCA_903885195.1 uncultured Pseudomonadota bacterium | reverse complement strand
GGCGGTAGCGCGGATGCTTCCGCCGGAAAGTGCACCAGTGGCGGAACTCGCACGCGAGCTCGGTGTGGCCGCACAGACTTTGGAGCGGTGGCGCAGCGATTCGCTGACCAGGCCCGCTCGCGAGCGGGCCTGGTCAGCGCGGGCGCGATTCGAGGCAGTGCTTGCAACGGCTGCGATGGACGAATCGGCTCGAAGTGCGTGGTGTCGAGAGCACGGGGTATATCCGCAGCAGCTGCAGCAGTGGCGAGACAGCGCCACCCAGGCGCTGGCCGAACCGGAGGAAGCCCGCGCAAGTCCCCAGCAAACCAAGCAGGATCGCAAACGTATCCGGGAACTGGAGCGCGAGTTGCACCGCAAGGACAAAGCGCTGGCGGAAACAGCAGCCTTGCTCGTGCTGTCCCGAAAGCTCGAGGCGGTCTTCAACAAAGACAAGGGCGAGGCCGAATGATCGGTCTCGAAGATCGCTCCGTCCTGGCCCAGGACATCGAAATGGCTCACCGCGATGGCGCGCGCCTGAAACCCGCCTGTGCCGAGGCGGGAATCACGGTGCGAACGCTGCAGCGCTGGAAGTTGGGCAGCGGACTCACCGAAGGCGATCGTCGCCCGCTCGTCGTTCGCCCGACGCCCGCGCACGCGTTGAGTGCGCAGGAGAAGGAGACTTTGCTGCGCGTTGCCAACGAGTCGCGGTTTGCCGACATGCCGCCCGCGCGAATCGTTCCGACGCTCGCAGACGAAGGGGTGTATCTGGCCAGCGAATCGAGCTTTCATCGGGTGCTGCGTGCCCATGGACAGAATCAACACCGAGGACGGGCCAAAGCGCCGCGCCCGAGCAAGCCGCCGACCACGCATGTGGCCACGGCGCCGCGACAATTGTGGTGTTGGGATATGACGTATTTGCCCGCCGACGTTGCTGGTCGATGGTTTTATCTGTATCTGATTCTGGATGTCTTCAGCCGCAAGATTGTCGGCTTTGAGGTGCACGACACGGACGACTCTGCCCACGCCACGCACCTGGTCAAGCGCACAGCGCTGGCCGAGGACATTCATACCCTGCAAGCCAAACCCGTTTTGCACGGCGATAACGGTTCGACCTTCAAGGCGAGCACCGTCTTGGCAATGTTGTTCTGGTTGCAGATCAAACCCTCGTACTCGCGCCCGCGGGTCAGTGACGATAATGCTTTCGTCGAGAGCCTGTTTCGCACCGCCAAGTATCGGCCCGAGTTTCCAGTCAAAGGGTTCGCTGGTCTGGATGCCGCCCGAGCTTGGGCGAGCAGGTTTGTGAACTGGTACAACCACGAGCATCTGCACAGCGGCATTCGGTATATCAGCCCCGCGGATCGTCACGACGGGCGCGATCGGGATATTCTCGAGCAGCGTCATGCGGTCTACCAACACGCCCGCGCCCAAAACCCACGGCGCTGGGCGAAAGAGACTCGCAACTGGTCGCGTGTAGAGGTCGTCACGTTGAACCCTGAGAAGCAAAAACTGGTGGGAACGGCGAGTGCTGAACAGGGTCATAAAGTCGGGTTGGCTGCATGACTCAGGCGACAACTATCTTGACGCGCGCCGGGGTCCAGTACTTACCTTTAGTACTGAAGATCTTTGAACTCACCTAGTTGGGTTACGTTATAAGTTGTTTGAG
>CAISHQ010000071.1 GCA_903885195.1 uncultured Pseudomonadota bacterium | reverse complement strand
CGCAGCGAGCCGTAGTCCCGGAATCGGGACTCGCCGGTCTGAACTGCGTCGGGATAGTCGTCGGAAAGGTCGCAGATGCTTCGAATCATGGTGAGAGTCCCGGTTCTGTGGTATCCCTTGCGCGCTCGATTATGCAGCAATTGGACTTGGGGGGAAGATGATACTGATCACTGGAGCAACCGGTCGTACGGGAAGCCATGCGGCGCGTGAATTGGCAGCGCGTGGCTTGCCCGTCAGAGCCTTGGTACGCAACCCGGCGAAGGCCGCGACACTCGCCGCTGCCGGCGTCGAACTTGTGACCGGTGATGCCGGCGATGCTGACAGTCTTCGGGCTGCGATGCAGGGTGTCCGGAAGGTCGCAGTCATCTTCCCGAACGGCGAGCAGCAACTGGCGCTGGAAAAGCGTGTCGTGGATGCCGCCGTTGCGGCGGGCGTAGAGCACGTTTTGAAAATTTCCTCCATGGAGTCCCTTCCTACCGCTCGCAACCCTACGCATCGGGTGCACTGGGAATCGGAGGAGCACATCAGGGCGAGCGGTGTTGCGTGGACTATGGTCCGGCCGAGCTTCTACATGCAGAACTTTCTGTCCAATGCCGCCACCATCAAGGCGGAGGGCAAGTTCTACTACCCGTTTGGTGATAAGGGCGCGGCGGCGTTGACTGACTCGCGGGACGCGGGGTTCTTCGCTGCGCACTGCCTCGCGACAACGGGCCATGAGAACAAGAGCTACGATGTCACGAGTCCGGACAAGCTGAGCTTCCACGAGATTGCAGCGGTCTTCTCGCGTGAGCTCGGTCGTCAAATAGACTACGTGCCGCAGGATCCGGCTGCGTACAAGGCGTACCTCGGCAAGTTTCTGGCGAGTCGCTGGCATTTGGATGCCGTGTGCGACATCTTCGCCGAAGTCGCTGCCGGCTATGTGGTCGAACCCACGAACGTGTTCAAGCAGATCACCGGGCGTGACCCTGTGACACTCGCGCAGTTCGTCCGCGACTATCGCGCGGTGTTCACCCCGTGAGACTGTGCTGAGCCGCGTTCCAAGCCGTGCTGACCGATCCTGATGTCGACAAGCAGCCCGGTATGGGGCTTGTGCTGCGTGCAGCCCGGTTCGCCGCCTGGAAGCACCGGCATCAGCGTCGCAAGGGCAAGGGCCGACTGCCGTACATCAACCATCCGCTCGATTTGGCGCATGTGTTGTGGTTCGAGGGGCAGGTGACCGACCCCATCGTGCTGGCTGCAGCGCTGCTGCACGACACCGTCGAGGATACCCAGACCAGCGTCCAGGAACTGCAGGGCGAGTTCGGAGAACAGATTGCAGGCATCGTCATGGAGACGACTGACGAGAAGTCACTCGATTGGCGGGTACGCAAGAAGTTGCAGATCACGCGTGCCCGAGGTGCCTCGATCGAGGCGCGGCTCGTCAAGCTTGCAGACAAAATTTGCAACCTGCGCAGTCTGATCGCCAACCCGCCTCAAAACTGGACGGTCGAGCGGCAGCGGCACTACTTCGATTGGGCTAAGGAAGTGGTCGATCAGATGCGCGGAACGAACCCGGATCTCGAGCTCCGGTTCGATCAGGTGTACCGCAAGCGCCCCTGAGGGGCGCTGCGGCCTTGTCGCGTCAGTACTGCGATAAAAACCCGCGTCTGACGCGGCGTTTAGGCGGCGTAACGCTTGGCCATCGCCTCAAGTGGCATCGGGCGGATGGTGGCCGCCTGGCCGGCGCAACCGAACGCCTCGTAGCGCGCGATGCAGATTTCTTTGGCGGCCAGCATGGCTTCCTTGTTGTACTTGCGCGGGTCGAATTCGCTCGGGTCTTTGGTCATGGCACGGCGGATCGCGCCGGTCATGGCCAAGCGGATGTCGGTGTCGATGTTGATCTTGCGCACACCATGCTTGATGCCCTCGAGGATCTCTTCGACTGGCACGCCGTAGGTCTCACGCAACTTACCGCCGTTCTCGCGAATGATCTGCAGCCACTCCTGCGGAACTGAGGACGAGCCGTGCATGACGAGGTGCGTGTTCGGGATCTTCGCGTTGATCTCGCGAATACGGTTGATGGCGAGGATGTCGCCCGTCGGCTTACGGGTGAACTTGTACGCGCCATGCGAGGTGCCGATCGCGATGGCGAGAGCATCGACGCCGGTCTTGGCAACGAAGTCGGCGGCCTGGTCGGGATCCGTCAGCAGCTGATCGTGCGACAACGTGCCTTCGGCACCGTGGCCGTCTTCTTCACCTGCGGCACCCGACTCGAGTGAGCCGAGGCAGCCGAGCTCGCCCTCCACCGAGACGCCAACGGCATGTGCGATGCGCACCACGTGGCGCGTCACATCGACGTTGTACTCGTAGGATGCCGGGGTCTTGCCGTCTTCCTTGAGCGAGCCGTCCATCATCACGCTCGAGAATCCCGAACGGATTGACTGGATGCATACCGAGGGGCTGGCACCATGGTCCTGGTGCATCACGATGGGGATATGCGGGTAGGTTTCGATGGCCGCCTCGATGAGGTGCCGCAGAAACGCTTCGCCCGCGTACTTACGTGCCCCAGCTGAGGCCTGCATGATCACCGGACTGTCGGTTTTATCCGCAGCCTGCATGATGGCCTGAACCTGCTCGAGGTTATTGACGTTGAAGGCGGGCACGCCGTAACCGTGTTCGGCGGCGTGGTCGAGCAGTTGACGCATCGAAATGAGAGCCATGTCGGGACCTCGTCAGGAAAGGGGGTTAGACAATAGTTTGAATTCTAAACTACCCCACCCCTCAGGCGCGAAGGGGCAGGGGGATATCTGCGAAGAGGCGCTCGACCTCGTCCTGGTTGGCGGACCGCTCGGCCTTCTGGACCCGCGTCCGGTCGAGGTGCGGCGCCAGCAGCTGCATGAAGTCGAGGGTATAGCGGCGCAGGAATGTTCCGCGACGGAATCCCACCCAAGTGAGATGGCGCGGAAAGAGGTGCGTGGCATCGAAGGAGACGAGGTCGCCGTCCTCCGCCGGATCGAGAGCCATGGCCGCGACGATCCCGACGCCGAGGCCGAGTTTCACGTACGTCTTGATGACATCCGCATCGCGTGCGGTCAGCGCGATGTCAGGCTCGAGCCCCTCGGCCGCGAAAGCATCCGGTAGCGACGCAGGGCCGGTCATGTTGAATACGTAGGTCACGAGCGGGTATCCGGCAAGCTTCTGCAGGGAGAGCGTCTTCGCCCGCGCCAATGGATGAACGCGAGGTACGACGACGCGGCGGTACCACTCGTAGCAGGGCAGCAGCACGCAGTGCGGCATCTGCTCCTTCGCGCCTGTGGCAATGGCGATGTCGACTTCGCCGTTGACCAACATCTGCGATATCTGCTCGGTCGTGCCCTGATGCAGGTGCAGTTTTACCTGCGGGTATCTCTGACGGAAGCGGCCGACGACCTCCGGGAGGACATAGCGCGCCTGGGTATGGGTGGTCGCGATGGATAACGAACCGTGAGACGGATCTCGCACGTCCTGGGACATGGCGCGAATGGCTTGCGTTTCGCGCAGGACTTTTTGCGCTCGCTCGTACACCTTCTGGCCCGCCGGCGTGAGCTTCAGCAGATTACGTCCATCACGAACGAAGAGTTCGAATCCGAGCTCATCTTCGAGGACCTTGAGTTGGCGGCTGACGCCCGGTTGCGAGAGGTGCAGTTTCTCGGCGGCCGCTGAAATCTTGAAGCCGCAATCGACGATGGCCGTGAGGTAGCGAAGCTGCGCGAGTTTCATGGCCCGCGATGGGTCTCAGAACGTGTAGTTCACGAACGCCTGAGGTCCACGGTAGGCCCAATCGACCGTGCCACGGAAATCTCCGTCCTTCAGTCGTGCCTCGACTTCGAACGCATCGAAGCCTACACCGACGCCCCAGCGTGCGGCCGGTTGCCAGATGAGCGCCGCGCGACGGTTGCTGAGACTGCCGGCGATATCGTTGACGGTCAGCGAGAAATACTGCACTTGTGCGTCGAGATAAACGTTTTTGCCCACCCGCCACAGGCCCCGCAGACCCACCACCGGCAGCGGCGCATCGACGGGCGCCTCTCCGCCCACCGAACGCGAGCCCACGCTCGCGCTGTTCAGGGTGGCGAAAAGCTGCGCCGACAAGGCGGTGTAGTGCACGCCGAGTGATGCTGCCAACTCATGGTTGGGGCGTTTGAGGAAGGTGTACTCGTAGGCGAGTTCGACGATCTTGAACCCGAGCCGACCCGTTACATCGCTGTTCACGGGGATGAGTTCGTCGCCCCACTGGATTTCCTTGTCGATGCGCGCTCGATCGGTCTGTGAATAGTCAGTGTAGAGAACGCGCAGGTGATGCCGCGGCTTGAATCGCCACAGGCCATCGACGCGGAAGCGATGCGAGTCGGCCAGGCCGAACCGCTGGTCCCAATCGACTTCGGTGCCGAGCTTCAGCGACGAGGGGTCGAAGCGGATCTGCAAATCAGTGCGATTGGAGAACACACCGACGGCGAGAGAGCCGCGGCCCGAGAGCGGATCGGACGAGGTGTCGGCTGATGCGGCAGGTCCGGCGTGTACTCCGAGGGCGAGTGTCGCCACGAGAGTCATCCAGTGCCTGCGCATCGGCGGCGCCACGTTAGTCCTCGATGAGGAAGCTGCGAAGCTGCTCGGAGCGACTCGGATGACGCAACTTGCGCAGCGCCTTGGCCTCGATCTGGCGAATGCGCTCTCGCGTGACGTCAAACTGCTTGCCGACTTCCTCGAGGGTGTGATCCGTGTTCAGGTCGATACCAAACCGCATACGCAGCACCTTCGCCTCGCGCGGCGTCAGCTGCGCGAGCACGGCGTGCGTGGTTTCGCGGAGCGATTCGGCCGTCGCTTGGTCGATGGGCGAGGCCACTGAGGTGTCCTCGATAAAGTCGCCAAGGTGTGAATCCTCGTCGTCGCCGATCGGCGTCTCCATCGAGATCGGTTCCTTGGCGATCTTCAGCACCTTGCGAACTTTGTCTTCCGGCATCTCCATGCGAACGGCGAGTTCGTCAGGCGTCGGTTCCCGACCCATCTCCTGCAGCATTTGCCGCGAGATTCGGTTGAGCTTATTGATCGTTTCGATCATGTGCACCGGAATGCGGATCGTTCGCGCCTGATCGGCGATCGAGCGAGTGATTGCCTGACGGATCCACCACGTCGCATACGTGGAGAACTTGTAGCCGCGGCGATATTCGAACTTGTCCACGGCCTTCATCAGGCCGATGTTGCCTTCCTGGATCAGATCGAGGAACTGCAGCCCGCGGTTGGTGTACTTCTTGGCGATGGAGATAACCAAGCGCAGGTTGGCCTCGACCATCTCCTTTTTAGCGCGGCGGGCCTTGGCCTCGCCGATCGACACTTCGCGATTGATATCCTTGATTTCGCCGATCGACAGGAAGTGCAACTTCTCGATCTCACCGAGCAGCAACTGCCGCTTGCGGATCTCGTCCTGGTACTTCGCGAGCGGTGCAGACCACTTCTTGCCCGCCTTGATGTGCTTGGCGAGCCAGCGATCGCTCGTTTCATTGCGCGGGAAGGTGGAGATGAATTCCTTGCGGGGCATCTGTGCGTCACGCACCGCAACGACCATAATCTCCTTCTCGAGCTGACGAATTTCGTTGACGTGAGCACGCAGATTGTCGATCAGCGCTTCGAACATGCGCGGCGCGAGCTTCAGTTCCATGAACTCGGCAGAAAGCTTGCTGCGGATCTTCTGCGTCTTCGGGTCTTCGATGCCGATCTTGGTGATCGAGGCAATCAGTTGCGAGTGCAGTTTCTGCAGCGAGGCGAACCGAGCGGCGGCCTCCACCGGATCCGGCCCCGTATCCACGGCCTCTTCGCTGTCTTCTCCGCCCTCGGTCTCTTCGTCCTCTGCCGCCGGAGCCGCAGCCTCGACTTTGGTCGGATTCTGCGGCTGCGCGATCACATCGGGCGCATTGGGATCGATGAAGCCGACGATGATGTCCGCCAAGCGTCCGCCGCCCGGCGTCTTCACCGGCTCGTAGGCCTTGAAGATGAAATCATAGGTCGGCGGGTACAGCGAGACCTGCTTGCGAACGTTGTCGAGGCCTTCCTCGATGCGCTTGGCGATGCTGATTTCGCCCTCGCGGGTGAGCAGTTCGACGGTGCCCATCTCGCGCATGTACATGCGCACCGGATCGGTGGTGCGCCCGAGTTCGGCATCGAGCGCAGCGAGTGCCGCCGCGGCCTCTTCGATGGCCTCTTCGTCGGAGGGGGCCGTGGTTTCGGGCGCGAGCAACGCGTCGCTCTCCGGCGCCTTTTCGTACACCGGGATGCCCATGTCGTTGATCGTGTTGACGATCTCTTCGATCTGCTCGGGGTCGACGATCTCCGAGGGCAGGTAGTCGTTCACCTGCGAGTAGGTGAGGTAGCTCTGCTCCTTGCCAAGCGCGATCAGTTGCTTCAGTTGCGACTGGCGCTCCTCGGGTAGCGCCAGCGGACGGCGCTCGGGCATGGCGAGGACTTTGCTGCCCTCGGCCGCTGCAGCCTTGCTTGCCTTCGTGGCTTTGCCGCCTTTGACGGGTGCCGCCGGCGCAGCGGCGACGGCCGGAGCGACGGGTGCGGCTGCCGGAGCCGCAGCCGACTTCGTAGGCGCGACGACCTTGCCAACGGCGGGCTTGGCGACCGCCGATTTCGGCGCGGCAGCGGCCTTCTCGACGGTGCTTTTTTCGGGGCTGGCCTTGGCCGGCGCAGGCTTGGTGGCGACGGGCTTTGCCGCAGCGACTTTGGGTGCGGCCGGTTTGGGTGCAGCCGGTTTGGGTGCAGCCGCTTTGGCAGCCGCTGGCTTGGCGACTGCGGGCTTTATCGTAGCTTTTGCCGTGGGCTTGGCGGCGCTTTTGACTGGGGCTGCCTTGGCGGGCGCCGCCTTCGTCGCCTTCGGGCTGCTCTTTGCAGCCGTCTTGCCGGCAGGTGCCGCGGCCTTGCGCGGAGCCGCCTTGGCCGGGGCCGGGCGTGCGGGTTTCTTGGCGACGGAAGCCTTGGGTTTCTTGCTCATGCTGAGGGCCTGTCGGGGCGTAGCCCGGGCGGTTGAAGCGAACCCGCAATTATACTGGAAAAGAGCGCTCGAGTCGCGCTCAGGCCGGGTTGCGGCGGGCCGGCGGGCCGGCGATCAGGCGTTGCAGTTCCTGCCGTTCGTCTGCGGCCAGACCCTCGGCTTTTTCCTTCTCGAGCAGCAGGTCGAGGCGGCGCTTCCATTGTTCGGCTTGCATGCGCGAGAGAGCGTTGCGGAACTCCCGCAGGGCCGCCGCAGCATCGGCAATCAGCGTCTCGATCGCCGCCAGGCGGTTCAGGCGTTCGGCCTCCGGCCGGTCGCGCCAGCGCTCGAGCAGTTGCCCGGTACTGGTGCAGGGCGTTCGGCGCAGATCCTCGATCAGCGCGCGCAGGATATCGGCGCCCGGCTCGTCGAGTTCGGCCAGGGTTTCAAGGTCGGCGGCCGCGAGCTCGGTCGCGATGCGCGGATGGTGCACCAAAGTCAGCACGGCTTGCCGCATCAGACCGCCGCGGCCCGCACTTTGCCCGGCTCTTGGGGCCGAGCGCGGTGACTCCCGCGCCGACTCGTCGCGGCGTGCCGGAGCGGCCGTGTTGGCGGCAGCCCAGAGTTCTTTCAGGCGGTTGGAGGGCAGGCGGATAGCCTCCGCGAGACGCTCGATGAGCAACTCCCGATACACGCCCTCGGGGATCCGGGCCACCAGGGGGCGGGCGATCTCGGCGAAACGTGCCCTGCCGTCTGCGTGGGCAAGGTCAGCCTGCGCCGTGATCTCCTGCACGAGATATTCGGACAGCGGCAGCGCGCCCTCGAGACGCTGCTCGAAGGCTTGCTTGCCCTCGGCGCCCACCAAGGTGTCTGGATCGTGGCCTTCGGGCAGGAAGAGAAAGCGCAGTTGCCGCCCCTCTCGCACCTCAGGCAAGGCATTGTTCAGAGCCCGCCACGCCGCCGCGCGGCCCGCGCGGTCGCCATCGAAGGCAAAGACGATTTCATTGACCAGACGAAACGCGCGCTTGAGGTGCTCGGGAGTGGTCGCCGTGCCGAGCGTCGCCACGGCGTACTCGATTCCGGCCTGATGCAGTCGAACCACATCCATGTAGCCCTCGACCACCATCAAGCGGCGCAGCGTTTGTCGGCTCTGGCGTACCTCGTAGAGGCCGTACAGCTCGCGCCCCTTGTGAAAGAGGCTCGTCTCGGGCGAATTCAAATATTTCGGTTCGCCTTGATCGATGATCCGTCCGCCGAAGGCGATCACCCGACCCCGCGCATCGCGGATGGGGAACATGATCCGGTCGCGGAAACGATCGTAGAGCTTGTCTCCACCCGGACCGGCCGCGGCGTCGCGCTCGATCACAAGACCCGCCGCCAGCAGCGCTTGCCGATCGCGTGCTTGGGCGCCGAAGCGCTGCAGCACATCGTTCCAGGATTGGGCGGCGTAGCCGATGCCGAACTTTTGCAGCGTCTCGGGGCTTAGTCCGCGACGCGCGATGTATTCGGCAGCGCGTCGATTGCCCGGTAGCTGCTGTGCCCAGTGTGCGGCGACGCGCGCCATCAATGCGGCGAGGTCTGCATCTTCTCGATTACGCCCGTCGTCGGGGCGCGTATCGCGAGGAATCTCCACGCCTGCGCGACTGGCGAGCTCCTCGATGGCCTCGGGAAAGCTCAGACGGTCGTAGTTCATGAGAAAGCCGAGCGACGTGCCGTGCGCACCGCAGCCGAAGCAGTGATAGAACTGCTTGTCGGGGCTGACCCAGAAGGAGGGCGATTTCTCGTCGTGGAACGGGCAGCAGGCCTTGAACTCGCGACCGGATTTTTTCAGCGGTACGCGCGCGCCGATAAGCTCGACGATGTCGGTGCGACCGACCAGATCATCAATGAAACTTTGGGGAATGCGCCCGCTCATGGGCGACTAGGATAAGCGCGTTGCTCAGCCCGCGCCGAGTTTGGCCTTGATGATTGCGCTGACGGCCGCCATGTCGGCCCGTCCCGCAGCGCGGGTTTTGACCAGCGCCATGACCTTGCCCATGTCCTTGATGGTGCTGGCCGCGGTCTCCGCGATTGCAGTGGCGACCAAGGCCTCGACTTCAGCGGACGACAACTGCTCGGGCATGTAGGCCTGTAGCAGTTCAATTTCTGTTTTTTCCTTGGCCGCGAGGTCCGCTCGGCCGCCGGCCTCAAACTGGGCGATGGCTTCCTTGCGCTGCTTGATCATCTTTTCGACGACGGCCAGGACCTGCGTGTCATCGAGCATGATGCGCTCGTCGACTTCGCGCTGCTTGATGGCAGCCTGCAACATACGAATGTTGCCCAGGCGCTCCTTGTCTCCGGAGCGCATGGCATCTTTCATATCCTGAGTGATGCGCTCTTTGAGCGACATCGGCGGGTGCCTCGTGTGCGAACGGGTGGCAGCGACGCGCTTAGCGCGCGCGAGCCACGCCAATCCGCGGCGAAGAGCGCTTGGCGTGCCGCTTTACGGCGGCGGCCTTCTTGCGCTTACGCTCCTGGGTCGGCTTCTCGTAGAATTCACGCCGACGCAGCTCGGTGAGGACACCGGCCTTTTCACAGGCGCGCTTGAAGCGGCGCAGGGCAGCGTCGAAATACTCGTTTTCTCTGACACGAACGCTCGGCATTAGAACCTCAAACCCTTGATTTAGAAGGAATTCCCACCAAGCCCTGCGAGGACCGGGGCGGGGATTCTAATGATCCCCGCTGCAAAAGGCAAAAATCCCCGCTATCCCATGCGAGTTCTCGCCATCGAGTCATCCTGTGACGAATCGGCCGCCGCGGTCCTAGACAGCGAGCGCGGCTTGATGGCGCACGAGTTGTACTCGCAGATCGATCTGCACCAGATTTATGGTGGCGTGGTCCCCGAGTTGGCCTCGCGCGACCACATTCAGCGCCTGCTGCCGCTGATCGACCGGGCGCTCGAGCGCTCCGCGACCACGCGCGCGCAACTCGACGGCGTGGCGTATACGGCGGGCCCGGGCTTGATCGGCGCTTTGCTCACGGGTGCGGCGTTGGCCCGCTCTCTGGCGAGTGCATGGGGCTTACCGAGCGTCGGTATCCATCATCTCGAGGGGCATCTGCTGGCGCCGCTGCTCGAGGCCGACCCGCCGTCGTTCCCTCACGTGGCCTTGCTCGTCTCAGGGGGGCACACGATGCTCATCGAGGCGCGCGGGGTCGGCGAGTATCTCTTGCTCGGCGAGACTCGAGACGATGCCGCGGGTGAGGCGTTCGACAAGAGTGCAAAACTTCTCGGGCTGCCGTACCCCGGCGGTGCGCATCTGGCGCGGCTCGCGCACGAGGGACGCCCCGGACGCTGTCAGTTCCCACGCCCGATGCTGGATCGGCCGGGACTCGAGTTCAGTTTCTCAGGGCTCAAGACTGCGGTGCTCAATGCGACGCGACGCATTGGACCTGAGCTCGCGCGGGCGGACATCGCACTCGAACTGCAAGAAGCCATCGTCGATACGCTGCTCGCCAAGAGTCTGCGTGCGCTGCAGCAGACGGGGCTCGGCACGCTGGTGGTCTCCGGGGGTGTCAGCGCCAATCAGCGCCTGCGTGAGCGCTTCGATCGCGAACTGCGTAAGCACGGTGTCCGCGTGTACTATCCGCGGCTCGAATTCTGCACCGACAACGCAGCGATGATTGCCGTCGCTGGACTCGCTCGCCTGCGCGCAGGCGAGCACGATGCGCCCGGGATTCGAGCGCGTGCGCAGTGGTCTCTCGATACGCTGCGTCCGCCCGGTTGCGCCACTGATGCGGGGTTACGCTGACCATGACACCGAAACAGGACACCGTGTTTGTACGGGGGCTCGAGGTCGAGTGCATCATCGGCCTGATCGACTGGGAACGTCGCATCAAGCAGAAAGTGGTGATCGATCTGGAACTGCCTATCGATTGCGCGCGGGCCGCAGTGAGCGACGATGTGGTCGACACGCTCGATTATTTGAGCGTGGCCAGCCTGGTCAGGGAGTTCGTCGGTCAATCGCAGTTCAAGCTCGTTGAGACCATGGCCCATCGCCTGGCGTTGCTCCTGCTCGAAAGATTCGGCATGGAGTGGATTCGCCTCTCGATCAACAAGCCCGGCGCGGTGCGCGGCTCGCGCGATGTCGGCGTGTCCATCGAGCGCCGGCGTGATGCGCTCAGCCCCTGACGCTGCCGCTGAGGCGCACACGCGCCGCGTGCAGGAGGCGGTGGTGGCCGCCATCGAGTCTGCGGGCGGCTGGATCTCCTTCGCGGCGTACATGCAGCTCGTACTGCATGCGCCAGGCCTCGGTTATTACAGCGCGGGGAGCGTGAAGTTTGGCGCAGAGGGCGATTTCGTCACGGCGCCTGAACTCTCGCCGCTCTTTGGCTCAGTGTGCGCGCGCGAGATTGATCGGTTGCTGCGCGTGCAGGGCGGCGGCGCTGTGCTGGAACTCGGCCCGGGTACGGGCGCGTTTGCGAGCACAGCCATCGAGCGTCTTCGCCAGTTGGCGAGTCCTCTCGGTGCCTATGAGTTGCTGGAGATCAGCGCCGATTTGCGCGAGCGCCAGCGCCTTCGGGTCAGCGATCCGATCGCGCACTGGCTCGACTCGCTACCCGCGCCCGCGCCGCGCATCGTGTTCGCCAATGAAATCATCGATGCATTACCAGCTGAGCGCTTCATTGTGCGCGAGGGTGGCTGGTGGCGGCTCGGGGTGGGCTGGGGCGAGGGACTCGAGTGGCGCGTGCGACCTGCCGATGGTCAGGCCGAGGGCGATGCGTCGTTCGCAGAGCGTGCAACGGCGCTTGCTGAGGATCTGCAGCGTCGCGGCGTGGCGTTGCCTGAGGGCTACTGTGGCGAATGGCATCCGCAGTTGCACGAGTGGGTCGCTGCGTTGGCCGGAGCGGTGGAGCGCGGTGCGATCCTGTTCGCTGACTACGGCTTACCTCGCACCCAGCTGTATCACCCGGATCGGCTGCAGGGGAGTTTGCGGTGCCACTATCGGCATCACGCTCATGGCGATCCGTTTTCCCATCCGGGACTGACCGATATCACCACCTGGGTGGATTTCACGGCCGTGGCTGAAGCCGGCGAGGCCGCCGGCCTGCACGTGGCAGGGTTCACGACGCAAACTGCGTTCCTATTGGGAGGCGGGCTCGAGGAGGAGTGGCAACGAGCCGCGGCCCAATCGAGTGATCCGGTGCAGGCGGCTCGTCGCGCCGCCGGGGTTCGTCAGTTGATGCTGCCCGGGGAGATGGGTGAGGCCGTCAAGCTCATGCTGCTGACCCGCGGCATTGACGAGGCAGGCGGGGCATTCCGTCTGCGCGATCTGCGCGACTCGCTGTAGCGACGCGGGCTGCTCAGGCCCGCAGCGCTTCGATGGCTGCGAGGCGCTTGCGGCGCAGTCGCTCGCCGATCGCAGCGCCCACCAGGCCCTCGCGCTCGTCGGGTTGCAGCGTGGTGGCACTCGCTGCTTCGAGCGCCTGCTCGAAGCGAGCACGTTGAGGGTAGGGCTGATCGGCAAAGCCGAGCCGACCCCGGGCGTCGCACTCGCAGACCTCGAGCAACTCGGCAAAGCGCCCGGGGCGACGGAACGCATCGGCAGACTCAAGCACCTCGAGCAGCGTCGCTGCACGCAGCTCGAGGCCGCGATGTACGTGCGTGTGGAACCGGCTCGCGAGCAGGGCGAGATCCCGATGCTCCTGCGGCACGCGTAATCTTTGGCAGAGCGATTCGATTGCCGGAACACCGCGCGCTTCGTGAGCAATGTGTTTGGGCCATTCGCTGCGCGGCGTGAGCGCTTTGCCCAGATCGTGCATCAAGACGGCAAAGCGCACGCTGACGGGCGCTGCGCGTCCGGCGGCCACCTGCAGCGCGAGCAGCACGTGTTCACCGGTGTCGACTTCCGGATGCCATTTGGGACTTTGCGGTACGCCGAAGAGGGCATCGAGCTCGGGCAATACGATACGCAGGGCACCACATTCGCGCAGCAACTCGATGCCGGCGCGCGGCGTGGGTTCACCGAGCAGGCGCTCGAGTTCGCGCCACACGCGTTCGGGCACGAGGGCGTCGAGTTCTCCCGAGGCGCTCATCTGGCGCATCAACTCAAGGGTCTCTGCAGCCACGCTGAAGCCCAAGTGCGCAAAGCGCGCAAGGAAGCGTGCGATGCGCAGAATTCTGACCGGGTCCTCGACGAAGGCTGGCGAGACGTGTCGCAGCACGCGCCGCTCGAGATCGGCCCGCCCGCCATGCGGGTCGATGAGGTGGCCATCGGTCGCTTGGGCCATGGCGTTGATGGTCAGATCTCGCCGCGCGAGATCCTGCTCGAGGGTGACATCGGGTGCGAACTCGGTGACGAATCCGCGATATCCGGGTCCGGTCTTGCGCTCGAGACGCGCGAGCGCATGCTCCTCGCGAGTGTGCGGATGCAGGAAGACGGGGAAGTCACGACCGACGGGTGTGAAGCCCCGCGCCTGGAGTTCTTCGGGTGTCGCGCCGACTACCACCCAGTCGCGTTCGGCGACGGGGCGGCCGAGCAGTGAATCACGCACTGCGCCACCGACGAGATAGATGTCCACGCGCCGATGTTAGCGCAAGCGTGTCGGTCAGCGGCCGGCGGCGCGGCGCCAGCGATCGGCGCTTTGTCCACCGAGGTAGGTGGGCACGATCGAGGCCATCGAAGCCGGACGGATTCCCATGCGGGCGAGCCCGTTGATCTCGCAGACGTTATCGACTGTCAGCGAGCGGAAATTATCTGAGGAGAAGGGCTTGCCGGGCACGAAGTCCATCACCCTCGCCTGCATGCGCCCGATCACATCGGGCAGAGGAATGACGCGTGCAGGCGTGCCCGAGTAGCGCCCGGTCAAGCGCACGAGGTCGGCGAGCGTCACGATATCCGGACCGCACAAATCGTAGCTTTGACCGATCGTGCTCGGGTCCTGCAGGGCGATCTCGAAGGCTTGGGTGACATCGCCCACCCACACCGGCGCGAAACGCGCCTCAGCGCGGGCGAGGGGCATCAGGCCGCCCGTCAGGCGCAGCAATCCGGCAAAACGGTTTACCAGCGAATCGCGCGTGCCGAAGATGACGGACGGGCGGAGGATCGTCCAGCGCAGCGCAGGCGGTGCTTCGCGAATCAGCCTCTCCGCAGCGCCCTTGCTGCGCAGATAGTGGCTCGGCGCCGATTCGCTCGCACCGAGTGAACTCATCTGCAAAAAACGCGTCACGCCGTTGGCGGCGCAGGCGGCGAGAGTCTTGCGCACGAGTTCCGTGTGCGCTTGAGCGAAGCCGCGCCCCGAGAACCCCGATTCGTTGAGGATGCCGACGAGGTTGATCACCACGTCGCTCCCGGCGATGGCCCGGGTCAGCGCCTCGGCGTCATGGACCGCAGTGGCTCGCTGCTCGACCGTCGGCAGCACGGCGAGCGTGCGTGAGCCGCGCGAGTCGCGCGTCAGTACACGCAGTCGATAGCCCGCGCGGGCCAGGCGGCTGATGAGTTCGGTGCCGACGAAGCCCGTGCCACCGAGCACGGTGACGAGCGGCTTCATCGCAGCAGCACGATGGTCAGTTCGCCGCTGCGCCGCACCTGCAGCACGAGCGTGTTGCCGCCGCGGGCCGCTGCCGCGCGCCACGCGGCGCTCAGATCGGCCCGATTGCCGATCCGGTTACCGTTGGCGGCGATGATGACGTCGTTGACGCGCAGGCCCGCGTTGGCCGCGGGACTGCCCTGCGACACGGCCCGCACCATCACGCCGCTGCCCGTGCCGGGGCTGTCCTCGAGCAGTGCGCCCTCGAAGCCGCGATGCTGGCTGCCCTCGGGCAGGTTCTTGTCATCATCGCTCGTGGTCCCGGCCGTTTGGGTATTGGCGGGGTCAGCAATTTCGGCCGTGACTTTGCGCGACTCGCCATCGCGCAGGAAGGTCACCTCGACCTTCTCGCCGACCCGCAGCAAGCCTATGGCGTTGCGCAATTCAGAGGCGGATTTGACCTTGCGCCCGTTGAGACCGGTGACAACGTCACCGGCGCGGATGCCGGCGCGCGCGGCCGGAGAATCCTTGACTACCTGGGTCACGAGGGCGCCACCGCCGCTCGCGATGCCGAGCGCCTCGGCAATGTCCGGCGTCACGGGCGAGATCGTGACGCCGAGCTGGCCGCGCTTGACCGAGCCGAAACGGATCAGCTGATCCATGATGCTGCGCGCCATGTTCACCGGAATCGCAAAGCCGATGCCGATGTTGCCGCCGCTACCCGAGAGAATCATGTTGTTGATGCCGACGAGCTCGCCGCGCAGGTTGACGAGCGCGCCGCCGGAGTTGCCCGGATTGATCGAGGCGTCGGTCTGGATGAGGCTTTCGTAACCGTCCGGACTCATGCCAGAGCGGCCGAGCGCACTGACGATGCCGTACGACACCGATTGTTGTAGGCCGAAGGGGTTGCCGATTGCTGCGACGTAGTCGCCGGGCTCGAGCTTGTCGGAATCGCCGAGCACGATCTGGCTCAGATTGGTGGCCTTGACCTGGATCACCGCGATGTCGGTGCGCGGGTCGCTGCCGATGATCTTGGCCGGTACTTCGCGCTGGTCGGAGAGAGTCACGGTGATATCCCGTGCGTTCTCAACGACGTGCGCGTTGGTGATGATGTAGCCCTGCTTGGCATCAACGATCACGCCGGATCCAGCCGACTGGAAGGGGCGTTCGCGGGTGCCGGCATCGGGCGGCACATTGAAAAAGCGGCGGAAGAAGGGATCATCGAACAGCGGATTGCGCTGACCCTGTTCACGCACCGTGCCCTGGATGCCGATGCTGACGACCGCCGGCGAGATCCGTCGGATCATCGGCGCGAGCGAGGGCATGGGCGCAACGGTTCGCGAGTTCGCCTCCGCGGGAGCATCAACCGCCTGGGCGTGCACCGGGGTGATCATCGACAGCGCGCTGCCGACGAGGGCCATGCCCCAGAGGGCGGCCGTTCTGGGTCGCAGGTTCAAGGGGCGCAGTGTGTTCATGGGTCGCAGGATCCGACGAGTGAAGGGGGTGTGCGACCGCGGGCGGTGCGACCGCACGCGGGGCACGGCCGGATGTTCCGACCGCGCCCCGGATTCTAGCCTCAGGCCGCTTCGACGGTGATGCGTCGTGGCTGCACCTTCGGGGTCTTGCCGATCGAAATCTCGAGCACGCCATGGTGGCTGCGCGCCGTGATGTCCTCGGCCTGAGCGTCCTCGGGCAGCGTGAATCGACGCTGGTAGCTCACCGCGCCGCTCTGGCCGCTGCTGCGCTTGGCGCTCAGGGTCAGGATGCCCTGGTCCGTGGTGATTTCGATGTCTTGCGGCGCCACTCCGGGCAAATCGGCCCGCAGCACGTAGCGTTCGGCGAGTTCCTGCACCTCCACGCGCGGGATCAGGGCCACCGGGCGGCTGTCACTCAGCACCTGTTCAAGATCGCGGTGCAGTCGGTTCATTACTCCAAAATCAAATCGGGCGAGGCTCATGGTTCGGTCTCCGTTCAGTGGCGGCCGCACAGTGCGACCTAGTGGCTTCGGATATGCGGATATGCCCGGCCGATTCAAGGGGACAACCTGTGGATAGGGTGTGCAGAGGCAGAAACACAACATGTGGTTTTCCAGCAGCGACCCGCCTGGAATACTTTTTCGCCCTCACAGGAATGGCCTTTCAGGGCTGTTTTTTTTGTAATACTATGATTTATATAGACTAATTCGGATCTGCAAATTTTTTTCGCAAGCCTTGACGCTCCGTGGAGCGGTGCTTACCCTCCTCCCCGCGACACAACATCTTGTGTGTGGATCAAACGCACGGACTGTTGGGGGGTCGAGGTTTTAAGGGAGAGAAGACGAACAAGAACCCGGTGAGCCTGCGGCCACGGGGCGTTCGCGATATTCACCATTTTTTTAGAGGGCCTCTGGCCGAATGAACAGCGTCATCAAATTGCAATCGAACGATATCGACGGGATCCCGTTTCAGGACGCCTCGCTCGATATCTGGGACAAAAAATACCGCCTCGTTTCAAAGCTCGGTGAGCCCATCGACAAGTCGATGGACGACACCTACAAGCGCGTCGCGCGTGCACTCGCCGATGTGGAGCCTGAGGCGCAGCGCGAGCATTGGCACGAACGTTTTCTTTGGGCGTTGCGCCGCGGCGCTATTCCGGCGGGACGCATCACCTCCAACGCTGGCGCGCTCGAGCACAAGCCTGCGACCTCGACCATCAACTGCACGGTCTCGGGCACGATCCGCGACTCGATGGACGATATCCTTGGCAAGGTGCACGAGGCGGGCCTGACCCTGAAGGCCGGCTGCGGCATCGGCTACGAGTTCTCGACCCTGCGCCCGCGCGGCGCGTACGTCTCGGGCGCGGGTGCGTACACCTCCGGCCCGCTGTCGTTCATGGATATCTACGACAAGATGTGTTTCACGGTGTCCTCCGCGGGCGGCCGTCGTGGCGCGCAGATGGGCACGTTCGACGTCGGCCATCCGGATGCCATGGAGTTTATTCGCGCCAAGCGTGAAAACGGCCGGTTGCGTCAGTTCAATTTGTCGCTGCTCATCACCGACGAGTTCATGCAGGCGGTGCGCGAGGATGGTGAGTGGAATCTGGCGTTCCCGATCCTGCGCAAGGAATACGATGCCGAGAAGCCCGATCTGACCGATACGGGGAAGTTCGTCTGGCGCGAGTGGCCGTACAACGAGAATTTCGTCGTCAGCGAAACCGGGCTCGTCGCCTGCAAGATCTACAAGACCCTGCCGGCGCGTCGCATGTGGGACGTGATCATGTCCTCGACGTACGACTTCGCGGAGCCCGGCTTCATTATCATTGACCGCGTCAATGAAATGAACAACAACTGGTGGTGCGAGAACATCCGTGCCACCAACCCTTGCGGCGAGCAGCCGTTGCCGCCATACGGCTCGTGCCTGCTGGGCTCGGTGAACCTCACGCGCTTCGTGCGCCAGCCGTTCACGGAGCAGGCGGAGTTCGATTGGCAGGAATACCGTGAGGTGGTGAAGATCTTCACCCGGATGCTCGACAACGTGGTCGAGGTCAACGGCCTGCCGCTCGAGGGTCAGCGCAACGAGATCCTGCGCAAGCGCCGCCACGGCATGGGTTTCCTCGGCCTCGGCAGCACGATGACGCTGCTGCGCATGAAGTATGGCTCGTCCGAGTCGGTGCAGTTCACCGAGGACGTCTCGCGCGAGATGGCCATTGCCGGCTGGGAGGCTGCGCTCGATCTGTCGCGTGAGAAGGGTCCGGCGCCGATCATGAACGAGGAGTTCACGGTCACCGGCGAGATGCTGCGCAAGCGCCCGGAGATGGCGCGTGACGGCTGGAAGGTCGGCAGCAAGATCCCGGGTCGCGTACTGCACGCTCGCTACAGCCGCTACATGCAGCGTGTCGCGGAAGTCGCCCCTGCGCTCGTCGATCAGCTCGCGCTCGTGGGTGCACGCTTCACGCACCACACCTCGATCGCACCAACGGGAACGATTTCTTTGTCACTCGCCAACAACGCGAGCAACGGCATCGAACCGTCCTTCGCGCACCACTACTTCCGCAACGTCATCCGCGAAGGTAAGAAGTCCAAGGAAAAGGTCGACGTGTTCTCTTTTGAGTTGCTCGCCTACCGCGAGCTCGTCAATCAAAAGGCGATGCCGAACTCGACCAATCCGACCGAGAAGCTGCCGGATTACTTCACCACGGCCGATGACATTACGCCCACCGAGCACGTCGACATCCAAGCCGCCTCGCAGAAGTGGGTCGATTCATCCATTTCGAAGACGGCGAACGTGCCGACGGACTTCAAGTACGAGTCGTTCAAGGACATCTATCTTTACGCCCACGAGAAGGGGCTGAAGGGTTGCACGACCTTCCGCTTCAATCCGGAAGCCTTCCAGGGCGTGCTCGTCAAGGAGGAAGACCTGAAGAACACGACTTACGTGTTCACGCTCGAAGATGGCACCGAGTTGTCCGTGAAAGGCGACGAAGAGATCGAGTACGACGGCGAGAAGCACACCGCCGCGAATCTTTACGATGCCTTGAAAGAAGGCTACTACGGCAAGTTCTGAGGATCAGACAACATGGCTGCCATCAAGATCGATCGCAAGATCGCAAAGTACCGCGTTCAGAAGCCTGGCACCGAGCCGGCCCCTGCGGCGGCGCCGGTTTCTGTAGCGGATCTGCCCACCAGCCACGGCGGCAAGGTGGTGCGGCTCACCGAGGAGGTGCAGCGCCCCGAGGTGCTGATTGGTTCGACATACAAGATCAAGACTCCGGTCTCCGATCATGCGATGTACGTGACTATCAACGACATCATCCTCAACGAGGGTACGGAGCACGAGCAGCGCCGTCCGTTCGAGGTGTTCATCAACTCGAAGAATCTCGATCACTACCAGTGGATCGTGGCGCTGACCCGCATCATCTCGGCGGTGTTTCGCAAGGGTGGCGACGTCACCTTCCTCGTCGAGGAGCTGAAGGCCGTGTTCGATCCACGCGGCGGCTACTGGCAGCCGGGCGGGAAGTTCATGCCCTCGATCATCGCCGAGCTGGGATATGTCATCGAGAAGCACCTGCAGACGATAGGCCTGATGCGTCGTCCTGAGCTCGATGAGCACCAGAAGAAGCTCGTCGACGAAAAGCGTGCAGAGTTCGAGGCGCGTACGAAGCAGGCCGATGCCTTCGCCAAGTCGCACTTTCCGGAAGGCGCTCAGCTGTGCTCGAAGTGCAGCACCGCAGCGGTCGTCATGATGGATGGCTGCATGACCTGCCTCAATTGCGGCGATTCGAAGTGCGGGTGACGCCTTGCGGCGCATCACCCGGTTAGCCCCCGCCCGATTCGTCCTGGTTCTCCTCTCGTCGGCTGCTGCGTTCGCGCAGCAGCCGCCTTCCGCGCCATCTGTTGCGGCAGCGCCGGTGTCGCGCGAGATACCGCGGCCGCCCGAGTTGCAGCGCGATGTGGACTTCTGGATTCGGGTCTATAGCCAGATCACCACGCTGCAGGGTTTTCTGCACGATGAGCGAAATCTCGCCATCGTGTACTCGACTGTCGATCTGCCACCAACTGAGCGGCCGGGCTCGCCCGTACGAAGACAACTGATCGACAACGAGCGCACGCGGTGGGCCGATGCCTTGCGCGAGGCGGCCGTGGCGACTGAACAGGGCGCTGCACCGTCGGGCGCCGACGCGCTGCGGGCGCTCGAGTTGTGGGGCGCCGATGCGACCCCCGACACCCTGCGTGCAGCCGCCGAGGCGGTGCGATTCCAGCTCGGCCAAGCGGATCGGTTCCGCGCCGGCATCGTGCGTTCGGGGCAATGGGAGTCGCATATCGCGCGCACTTTCGATTCGCTGGGCTTGCCACCGGGGCTTGCCGCGCTGCCTCACGTCGAATCCTCCTTCACGCCGACGGCGTATTCGAAGGTCGGCGCCTCCGGGTTGTGGCAGTTCATGCCGGGAACCGGGCGTCGCTTCATGCGTGTCGACGACATCGTCGATGAGCGGCTCGACCCGTTTCGCTCGACGGAGGCGGCAGCCAAACTGCTGCTCTACAACTACCGCACGCTCGGCAGCTGGCCGCTCGCCATCACCGCCTACAACCACGGCACCGGGGGCATGCGGCGCGCTCGCGAGCAATTGGGGACGGATGACTTTGCTGTCATTGCGCGGCGCTACCAGAGCCGCAGTTTCGGTTTCGCATCGCGTAATTTTTATCCGTCGTTCCTCGCCGCGTTGACCATCGATCAAAACCCGCAGCGCTACTTCCCAGACGTGCAGCGCGCACCGGAGCTCGTGTTCCACGAAGTGCCGATGCCGGGGTACGCGGAGGTCGCGACTCTCGAGCGCGCGCTTGGCATTCCACGGGAGACACTGCGCGAACTGAACCCGGCGCTGCGTCCTGCGGTGTGGTCAGGCGAGAAGTTCGTGCCGCGCGGTTATCGGCTGCGCCTGCCGTCGGGCGAGTCGCTCTCGGCCGCGCAACTCATCGAGCAAGTGGGCGCGGATCGGTTGTTCGTCGCACAAGTGGCGCCGCGTACCCACGCCGTGCGGCGCGGTGAAACGCTGACACGGATCGCCAAGCGATACGGCTTCTCGGTCGCGGAGTTGGCGAAGCTCAACGACCTGCCCACCGATGCCAAGCTGCGTCGAGGCCAGCAACTGAGGCTGGCCGACGAGCGGCCCGCGACGCTGGCGAGTGCCCTCACGCTCGACAGTGCGGCAGGCGCTGCGCCCTGAGGGCGAGTCGATATAATCCCGGCATGCTGTATCGGCCCACGTCCCGATGGCGCCTGAAGGCGCTGCTGCCGTTCGCGGCCGCGCTCGCCATGCTCGGCACTGCGTTCGCCTCGGCCGCTACGGTGACGCCGGCGGGCTCCTCCAGTTCGTTTCGCAGTCTGGGCGATGTCGAGTTGCCGCAGGCGACGCTCGTGGTCGTGAGCAAGTCCAAGCGCCAACTCGAACTGCGGCGTGGCAACCAGTTGCTGCGTCGTTACCGCATTTCGCTCGGCCTCAACCCGATCGGTCACAAGCAGTACGAGGGTGATTTCCGCACGCCCGAAGGCAAGTACTTGCTCACCCGGCGCAATCCTCGCAGCGAGTTTTTCCTTTCGATCGCCGTGTCGTATCCCGACTCGAAGGATCTCGCGCGGGCACGGCGTGCGGGCGTGCGACCCGGCGGGCTCATCATGGTGCACGGTCTGCCCAACGATCCCCGTTGGCCGCCCGAGCACTACGCAGGGCAGGATTGGACGGATGGCTGCATCGCCCTCAACAACGCGGACATGATGGAGTTCTGGATGCTCGTGCAATCCGGTACGCCCATCCATATCAATCCCTGAGGTTGCCCTTGGAAACGAGTATCGTCATTCCGGAAGTCGTCGATGCGCGAGTGGCGCCACGCGGCGCGCTCGAAAGCCTCTCGCAGGATGAGATCGAGCAACTGCTCTCCACCGGGCGTGGCGGCCTCTATCCGCTCTTTCGGCAATGCGCACTCGCTGTGCTCAACGCCGGCAGCGATACCGACAACGCGCGCGACATCTTCGACAAGTACCGCGACTTCGACATCCAGATCGTCCGTCACGCCTGGGGCGTCAAGCTCGAGATCCGCAACGCACCGGCCTCGGCGTTTGTCGATGGGCAGATGATCCGCGGCATCAAAGAATTGCTCTTTGCCGTGCTCCGCGACATCGTCTACACCGCCAACGAGGTGGTCGAGAGCGGACGGTTCGATCTGACGCGGCCGCAGTCGATCACCAACGCAGTGTTCCACATCCTGCGCAATGCGCGATTGCTCGAGCACAAGTCGCGCCCGAACCTCATCGTGTGCTGGGGCGGGCATTCCATCAACCGCGAGGAATACGAGTACACGAAGAAGGTGGGCTACGAACTCGGTCTGCGCGGCCTCGATGTCTGCACGGGCTGCGGACCGGGCGCCATGAAGGGGCCCATGAAGGGCGCCACGATTGGCCACGCCAAGCAGCGCATCAGCACGGGTCGCTACGTGGGCCTCACCGAGCCCGGCATCATCGCCGCCGAGCCGCCCAATCCGATCGTCAACAACCTCGTGATCATGCCGGACATCGAAAAGCGCCTCGAGGCCTTCCTGCGCGTGGCGCACGGGCTCGTGATCTTTCCGGGCGGTGTGGGAACGGCCGAAGAAATCTTCTATCTGCTCGGCATCCTGCTCGATCCGGCCAATGCCGAGCAGCGCTTGCCGGTGGTGCTCACCGGGCCGCGCCGCAGTGCCGCCTACTTCGAGCAGATTCGCCGCTTTCTCGCCGGTACTCTCGGTGAGGCCGCGCTCGATCGGGTCAAGATCGTCGTCGAGGATCCGGCGGAGGTCGCACGCATCCTCGATCGAGGTGTCGATGACGTTCGGGAGTTCCGCAAGCGGCACTCCGACTCCTACAACTTCAACTGGTTGCTCAAGATCAGCGAGGAGTTCCAGAAGCCCTTCGAGGTCTCCCACGCCTCGATGCGCACGCTGCGCTTGCACCGCGACCAGCCGGTGCATGACCTGGCTGCCGACCTTCGCCGCGCGTTCTCCGGCATTGTGAGTGGCAACGTCAAGGAGCAGGGCATTCGCGCCATCGAGCGCCACGGTCCCTTTGAACTCGTCGGCGATCCGGCCATCATGACCATGCTCGATGAGTTGTTGTCGGCCTTCGTCGCCCAGCAGCGCATGAAGCTGCCGGGTACGGCCTACGTACCCTGCTACAGAGTCGTGCGTCCCTGAAATCCGGCGGCGGTCCGCGGGCCGCCCCCCTTGAAACCCCCCTGACCGATCCCCATGTGTGGACGGTCCACTTTGAGGAGTCCTCCATGACCGAATCATCCAGCGCGGGCGCGGCCCAGGCAGCCCCCGAAAAGCACGGTTTCCAGGCCGAGGTTCGCGAGCTGCTGCAGCTCATGATCCACTCGCTCTACAGCCACCGCGAGATCTTCCTGCGCGAGCTGATCTCCAACGCCTCGGACGCCAACGATAAGCTGCGCTTCCTCGCGCTGGCGCAGCCCGACCTGATGGCGGGTGAGTCAGAGCTCAAGATCTGGATCGATCACGACGCCGAGAAAGGAACCCTCACGATCCGGGACAACGGCATCGGCATGACCCGCGAGGAGGCGATCGCGCACCTCGGCACCATCGCCAAGTCCGGTACGGCCGATTTCTTCAAGCGACTGACGGGCGACCAGCAAAAAGATTCGCAGTTGATCGGCCAGTTCGGCGTGGGGTTCTACTCTGCCTTTATCGTGGCCGATGAGGTCGAGGTGCTGACACGCAAGGCCGGCGAGCCTGCAGCGCGCGGCACACGCTGGATCTCCAAAGCGGATGGTGAGTTCACCGTTGAGGCGCTCGAACACGAGCCGCGAGGTACCACCGTCATCCTGCATTTGAAAGAAGAGGCCAAGGAATTCGCCGACGGCTGGCGTCTGCGCTCGCTCGTGCGCCGGTATTCCGATCACATCGCATTCCCGGTGCTGATGCGCAAGGAGGGCGAGGCGTCGCTCGATTGGGAGGCCGCAAACCAGGCGCAGGCGCTGTGGACTCGCTCGCGAAGCGAGATCAAGGACGAAGAGTACAAAGAGTTTTACCAGCACATCGCGCACGACTTTGCCGAGCCGCTCGCCTGGAGCCACAACAAGGTCGAGGGCAAGCGCGAGTACACCTCGCTGCTATACCTGCCGGCGCGCGCGCCGTTCGATCTGTATCAGCGCGATGCCACGCGCGGGCTCAAGCTCTATGTGCGTCGCGTGTTCATCATGGACGACGCCGAGCAGTTCCTGCCGATGTACCTGCGTTTCATCCGTGGTGTGCTCGACTCGAACGACCTGCCGCTCAACGTGTCGCGCGAGTTGCTGCAGAAAGACGCCGAAGTCGAGGCCATGCGCTCGGCGCTCGCTAAACGCGCCCTCGATCTGCTCGCACGCCTCGCGAAGGACGAGCCGGAGAAATATGCGACGTTCTGGAAGGAGTTCGGTCCGGTACTGAAGGAAGGCACCGGGGAGGATCCCTCGAACCGCGAGAAGATTCTGCCGCTACTGCGTTTGTCGAGCACACATGAGGAGGGCGATGAGCCCAAGGTGACGCTCGCCGATTACATCGCCCGTATGAAGAGCGGGCAGGATCGCATCTACTATCTCATCGCCGATTCCCTCACCGCCGCCCGTGGCAGCCCCTATCTCGAGCAGTTGCGGGCGAAAGGCATCGAGGTGTTGTTGCTCGCCGATCGAGTCGACGAGTGGATGATGGGTCACCTGCGCGAGTTTGAAGGCAAGCGTTTCAAGGACGTGGCACGCGGCGATCTCGAACTCGGCGGCCTCGAGGGCGAGGCCGACAAGGCCGCAGCCGAGGAAGCCCAGAAGGAGAACAAGAAGCTTCTCAAGCGCATCAAGGACGCACTGGGTGAGCGCGTTTCCGAGGTCAAGGTCAGTTCGCGCCTCGCCGACACCCCGGCCTGCCTGGTGCTCGCCGAAGGCGACATGGGCGCCCAGATGCGCCGCATCATGGCGGCTGCCGGACAGGCGGTGCCGGAGGCGAAGCCCGAGCTTGAGGTCAACGTCGGTCATGCACTGATCAAGCGTCTCGACGCGACGAGTGCCGAGGACGAGTTCACCGAACTTGCCCTGCTGGTATTCGATCAGGCGAAGCTGGCCGAGTCGGGGTCGGTCGCGAACCCGGGCGAGTTCGTCCGCAGGCTCAACAAGTTGCTCGGGCAGCTGATGGCGGCCGGCTGAGCCGACGAGTCTGCCGTGCCATAATCGGCGCATGAGCAAGACCCCGCCGTCCGACGCCGAACTGCGTGAGCGACTCTCGCCGCTCGCCTACGAGGTCACCCGCAACAAGGGTACTGAGCGGGCGTTCACCGGCGCGTACACCTACAACAAGGATCGCGGCGTCTATGCCTGCGCCTGTTGTGGCACGGAGCTCTTCCACTCGGACACCAAGTACGACTCGGGGTCGGGTTGGCCGAGCTTCTGGACGCCGCTCGCCGGTGATCGGGTCCACGAGCATCGCGATACGAGCCACGGCATGGTGCGCATCGAGGTGACCTGCGCACAGTGCGATGCACACCTGGGGCACGTCTTTCCTGACGGGCCTCGTCCCACGGGGCTGCGCTATTGCATCAACTCCGTCTCACTCGACTTCAAGGCCGAATCCAAATGAAATCTCTAGTCTGGGTCGTCTTACTGGCGCTCGGTGGCATTGCCGTCACCGCCGCTTTCTTGCCGGGTCTCGTCTCGTCCGCGCGTGCGGATGCCTCATCCGCCTCACAGGAGTCTCCAATGTCCGAAGCGCTCATCAAGGAAGACCTGCAGCCCGGTGCGGGCCCCGCCATCGCCAACGGCCAGACGGCCGTGGTGCATTACACGGGCTGGTTGTTCGATGCCACGCGGCCCGAGAACAAGGGGCGCAAGTTCGACAGCTCCCGCGATCATGGCGATACGTTTGCCTTTGAAGTGGGCGGTCGCGAAGTCATCCGTGGCTGGGATCTTGGCGTGCTCGGCATGCAGGTCGGCGGCAAGCGACGCCTGACGATTCCCCCGGAGCTTGGCTACGGCGCGCGCGGTGCGGGCGGCGTAATCCCGGGTGGGGCTACGCTCGTGTTCGACGTTGAATTGATGGAGATCCGCTGATGCGAATCACTGCACTGCACAATGTGCTGCTGCTCGCCGCGGCGAGCACGCTGCTCGGCATCGCACAGGCGGCGACACTCATCCACGCCGGTCGCGTGATCGATGGGGTCGGTGATCGTGCGCTGACGGCACGCACCGTGATCGTCGAGGGCGGCAAGATCATGGCGATCGAGGCCGGATACCGTAAGCCCGGAGCCGGGGATACGGTCGTCGATCTGCGCGAGTCGACCTTGATGCCCGGTCTCATGGACATGCACGTGCATTTGACGAGCGAGTACAGCCGGACGAGCGAGCTCGAGCGCTTCAAGAAAGATGGCCCGGACGTGGCGCTCGATGGGGCGATGTACGCGCAGCGGACCCTGATGGCGGGGTTCACCACGGTGCGCGACCTCGGCGACAGTTTCCTCGCGAGCCTTGCGCTGCGCGATGCGATCAACGCGGGCAAGGTGCCGGGGCCGCGGATCTTCGCCTCGGGCAAGTCGATTGCCACGACGGGTGGCCATGCTGACCCGACCAACGGCTGGGCAGAGTTTCTAGGCGGCGGCGATGTGGGTCCGCGCGATGGCGTAGTCGATGGCACGGATGCCGCCGTGCAGGCCGTGCGGCAGCGCTACAAGGACGGATCGGATGTCATCAAGATCACGGCCACCGGCGGAGTGCTGTCGATTGCGAAAAACGGGCTGAATCCGCAGTTCACCGAAGAAGAGATCCGCGCGATCGTCACGACGGCGCGCGACTATGGCTTCACGGTCGCCGCCCACGCCCACGGGGCTGAGGGCATGAAGCGGGCTGTGCGTGCGGGAGTGGACACCATCGAGCACGGCACGTTCATGGATGAAGAAACCATGCGGCTGATGAAGGAGCGCGGCACGTATTACGTGCCGACCATCTCGGCAGGGCGCTGGGTGTTCGATCGCTCGAAGGAAGACGGATTTTTTCCCTCCATCGTGCGCCCAAAGGCGGCGCTCGTTGGGCCGCAGATCCAGAGCACTTTTGCCAAGGCGTACAAGAGCGGCGTGAAGATTCTCTTTGGCACTGACACGGGCGTGTCGGCCCACGGCGACAACGGCCGCGAGTTCGTGTTGATGGTCGAAGCCGGCATGCCTGCGATGGAGGCCATTCGCTCGGCGACCTCAGTCACCGCGAAGTTCCTCGACATCGACGATCGCCTCGGTAGCGTGCAGGTAGGCAAGTTGGCTGATCTCGTCGCGGTGCCGGGAGATCCGCTCGCCGACATCACATCGATGCAACGAGTGCATTTCGTCATGAAGGACGGAGTGGTCCATCGACGCCCCTGAGCGGCATCTAATTGCCGGGCCTGCGGGACAGATCGAGCTCGTCGTCGATCTGCCGCGGCAGGGCATCGCACCGCGTGCATTGGCAGTGTGCTGCCATCCGCATCCCTTGTTCGGTGGTTCGCTGACCAACAAGGTTGTGCATACCCTGGCGCGGCGTTGCAGTGCAGCCGGTGCTGTCGCCGTGCGGTTCAATTTCCGCGGTGTGGGTGCATCGACGGGGGTCCACGACGAGGGGCGCGGCGAGCTTGAGGATCTGCGGTCTGTGGTGCAGTGGGCACAGCGTCAGTGGCCGCAGCTGCCGCTGTGGCTCGGCGGCTTTTCCTTCGGTGCCTGGATGGCCTTGCAGGCGCAGGCTGATCTTGCACCCAACTTGCTGATCACCATTGCGCCGCCTGTAGGGCGATGGGATTTTTCCGCAGTGCGCGCGCCGCAGGGTCCGTGGTTGTGCGTGCAAGGTGATCGCGACGAACTCGTCGATGCGGTGGCGGTGGCGGCGTGGGCAGTCGCGCTCGATCCCAACGTCAAGCTTGTGCGTCTGCCGGAGGCGGAGCATTTCTTCCATGGCCGCCTGCACGAGTTGGCCGATGTCATCGCGCAATTTTTGGCTGCTCAGGGATACAGCGAGTAGCCGACTCCGCGCACCGTGTGGATCAGGGGCTTTTCGAAATCCTTGTCCACGGCCTGACGCAACCGACTGACGTGCACGTCGACCACGTTGGTCTGCGGGTCGTAATGGATGTCCCACACCCCCTGCAGCAACATCGCTCGCGTCACGACCTGCCCGGTGTGCCGCGCGAGAAACTCGAGCAGCCTGAACTCTCGAGCGGTCAATTCGATGCGTCGCCCGCCGCGACTCGCCTTGCGCTCCAGCAGATCGAGCTCCAGATCTTCGACCCGCAGGCGCGTGAGTGCGCTGCTGGCCGCCCGCCGCTGCAGCGACTCGACTCGCGCGACCAGCTCCTCGATGCTGAAGGGCTTGCCGAGATAATCGTCGCTGCCGGCGCGCAGGCCCTTCACCCGCTCATCGACCGAATCCAGCGCCGACAAGACCAGCACCGGCGTCGACTTGCCGCTGCGGCGCAGGGTGTTGACGATATCGAGCCCATCCACTCCGGGCAGCATTCGATCGGTGATGATGACCGAGTGGTCGCCGAGCAAGGCGGCTTCCTGGCCGTGTCGCCCATCGGAGTGGTGCTCAACCGAATAGCCGCGAGCCTGCAGTGCCGAGCGGATCTCGGCAGCCACGTGAGCGTCGTCTTCGATCAGCAGCAGTTTCATGGTCGGCGATCCAGGCTCCGCTTCACACGCAGGTCGGGCCACAAAGTGTAGGCCAATTCGCCTCCGCTGCGTCGCTCGTGGCATGCTTGGGGCGTGACACCTCGTCTCATCGACCGCCGTGCGCTGATGGCCTCCATGCTGGCCCTGGTGGTCATCGTGATCGCGTTCCTGGCGGCATTTACCTGGTTGCAGTACCGAATGATGGCGGTACACGACCGGGAGTTATTCGAGGCCTTGCAGCGCGAACTCGTCGTTCGTCGACAGGTCGATCGGCAGACCAGTCGGGCTGAGTTGATCCGCGGGTTAACGTTCCGCAACGATTTTTTTCCGGACGAACGGTACTTTGTGCTGGTCGAGCCCTCGGGCAAGGTGGCCGTCGGTGACCTGGGGCGAGTCGAGGGTGGTGAGGAGATCCTGCGCAATCCGGGCGGCGTCGTCTGGCGCGAGATGGTGGATGGGCAAGATGCGTATGTCGCTTCCATACGTCTCGATGATGGATCCGTGTTCATCCTCAAGCAGATCGATAGGGATCGGGAGGTGATCGCCCGCTCGCTCGGACGCGCTGCGCTGATCAGCATCGCGCTGCTGATTCTGGTGGGTCTCGTCACCGGCATTGTGCTCAATCGTTATGTGCTCGGGCACGTTCGCAATCTCGCCGATACCGCACGGCAGATCATGCGCGGACAGATGGCCGCCCGCGCGCCCATGCAGCAGCGGCTCGACGCCATGGGCGCACTCACCAGCACTTTCAACGAGATGCTGGAGCAGAACGAGGCGCTGGTGAGCGGCCTGCGAACGGTCACCGAAAGTTTGGCGCACGATCTGCGCACGCCGTTGATGAGGGCACAACGAGCGATTGCCGCAGCGCGCGTAGCCCACACCGCACTTGAGCAGGAAGCGCACCTGCAGAAAGCCGAACAGGCCATGGCGAGAGGTTTGCAGACCTTCAATGCGCTCGTGGATCTGGCGCGCGCCGAGGCGGGCCTGTCGCGGGATTCGATGGAACGAATCGATCTCGGCGCGTTGGCCACTGATCTGGCCGAACTGTTTGAGCCGCTGGCCGAAGAGCGGGGCCAGCGCATCGAGCGTGACATCACCTCGACCACCGTGTTCGGTCATCGGCAAATTCTTGCGCAGGCCCTCGGCAACCTGCTCGAGAATGCGATCAAGTACTCGGCGCCCAATTCAGTGCTGCGCCTGCGGGTGCGACCCGGGCAACTCGCCGGCGCCAGCGAGATCGTCGTTGAGGACACGGGGCCCGGCATACCGCCGAATGCCCGGGAGCAGGCAATGCGCCCCTTCGTACGTCTTGAGACCTCAGGTGAAATGCCGGGCGCCGGGATGGGGCTGGCGATCGCAGCGGCGGTCGCTCGGCTGCATCGGGGTCGACTCATACTCGAAAATGCGGAGCCCGGATTGCGCGTTCGCCTGCAGATCAGCGCGCCTCAGGCACTCTGAAGAGGCCAGCGCAGACGCACGTCGAGTCCTTCGACAGTCGTGTTGCCCTCCGGGCGATTGCGCGCACTGACACTTCCGCCATGTGCCCTCATGACGCTGGCCGTGATGGCGAGTCCAAGCCCGGTGCCCGCGTGTGATTCCGCGTCGCGTCCGGTTGCGCGCTCGAAGGGCTCGAATACGCGCGACAGATCCTCCGGTGCGATGCCGGGACCCGAGTCGCTGACGATGACCTCGATCGCCTCCGCCGAGCGCTGCAGGCGCAGTGCGACCGCGCTGCCGCGAGGCGTGTGGCGCAGGGCGTTTCGTACGACATTTTCGATGGCTGCGGCGATCCAATGCGGATCACCCTCGATGTAGCAGGGGTCTGTCGGCGGCTGCCAGTCGAGGTGGCGACCGGTGCTGTGTGCTTCGAACGTCGCATCCTGGGCGAGCGAAGCCACGAGGCTGCCAAGGTCGATTCTCTCGCGCAACAGATCGGCGTGACCGGAGTCGAGGCGGGCCATGTCCAGCACGCCGCCGATCAAGCCATCGAGCCGCTCGATTTCGCGCTCGATCCGCTCTAGTCCCTCGGGCGAGGGCTGCGCGGGCTGCCGTATCAGGCCGATCGCTAGGCGCATGCGCGTCAGTGGCGATCGAAGTTCGTGCGATACGTTACGCAGCATTTCGTCGCGTGAGTTCACGAGACTCGCCAATCGTTCGGCCATGCTGTCGAGCGAGCGACTGAATTGCCCGAGTTCATCCGAACGGCGCAGCGTCCGCACCGGCACTCGGGCGTCGAGTTTGCCTCCGGCGAGCGACTCGGTGGTCGCTTGCAGATCGAAGATGGGGCCGGTGATGGATCGCGCCAGCGCACCGCTGATGAGCGCGGTCACGACGAGTGCGAGCAGCAGCAGCGCGGGTGCGGACTCACGCAAACCGAGCGCCGCCAGAGGGCCTCGATCGCGGGGCACGGGCACGAGCTCGAAGTGTTCGCCGTCCTCGCTGTGCAGCATTGGGCGGGCACCGGGCAGATCGAGTGCCACGGTCGGCAGTTCGACAAAGAACTCGTCCTCGATGTCCTCGGCCGGCGCGGCACGTAGGCTCGGCGGCAGTGGTCGATCGAGTATTTCGCCACCCAAATCATCGATGATGAGAATCACGGCAGCGGTCTTGGTGTCGGTCTGTTGTGCCGCGGCCCACTGCGCGAGGCCCGTCCGACCACGTAAGGCGAGAGCCTGTGCTGCCTGTTCGGCAGCCGACTGCAGTTCGTTCGCCGCACGGGCATCGCGCTCCTTCAGTGTCCAAGTGGCAATCGCGATCGATCCTGCGAGTACGAGTAGCAAGGTTACAAAGAACGCGACGAAGATGCGGACGGACAGCCGATTCACTGCGAAGCGTCGATGAGTTCGTAGCCGGTTCCGCGTACGGCGCGGATCTGCAGCGAGGTGCTGCCTGCGCGTTCGAACTTGCGGCGTAGATTACTGACGTGGGTGTCGATGCTGCGATCGTAAAGCGTCAATTTGCGACCGAGCGCCTGTTCGGTCAGATCCGAGCGATCGACCGGGGTGCCATGGCTCTGGGCGAGCCCGAGCAATACGCGAAACTCGGCGCCCGTCAGTTCTAGCGTCGTCTCACCGAGCAGTGCCCGACGACGACGCAGATCGAGATAGAGATCGCCGACGCGTAGCTCACCGGCATGCGAGGCATCGGTGCTGGTCGGCGTGGCAGTCGCGCGCCGCAGGATGGCGCGGATTCGCGCCAGCAGTTCGCGCGGGTCGAAGGGTTTGGCGAGGTAGTCGTCCGCCCCAAGCTCGAGCCCCAGGATCCGATCGATCGGGTCCCCGCGAGCCGTCAGCATCATCACCGGCAGACGGGAGGAGGCGAGCCGCAGTTCCCGGAGCACATCAAGCCCACTGCGCTCGGGCAGCATGACATCGAGGATCAGCAGGTCGGGCTCGGCGGCCCGCAAGGCCGCCACCCCGGCGTCGGCGCCATGGTGAGCCTCTACGGAATAGCCCTCGCGCTGCAGGAACTCGCCCAGCATTGCGGCGAGGTCGCGGTCGTCATCGATGATCAGGACGCGTGCGTTCATGGGTAAAGAGGGGAGTATGTGCCGCGATGGTGCAGCCTGCCGGCGGTCCCGGCCAGTGGTCGGTTGGGGCTTTGCATTTCTTTGCAGCGTCTTTGCGAAATTCCTGCGGCGGATCGACGTCGAATCGGTAACGATATCCCCTGCCTGGCTCAGCCCGGCATTCTGCCAAGGAGTGAAGATATGCGTTTACGCCACCTTTCTATTGTGACCCTCGCGGCGCTCGGCGGTTCAGTGCTGCTCGCCCAGCCTATGCCCCCATCCCCGCCCGCCGATGCGCCCAAGGCGCAGGCCGCGGGCAAGGAAGTGCGGGAAATCCGTCGATACCGGATTGTTCGGGACGGCCGCGAACGCATGGGATCCATGGGAACGATGCGCAGTGCGGGACTCGTGGAGCTGTCGGGCGCCGAACCGCGCATGCTGCAGCGCCTCGCCGATGATCTGCAACTCACCCCTCAGCAGCGCGGGAAGATCACCGAACACGTCGCTACTCATGCGCCCGAGATGCGGCGCCTCGCGACCGAGATGGCCCGGCAATCCCGGGCGCTGCGCGAGTTGAATCCGGCCGATGGCAAGTTCAACGCCGCGGTCAACGAGGCCGCCAAGCGCATGGGTGATCTGTCGGCGCAGTTGGTGCGCCAGGGCGGCGAGATGCGTGCCAAAGTTTGGCAAGTACTGACGCCGGAGCAGCGCGTTAAGGCGGATGAGCGGCAGCAGCAGATGAAGCAACGGCGTCTGCAGATGCGCGAGCGATGGGAGCGACGCGGTCCCGGTGGTCCCGAGGGTGCACCGCGTGGTCCGCACGGCATGCCGCTGATGCCCCCGCCGCCGCCGCCGGGCGGTTCGGGAGGTGAGTTTGACGGTGATGTCGACAGTGACATCGAATAACGTCGATCAATCGTGAGACGAAAAAAAAGCCCGGGGCGTTGCCGCCCCGGGCTTTTTCGCATCGGTAAAAACCGATCAATTCACCATGTTCTTGAGGTTCTTCAGCGGCATGGCGCGGACCTTCTTGGAGGCCGGCTTCGCCTTGAACATCATCTTCTCGCCCGTGAACGGGTTGACACCCTCGCGAGCCTTGGTTGCAGGCTTCTTGACGACCTTCAGCTTGGCCAGACCCGGCAGCGTGAACAGGCCGTGCGAGCGCAGGCTCTTCTTGATCACACCGTTGAGCGCGTCGAACACGCCCGAAACCGCCTTGCGCGACAGCTCGGTTTCCTTAGCAATCTGATTGAGGATTTCCGACTTTGTCGGCGGACCGCCCTTTTTCGCCATCTTGGATTACTCCTGAATTTGGTTGTTGCGCCGTGTGAAGCGCGTTTCGAATCGGGCGCAAACATAGCACAAGCGTAGGGTGTAGCAAACACTTTTTAGCGTTTTGCCGCAGAAAAACCGCTACTTTTTTGTCATCATCGGTGTGCTCAGCGCAGCAGGATCAACAGTACCTGGATGATGATGCCAGCCCACATCGGCGACAGGTCGAGTCCCGCAACCGAGGGTACGGCGCGTCGGATGCGCTCAAGCACCGGTTCACAGAGCGATTCGAGCAGGTCGAACACCGCCGAGCGCACGCCTGGCGCGATCAGAGAACTGAGCGCGTAGACGAAAATCGCCCAGAAATACAGCCATAACGCCGAGCGGATGCTCTCGAGAGCCGCGGCAATCAGCCAGTCGAACGCCGGCGGCAGGATGCCCACAAGCAGGATCGACAAGACCGCCGTCTGCACCAGCGCGACGGCGAACACGGCGATGACCGAGGCCGTGTCGATACGACCGAGCGGTGGGAGCACTCTGCGCAAGGGCATGATCAGCCAGTTGGTCAGACGCAGGATCGACTGCGCGAGTGGATTGCGAAAATCCGCTCGGGCCCACTGCATCATCAGGCGTAGCAAGAACACGTACGCCAGCAGCGAGAAGAACGTATCGGCGAGAAACAGCATGACCTGCTGCATGGCTCAGCTCCCTGTTCCGTATTGTGTAGCCATCTGCCTGCCGCGTGATACGGCGGCGGCCACTGCTGCGGAGACTGTCTGTTCGAGCCCCTGCGCCGTGAATTCAGCGAGCGCAGCGGCTGTGGTGCCGCCCTTGGAGGTGACCGACTCCCGCAGTGCGGCAAGATCGGCGCCCCGCGTCGCCATCAGGCCTGCGCCATGGAGCGTAGCGATCGCAAGTTCGTTGGCTGCAGCCGGCGGCAGCCCCTGCTCGACGCCGGCTGCGGTGAGCGCTTCGGCCATGCGGAAGAAGTAGGCCGGGCCACTGCCGGAGACGGCCGTGACCACATCCATCAGGGATTCGTCCTCGACCCAAACGACGCAGCCGGCTGTGGCCAGTACGGCTTCTGCGCGACGGCGCTGTACGGGTTCGAGTGCGGGATCGGCATACGCCCCGGTCGCTCCTGCGCCGAGCAGAGCAGGGCGATTCGGCATGGCGCGGACGAGGGGCACTTGCCCGCCGCAGAGCGCCGTCAGTTGGGTCGTACCAAGCCCTGCCGCCACCGAAATGATGAGGGGGCGATACTGCGCGAGTGCCCCCTGCAGCGGGAGAAGGGCAGCAGCCATGTCCTGCGGTTTGACTGCGAGAACGAGTATGTCGAGTGATGCGATGTGGGCCGAGGCATCGGCCGCGACCCGCACACCGAGCTCGCGGTGCAGGCTCTCTCGGGCCGCAGCCTGAGTCTCGAAGACGATGATGTGCTGCGGATCGACTCCGGCGCCGCGCAGTGCGGCCACCAGCGCGCGACCCATGTGACCACCGCCCAAAAAGCCGATACCGCGGCCGATATCCGGTGGTGTGGCGTCTGCGGCGGCGACCTCGCTCATGCCTGTGATTGTAGACGTTCGCCGAACAGCGCGGTGCCGATCCGGATCATCGTCGCACCCTCGAGGATGGCTGCTTCCAGATCAGCACTCATGCCCATCGACAGGGTGTCCATGGCGGGGTGGTGCCGTCGCATTTGCTCGAACACCTCCCGCAGGGCCGCAAACCAGCGCCGTTGGTCGACTTCCGTAATTTCGGCTGGCGGCAGGGTCATGAGCCCGCGCAACTTGAGTTGCGGTGCGCGGGCTACCGCCTCGAGCAGCGCCGGCAACTCGGCAATCGAGGCGCCCCCCTTGGTTGGTTCGTCCTCAAGCTTGACCTGCACGCACACATTGAGCGGTGGCGCGTCAAAGGGCCTCTGCGCGGCCAAGCGCTGCACCAGCTTCAACCGATCGACCGTGTGCACCCAAGCGAATTGTTCGGCAACGGGCGCCGTCTTGTTCGACTGCAGCTGACCAATGAAATGCCATACGAGCGGTTGCGGACGCAGAGTCTCGATCTTGCTCAGCGCTTCCTGCAGATAGTTCTCGCCGAAGTGCCGCTGGCCGCAGCCGATCAAGGCTTGCAGATCGGCGGCCGGTCGGGTCTTACTGACTGCGACCAAGGTGAGTTCGGCCGGGTCGCGTCCCGCACGGCGTGCCGCGTCTGCCATGCGTTCGAGCACGGCATGCAGGCGCTCGGCGGCATCTCCGTTCGCCGTCTCAGACATCGAAGACGCTGTAGCCGTCGAACACCGGCCCATCCACGCAGACGCGCTTCATGGCTGGCCCCGTCGGGGTCTTCACCTTGACCGTGCAGCCGGCACAGCCGCCCACGGCACAGGCCATGTATTCCTCGAGCGACACCTGGCAGGGCAGTCCAAAGCGCGCGGCGAGCCGCGCGACCGCTTCGAGCATCGGCGTTGGGCCGCAGGCAAAGATTTCCACCTCGGCCCGTGTGGTCGAATCGAGTGAAGCCAACCATTCGGCGGCAAGATCCGTGACGAACCCGTCGAAACAGCCTGGAAATCCGCTGCGGCTCGCGAGGCGGCTCGGCACACCCCAGGCATCGAGCAGTGGCATGGCGGCGATCACGCCGTCCGGCATGCCGGGCACCAGAATCGTCGAGGGTCGGGTCGCAAACGGAAACGGAATCTCCGAGCCCATCGCGACGAGTGGTTTCCACTGCGTGCGCGTGTCATGAGTCAGTGCCTCGGCGAGAAACACCATGGGCGGGATGCCGACACCGCCGCCGATCAGCAACGGCCGCGGTCGCTCGGTGTGCAGGGTGAAGCCCTGACCGATCGGTCCCAGCACCGACAGCGTCTCGCCTGTTTGACGGCGCGAGAGCGCGGCAAGACCTGGGCCCACGATCTTGTAGAGGATGTCGATCCAGCCCTCGGCGGCGTTGGCTCGCATGATCGACAGCGGTCGCCGCATCGGTATGCCATCGTCGACCGTCAGGTGCGCGAAGCTGCCGGGTTTCGCTCGGGCGGCGCATTTCGGTGCGGCGATGCGCAGCACAAACTGCTCGCCGGGAAATCGCTCATGCGCGAGGATCCGTCCGTCCTCGAGGGCGATGCTGCCGCGATGGGCCGGGTGGGTCACGCTCATGGCTGGTCTCCGCGGAGCAAAACGGTCTCGAGTACGGCCATGCGCACGGCAACGCCGTGGCGCACCTGGTCACGGATCACCGACTGCGGCCCATCGGCCACATCGGAGGCGATTTCGACGCCGCGGTTCATCGGTTGCGGGTGCATGACGATGGCATCCGCTGCGGCCAACCGCAGGCGTTCGCGAGTCAGGCCCCATTCGGCGAAGTAATGGGCCTCATCCGGTATTGCGGCTGCTGCCATGCGTTCCTTTTGGATGCGAAGCATCATCACGACGTCCGCTCCGGTGATGCCGCTCGCGAGCGACTCGTGTCGTGAGCAACCGATGAACTCGCCGGCATCCGGCATCAGCGCGGGTGGGGCGACGATGCGCACGTCGCCGGCGCCGAGCGCGGTGAATGCCTGGGCCGCCGAGCGGGCGACTCGCGAGTGCCGCACGTCGCCGACGATGGCGATCGAGAGGCCCTCGATGCGGCCCTTGGCGCGACGCACCGTGAGGGCATCGAGCAGGCCCTGGGTCGGGTGAGCATGGCTGCCTGCGCCCCCCGAGAGGACGCTGACATGGGAGGCGACGTGACCTGCAACGAGGTCAGGCACCCCCGCGTCGGCATCGCGCAGGATGAACGCATCGACATGCATCGACTCGAGCGTGGCGACCGTATCGAGCACGCTCTCGCCCTTGAGGCGCGAGGACAACTGCACTTCGATGTTGATGACGTCGGCACCGAGTCGGTGCGTGGCGAGCTCGAAGGACACGCGAGTGCGGGTCGAGGGTTCGGCGAACATGATCGCCACCGTCTTGCCGTGCAGCGCCGCGTTGCGTGACGGCATTTGCCCAAGCGGCGCGACGAAATGGGATGCGCGTTCGAGCAGGTGCTCGAGCGTCGCGCGCGGCAGACCTTCTAGCGTCAGCAGATGCCGCAAAGATCCGTCGCTGCGCAACTGCTCGGCCGGTTTAGCTGCGGGCATCGATGAGTCTCTCCTGCTGTCTTCGGCGGGCTGGGCGCAGCTTACGGCGCCTGCGTCAGCCATCGCTCGAGTATGACCGCCGCGGCGGCACTGTCGATCTGGCCCCGCTCTATGCGACCGCGTTGTCGGCCACTCTCGCGCCGTTCGCGCAGCTGCTGCGCCGCCTCGAGGGATGAATACCGTTCGTCCTCAAGATGCAGCGGCAGCGTCACGCGCTGCTGCAGTTCCCGGGCAAACGTGCGCGCAGCGTCGGTCAGGCCATGGGCGGAACCGTCGACATTATACGGGCAGCCCACCACGATCTGGCTGGCACCGCACTCGCGGATCACCCGCTCGAGATGCAGCCACTCCGGGGCGCTCAGCTGCCCGGCGTTTGCCGCGGTGAGGGCTGCCAGCGGGCGGGCGGTTCGGGTGAGGGTGTCGCCGACGGCGAGACCGATGCGCCGCAGGCCGAAATCGATGCCGAGCACGATCTGCGGACCGGCGGAGGCGGTGCGTTCAGGCATGCCCGGCGATGTGACTCATGCGTCCGATATCGACCCCGAGCTGACGCCAGACGGCGTGCCAGCGGTCCTCGAAGGGCATCTGGAAGAGGATTTCCTCATCGAGCGGCAGTGAGATCCAGGCGTTGTCCCGCATCTCGCGCTCGAGTTGACCGACCTCCCAGCCGGCATAGCCCAGCGCGATGAAGGCGTCCGGCGGTCCCTCGCCGCGGGCCATCGCCGCCAGTACATCGCGGGAGGTCGTGACCTGCACAGCGGAGGACACCGTGTGCGAGGAGTCCCAGCGGCCGCCGTTGCGGTGCACCACGAAGCCGCGATCACGGTGCACTGGACCACCGCGCAACACCGCGCGTCCGCCGATCAGCGGGTCGGCCGAGTCGATGTTCATTTGCTGGAATACCTCGCTCAGCGTCATCGACAGCGGCTTGTTGATGACGATACCGAGCGCCCCACGCTCGAGGCTATGCTCGCAGACCAGCGTGACGGTTTGCGAAAACTCGGGGTCTGCCAGCGAGGGCATGGCGACGAGCAGGTGGTTCGTCAGGCTGGAACCGTCCGACATGGGTGAAGTATGCGTCGGGGGATGAAGAGGCGCCAGTTCGTCCGCGCCTAGCGCGACTCGAGACGACGACGGATGGCGGCGATGAGCAAGGCGGCGATGTCGATGCCGAACTGCTTGTCGAGTTCGCGGATGCCTGTCGGGCTCGTCACGTTAATCTCGGTGACGTAGCCGCCGATCACGTCGAGACCAACGAAGAGCATGCCCTGCTCGGCGAGCTTCGGACCGATCTGCCCTGTCAGGAAGAGGTCGCGCTCGTTCAAGGGCCGGCCGACGCCGGTGGCGCCCGCGGCGAGGTTGCCGCGGTTGTCTTCACTGCTCGGGATTCGCGCGAGCGCATAGGGAATCGGCGTGCCATCGACGAGCAGCACCCGCGAGTCGCCCGTCTCGACGATTTCGGGAAGGTAGCGCTGCACGATGGCGAATCGCTCACCGTACTCGCTCAGCGTTTCGAACACGACGTTGGTGTTCTTGTCGCCCTGTTCGATGACGAAAATCGAGCGGCCGCCCATGCCGTGCAGCGGTTTGCAGACGATCTTGCCGTGCTCGGCTAGAAAGGCCTGCATGCGTGTCATGTCGCGGGTCACCAGAGTCGGAGCGCAGCATTGCGGGAACCAGGCCGTGTAGACCTTTTCGTTCATGTCGCGCAGGCCGCGTGGTCGATTGACGACCAGTGCGCCTTGATCCTCGGCACGCTCGAGGATGTAGGTCGCGTAGATGTATTCCGTGTCGAAGGGCGGATCCTTGCGCATCAGGATCGCGTCGATGTCGCCGAGCCGCCAGGTCTCAGGTTCGCCGAGTTCGAACCAGCGCGTCGGGTCTTTGTAGACCTTCAGCGGTCGGGCTTGGCCGCAGGCGACGCCATCGCGCAGCCACAGATCCGCGAGCTCCAGATACAACAGGTCGAACCCGTCGGCGGCCGCAGCCAGCAGCATGGCGAGCGTCGAGTCCTTGGCAAATTTGATGTCGGCGATGGGGTCCATCACCACGGCGAGGGTCGGGCGTGAGGTCATGACAGGTCTCCTGCGAGACATTGTAGGGCGGCGATCGTGGCGAGCGCTGCCGTTTCGGTGCGCAGTATCCGCGGACCGAAGCGAACCGCACTGAACCCGGCGCGCAGCGCGAGTTGCTGTTCGCCCTGCTCGAGCCCGCCCTCGGGTCCGACGAGCAGCGTGACGCTGCGCAGCGGATGTCCATCGTCGATTCGTGCCTCGAGCGCTTCGCGCAGCGTGGAGCCGGCTTCGGGGTCGAGCAGACAGCGCAGCGAATCGGGCGCGGCGTCACAGGCGGCGGCGAGGGTCAGCGGTTCGCTGATCAGCGGCAGGCGATTGCGACCGCATTGCTCACAAGCCGATGCGGCCACCGCAAGCCAGTGCTCGCGCCTGCGATCGGCGCGCTCGGCCCCGAGTTGCACCACGCAGCGCGCGGTCATTACCGGCACGATGCGCTGCACACCGAGTTCCGTCGCCTTCTGCACGACGAAATCCATGCGCTCGCCGCGGGCGACGCCCTGCAACAGCGTGATGGAGAGCGGCGACTCGCGTTCGATGGCCCGATGTTCGCCGATCTGCGCGAGTACACCCGCGCGCCCGGCGTCCTGCAATTGCGCGGCGTACTCGCCGCCCCGGCCATCGAACAGCACCACCTCGGCGCCATCGCGCAGCCGCAGTACTTGACGGACGTGCCGGACCACCTCGGTCGGCAGCTCCACGAGCTGACCGGATTGCAAGGCTTGGGGGATATGAAGGCGAATCTGCCGCATGGTGTTGCTCAGTCGGCAACGGCCCGATCGAGCCCTTCACGCGCGGCGGTGACCATGAGCGCGATGTCATCATCGCCGATCACGTAGGGCGGCATGAAATAGATCACGTTACCGAGTGGACGCAGCAGCACGCCGCGCTCGAGCGCATGACGATAGATTCGCAGGTTGCGTCGCTCTTTCCATGGAAAGGGCGTTCGCGACGCGCGATCGCGGGCGAACTCCACCGCGAGGATCGTGCCGCACTGGCGGATGTCGATCACTTGCGGATGATCGGCGAATCCTGCATCGACCGCAGCGCGCAGCTTAAGGGCGAGAACCCGGTTCGCACGCAGCGCATCCGTTTGTCTAAACAGCTCCAGCGAGGCGAGCGCGGCCGCACAGGCGAGCGGATTGCCAGCGTAGCTGTGTGAGTGCAGGAAGGCGTTGAGTTTGGTGTACTCGTCGTAGAAGGCGTCGTAGACGTGCGCGCGCGTCAGTACCACCGACATGGGCAGGTAGCCCGCTGTCAGCCCCTTCGAGAGACAAAGAAAGTCCGGAGTGATGCCGGCCTGCTCACAGGCGAACATCGTGCCGGTTCGGCCGAAACCCACCGCGATCTCATCGGCGATCAGATGCACGCCATGCCGGTCGCAAGCCTCGCGAACGAGCGTGAGATATCGCGGTGGGTGCATGCGCATGTTGCCGGCGCACTGCACGAGTGGTTCGAGAATCACCGCAGCGATTTGCTCGCCCTGCTCGGCCAGGATGCGATCGAGCGCTGCGGCAGCCGCCTCGGCCGATTCGATGGAGTTGTCGGGTGCAGGCGCACTGATCACATCCATGAGCAAGGGTCGATAGATCGCCTTGTAGAGTTCGACGTTGCCCACCGCGAGCGCGCCGAGCGTCTCACCGTGATAGCTGTTGGTGAGGGTGACGAAGCGCGTCTTGCGGGGTCGACCGGTGTTCTGCCAGAAGTGGAAGCTCATCTTCACGGCCACTTCGATTGCGGCCGAGCCGCTGTCGGCATAGAAACAGCGGGTCAGGCCCGACGGTGCCAGTGCGGTGAGTTCCGCGGCCAATTGCGCCGCAGGCTCGTGAGTGAAGCCGGCGAACATCACGTGCGGCAGCTGCTCGAGTTGCCGAGCCACGGCGGCGTTGATGTGCGGATGGGCGTGACCCCAGAGGTTCACCCACCAGGAGCTGATCGCGTCGATGTAACGCTTGCCGTCATAGTCTTCCAGCCACACGCCGCGACCGCTGCGAATCGGGATCAGCGGCATGGCAGCCTCGTGATCCTTCATCTGGGTGCAGGGGTGCCAGACGTGCTCGAGGTCGAGCGAGCGCAGGGATGGGTTGGAGTGTGGCGCCATGCGCCCATTCTGGCATGATCGCGTGTATGGCGGTCTCGGGCCGCCGGCACTCATCGGGGGTTGACCATGCAGAACAACACCGCGCTGCCGCCTGCGCCGCGCTACTACCCTTGGCTCGTCGCTGTCGTCGGCATGTTGGCGCTGTTCCTCTCGAACGGCATGACGGCCACCGGCATCACCATCTTCGATCCGTCGTTGCTCGATGAGTTCGGATGGAGCCGCGGCGATCTCAAGTTCACCGACACGATCAAGTTCACGGTCACGGCGCTGCTCTCGCCGTTCGTCGGAGTCCTCATCGACAAGCTCAATCCGCGGCTGTTGCTGATGTATGGCTGTGGTTTGCTGGGTCTGGGCTACCTTGGCTACTCGATGCTCATCAATGGCGCGGCACCGCCCGTGATCCAGCTCATCGCCGTGGTGACGGCGATCGGCCTCGCCGGTGTGCTGGTCGTGGCACTGGGCTTGCTCCTTCCCTCACTCGGTCGCGGTGTGAGCATCGGTATCGCGGTGCTGGTCGCGTTAATCGGGCTGTATTTCTTCTACACCCAATTGTCGGGCGATGCGCTCAAGCAGATCTATGTCATCCATCTGATGTTCGCGCTGGCGCTGTCGACGGCGGGATCGATGACGGTCATCTTCCTGGTGTCGAGCTGGTTCGTGAAGCACCGCGGACTCGCCATCGGCATTGCGCTCGTCGGCACGAGTCTCGGCAGCGCCATCCTGCCCACGTTCAACCCCTTCCTGATCGAGGCCTATGGCTGGCGTCAAGCCATGGTCTACAACGCCATCATGCCGGTCGTGTTGATGGTGCTGATTTTCTTCGTCATCAAGGGCACGCCGGCGCAGGCGGGCTACGCAGCGGTCGGGCAGAGCGCCAGCATGGGTGATCTCAAGCAGCACGGCCTGACCTTCAAGGAAGCCATTCGCACCCGGACCTTCTGGGCGATCGGCATCTCCGGGTTTCTCGCCTACTACTCGATTTTCAGTTTCGTGCAGCACTTCGTGCTGCATCTGAACAAGGGCTTCGGCATGCCGCTAAAGGATGCCGGTGCACTGCTCGGCCTCTTCAGCGTGGTGGCGATGGTAGCCAAGCTCGCCAATGGCTGGCTGGCTGACATCATCGACCGTCACAAGGTGTTCATGGCCTGCCTCGTCATCATGCTCATCGGTCTGATCGGGCTTGCGACCATGCAGCGCGAGTACGTGGTGGCCTCGGCTGTGATCATAGGTCTTGGTTGGGGCGGACTCTTCACGCTGTACAACATGCTCGCCGTCAACAATTTCGGACTGCGTGAAATCGGTCGCATCAACGGTGCTATCAGCTTGATGGAGTCAGTGGGCGTGGGTCTCGGCAGCTGGATCACCGGGCTGATGTTTGACGCCTACGGCAGCTACCAGAATGCCTTCATCATGCTGGCCTGTGCGCTGGCGGTGTCGCTGCTCATCGGCACGCAGATCAAGAGCGAAGTCGACGAGCGACAGCTGGCTGCACCCTAGGCGGCCCTGGGCGCCCTAGACGCTCAGGCGCTCTGGCGTTTCCAGAGCACCTCGCTCCCATTCTCGTGGCGGGCGAGTACTCGCGCGAGCACGAACAGCAGATCCGAGAGTCGGTTGAGATAACGAGCCGGGAGCGGACTGAACGGCGGCTCGGCGCCCTCGAGGCTGGCGGAGAGGGTCCAGACGCGGCGTTCGGCACGCCGCACGACGGTGCGCGCCACGTGGCAGGCGGCCGCAGCGGGGCCGCCACCCGGCAGGATGAAATCTTTGAGTGGCGGCAGCGGATCGTTGAAGCCGTCGAGCTCGCGCTCGAGTCGATCGATCTGCGCTTCACCGATCAGTTGCATGCCCGGGATGCACAACTCTCCGCCCAGATCGAACAGGTCGTGCTGCACGCGGGTCAGGCACTCGCCCACTGCAGGCGGCAGACCGGGTACGGCAAGCACCACACCGATGGTGCTGTTCGCCTCGTCGACCGTGCCGTAGGCCTCGACTCTGGCTGCATCTTTGGGGACTCGCGTGCCATCGCCGAGTCCCGTGGTGCCATCGTCGCCGGTGCGCGTGTAGATCTTGCTGAGCCGATTTCCCATGCGCGATAAGATACCATTCTGCGGGCTCAGCCCCGAGGGAGAATTCGTGCCGTCCGCCGAACTGCAAGCCGCCATCGACGCGGCAAATGCCGCCGCAACGGTCATCCGTGCGCTCTATCAGAAAAATCTCGCCGTGGTCACCAAGGCTGACAAATCGCCGGTGACTGAGGCGGACGTGCGCGCTGAGGAAGTCATCCGCGAAGTGCTCTCGAAGCGCTTTCCGAGTTACGGATTTTTCGGTGAGGAGACGGGCCAGCATTCCATGGATGCCGAGAGCATCTGGCTCGTCGATCCGATCGATGGCACCAAATCATTCGTGCGCGAGTGCCCGTTCTTCTCGACGCAGATTGCATTGCTGCGCGGCGGCCGCTTCGTCCTCGGCGTCTCCTGCGCGCCCGCTTACGGTGAGTTGGCCTGGGCCGAACGTGGCGCAGGCGCCTGGCTTAACGATTCACGCATCCGCGTCAGCCAAACCGCGACGCTCGATGCGTCGATCGTCTCGACAGGCAACCTCAAAACGTTAGCAGCAGGGCCGCGCTGGTCGCGCTTTGGGGAACTCGTGACTCGAGTCAGCCGCATCCGCGGCTACGGTGACTTCGTGCACTACCATCTGCTCGCGCGCGGCGCGCTCGATGTGGTGATCGAATCAGACGTGAACATCCTCGACATCGCGGCGCTGACCGTGATCGTCGAGGAAGCAGGCGGGTGCTTCACGGATCTCGAGGGTCAGGCGGTCGGTCTCGCCACAACGAGTGTGCTCGCCAGCAACGCGCCACTGCACGGCACCGTGCTCGAGGCGCTGCGCGGCTGAGACGATCAGGGCTGCAGTCGTGTGCAGCGCCAGTCGTCCAATACCAGCGGCGCTGCGCCGGCCTCGGCGCCGGGGCGCAGCGTTCGAACCCAGCGAGCCCGGTCGTGGATGCGCGATTCGCCCTCGATCCACAGCTCCACCGCATCGGCGTAGACGTGGTAGCCGCCCCAGTGTGGCGGACGCGGAATGCCATCGCCCGTACCAGCAGGCGCGGCCGCATCTTCGGGGCCAGGCACCGGAACCCCAAAGCGTTGAGCCGTCTCGACCACGGCACGCTCGAGATCCGCTCTCGAATCAACCGGCTGACTTTGCGCACTTGCCCATGCACCCACGCGCCGCTGCCAGGGCCGGGTGCGAAAATAGGCGTCGCTCTCGGCTGCCGGCGCCCGAACGACCTGCCCCTCGATCCGCACCTGCCGGTAGAGGTGATCCCAATGCATCACGATGGCCACCCGCGGGTGCGCCTCGATCTCGCCGCCTTTGCGCGAGTCGTAGTTGGTGTAGAAGCAGACGTAGCCGGGGGCGGCCACGATTTCCTTGCACAACACGACGCGCGCCGAGGGCAGTCCGCCTGCGCCGACGCTGGCGACGACCATGGCGTTGGGGTTGGGTTGATCGGCCCGGCTGCGGGCCAGCGCCAGCCATTCGGCGGCGGTGGCGAGCGGCTCGCGAGGCAAGGGGGAGGGGAGGAATTGCACTGGAACGGGCATGACGGCAGCTTTCCGGCAGGGGGGATGGGAGTGAGCGTCTATAGTATCGGGTTGGAACCCATGTTCGCGAATGACGGAATCCACGCATGACGACCCTGGACGAACTCCGAGCCCACCTCGACGACATCGACACGCGGCTCATCGAACTGATCGCCGAGCGGCAACGCACGAGTAGCGAGATCGCGCGCGTCAAACGCGCCACCGGTTATCCGACCCGTGACTACGGTCGTGAGCGTGAGGTGATCGTCGGCGCACGGGCGAGGGCCGAGGCGCATGGGGTCTCGCCGCGCATCGCCGAGGAGCTGATGCGCATGCTGATCCGCAGCTCGCTCACCACCCAGGAGCGCTCGAGCGTTGCGGCGCATGGCCACGGCAGTGGACGCCGTGCGCTTGTCATCGGCGGTGCGGGCAAACTTGGTCGCTGGTTCAGCGACTTTCTCCACTCGCAGGGATTTCAGGTCGAGGTCAGTGACCCGGCCGGTGCGCCCTCGGGTACGGTCGATGTCGGTGATTACGCGCAAAATGCGCTCGATCAGGATTTCATCGTCGTGGCGACGCCGCTGGGCTACACCGACAAGGTGTTGCGTGATCTGGCGATGCGTAGGCCGGCCGGCGTGATCTTTGATCTGGGATCCTTGAAGTCGCCGCTGCGTGGCGGCCTGATGGCGCTCAAGTCCCACGGCTGCCGGGTCACCTCCGTGCACCCGATGTTCGGTCCGGATACAGAACTGCTGTCGGGCCGACACGTGATCTTCGTCGATCTCGGCCATGCGGAGGCGCTGGCGAGTGCGCGGGAGTTGTTCGCGCCGACGATGGTCGAACAGGCCGTGATGACTCTGGATGAACACGACCGCCTGATCGCCTATGTACTCGGGCTATCGCATGCGCTCAACATTGCGTTTTTCACCGCGCTCGCCGAGAGCGGTGAAGCCGCGCCGCGTCTGGCGAAACTCTCCAGCACCACCTTCGATGCGCAGCTCGATGTGGCCACGCGCGTGGCGCAGGAGAGCCCCGAACTCTACTTCGAGATCCAGAGCCTCAACGACTACGGCGCCGAGTCGCTGGAGGCGCTCGCGCAGGCTGTCGAGTCGCTGCGCCGAGCGGTGTTGTCGCGGGACCAGTTGGCCTTCACCGGTCTGATGCAGCGCGGACGCGAGTATCTCGAGGGACGCAAGACGCTGACGGAGCGGCGGGCCTGAGGATGACGGACGAGATCGACGCGCAGGGCTATCGGGCTAACGTCGGCATCGTGTTGATGCAGCCCGATGGGCGCGTGTTTCTCGGTCGGCGCGCCGGCGGCAAGGGCTGGCAATTCCCCCAAGGCGGCATCCAGAGCGGTGAGACGCTCGAGCAGGCCATGTATCGGGAGTTGCGCGAGGAGATCGGTCTTGAGCCCGAGCACGTCGAAATCGTCGGCATGACGCAGCGCTGGCTGCGCTATCGACTGCCCGATCGCTACATCCGTCGCGAGCAGCTGCCACTGTGCCTTGGACAAAAACAGCGCTGGTTTCTGCTGCGCGGCCGCGACGAGGAGCCGCCGGTGCGATTTGACCACACGAGCCAGCCCGAGTTTTCCGAGTGGCGCTGGGCGGCGTTCTGGGAGCCGGTGCGCGAGGTGATCCACTTCAAGCGACAGGTCTACCGCCGTGCCTTGCACGAGCTGGGCGAACTCGCCTTCCCCCAAGGGCTGCCACCCTACCCGGAGTGGTGGTCGCAGCGCTGAGGCAGCCCATGGCCCCCAAGATGTCGACACCGTTGATCGTGCGCAGCGTCGGTTGGCTGCACGGCAAGCGCGCGCTCGTGCTGGCCATCCTCGCACTCCTTGCCGCAGGCTCTGTCGGGTATCTGTTCGGGCGCAGCAATATCGCGGCCGGCGGCGGTTGGTTCGACGATGCGGCACAGTTGCGCGAGACGATCGGCGAGCGTGACGCAACCATCGACACCTTGCGTCGGCAGGTCGCCGAACTCGACACGCTCAAGGCCGGGCAGGCCGACGAGCGCCGCGAGGTGGGCCGCACCATCGGCGAACTGCAGGCGGAGCTCGCCCGCCAAAAACAGCAACTCGAATTTTTCCGCGGCATCGTCGCGCAAGAGGCCGAGCGACCCGATGTGGCGATTCGCACGCTGCGCTTGGCGGCCGGTTCGCGCCCGCAGAGTCGCATGCTGCGCCTGGCGCTCGTTCAGCCGGGCAATCCGCAGGGTACGGTCTCGGGGACGGTCGTGATCACGCTGGAGGGCTCCCGCGACGGACGGCTTGTCCGCTTGCCGCAGCTCGAGCGGGGCTACAGCTTTCAGTATTTCGAGAACATCGAGCAGGAACTGACGCCGCCGCCCGGCTTCACGCCTGAGCGGGTCACCGTGCAGGTGAAGCCGCTTGGTGGCAAGGGTGATGGCGTGATTCAATCGATCTTGTGGCCCGCCGTGGGGTCGTAGCGGGCGAGGGGAGAGCATGTTTGGGCGACGCAAGACACCGCCAGTACCGGGCCGTATCGACACCTTGATCGGTCGCGAGGCGCGGCTGACGGGCGATATCGAGTTCGCAGCGGGCTTGCACCTCGAGGGGCGGGTCACGGGTAACGTGCGCTCGCTGGTGGGCGCAGGGCCTGCGACGCTTTGGATTGGGGAATCAGGTGCCGTCGTGGGCAACGTCGACGTCGCGCACGTGGTCGTCAATGGCGAGGTGGTGGGCGATGTCCGCGGCTCTGAGCGGGTGGTGCTTGGCGAGAAGGCGCGGGTCACGGGGGACGTCTACTATGGCGCCATCGAGATGACCTTGGGCGCTCGCGTCGAAGGTAAGCTGATTCCGCAACCTTTTGACGCTCGTCCGGTCGAAACCTAGAATGACTGCCATGAGTACCGCCATGACCGCTGAAGATCTTCCGCTCGATATGCCGCCGGCACTCGTGTTCACCGACTCGGCCGCCCGCAAGGTGAGTTCGCTGATCGAGAGCGAGGGCAACCCCAACCTCAAGCTGCGCGTGTTCGTGCAGGGCGGTGGGTGCTCCGGCTTGCAGTACGGGTTCGAGTTCGACGAGCTCGCTCAGGACGGTGACACGATGATCGAGAACCTCGGGGTCACGCTGCTCGTCGATCCGATGAGTTTTCAGTACCTCTCCGGAGCTGAAATCGATTACCGCGAGGGGCTCGATGGCGCCCAGTTCGTCATCCGCAACCCCAACGCCACCACGACTTGTGGTTGCGGCTCATCGTTCGCCGCCTGATCTCCTCCAGTCCTGATCTGTTTGCTGCAGCGGTGGTGAGGTGACGCGGAGCACGGCCCGAGGGGCCCCCGAATTGCTCGCGGCGGTCGACCTGGGTTCCAACAGTTTCCACATGGTCGTGGCGCGTTACACGCACGGTCAGCTGATCGTCATCGATCGGCTCCGCGAGAGCGTGAGGCTGGGATCTGGCATGGACGAGGAGGGCCGGCTCGATCGCGAGGTCGCCGCAAGGGCCATTGCTTGCCTAGAGCGCTTTGGCCAGCGCTTGCGTGAAATTCATCCGGACAAGGTGCGCGTGGTCGGGACCAACGCCCTGCGCCGCGCCCATCGCAAGCAGTCCTTTCTCGAGAAGGCGCGGGTTGCGCTCGGATTCCCGATCGAAATCGTCTCCGGCATGGAGGAGGCCCGGCTGATCTATTCGGGCGTCTCGCACACCATGCCGAGCGGCAGTGGTCGGCGGCTGGTGGTCGATATCGGTGGCGGTAGCACGGAGCTCATCATCGGCGAGGATCTCACGCCCTTGAAGCTCGAGAGCACGCAGCTCGGCTGTGTCGGTCTCAGCGAGCGTTTCTTTGCCGGCGGCAAGCTGTCGGCGAAGCGCTTTGCCCGCGCGCGTGTTGCCGCGCGCAGCGAACTTGAGCCGATCGAGGACGCCTACCGCAAGGTCGGCTGGGTGCAGGCAGTCGGTAGTTCGGGGTCGGTGAAGGCCATCGGCGATGCGATCCGCGAGCTCGACCCGCTTGCGCAGGCGATCACGCCGGAGGGACTCGAGGCGGTCATCGAGGTGATCCTGCGCGCCGATCATGTGCGCGACATCCCGTTGGCCGTTCTCAACGACGACCGTCGCCAGGTGTTTCCGGGCGGACTCGCCATCTTGTGCGAAGTGTTCGACGTCCTCGACGTCAAGCGCATGGAAGTCTCGGATGGCGCGATGCGTGACGGCCTGCTCTACGATCTGGTCGGGCGACTCACCCGTGAGGACGCGCGCGAGCGTACGGTGCGGGCGATGCAGGCGCGTTACCACGTCGATCTGGCGCAGGCGGAGCGCGTCGAGCGCACGGCGCTCGGATTTCTCTCGCAGGTGGCGGATGCCTGGCAGCTCGAGGATGCGCTTGCCGAGCAGTTGCTCGCCTGGGCAGCGCGTCTGCACGAAATCGGTCTCGACGTGTCGCACTCGCGCTATCACCAGCACGGTGCCTACCTGCTGGAAAACGCCGATATGCCGGGTTTCCCCCGTGAGGAGCAGCGCATTCTCGCGCGGCTCGTCGGCGGACACCGCCGCAAGCTCTCGCTCGAGGGGTTCGATCAATTACTGCCGAGCTGGGACAAGCGCAGCATCTTCCTGATCGTGCTGCTGCGCATTGCCGTGCTGCTGCACCGGGGCCGAGGGCGAGCTCCTCTGCCCGAGCTCACGCTCATCGCTCGTGGCCGTACCCTCGAGATGCGCTTTCCGGTTCGCTGGCTGCGCGAGCATCCGCTCACGGTCAGCGATCTCAGTCAGGAAATCGATTTGCTGCGCGCGGCGGATCTACGCTTGCGCGTCTACTCTTCGAGAGGTCTGCCGGCGGTGTAAGCCGCCATCAACTCGCTCTGTGCCATGCGCCGCTCGGCACCGCTGACCGCGACTCGTCGGTAGCCACCGTCCTGATCCAGCTCCCAAGCCTGCGTGTCGTCGCGCAGGTAGGCCTCGAGATCACGCAGGATGTTCTGTTTGTACTTCGGGCGCCGGATCGGAAAGGCGATTTCGACACGGCGGAAGAAATTCCGATCCATCCAATCGGCGCTGCTGCAGAAGATTTCCGGTTCGCCGTCATTGGCGAACCAGAAGACCCGCGAGTGTTCGAGGAAGCGACCGACGATCGAGCGCACGCGGATGTTTTCTGAGAGGCCGGGCACCCCTGGCCTAAGCGCGCACACGCCGCGAATGATCAGATCGACCTGCACGCCGGCCTGCGAGACCTTGTACAGCATCTCGATCGACTCGGGCTCGACGAGCGCGTTCATCTTGAGGATCACCCGGGCCGGGCGGCCGGCTGCAGCGTGTTCGGCTTCTCGCTCGAGCTTGGCGAGCATCGCGCGGTGCAGGTCAAACGGCGATTGCAGCAGGCAATTCAGTCGCGGCTTGCGAGTGAGGCTCGTCAATTGCAGGAACACCTCGTGGACGTCCTGCCCGATGTCGGGTGCGCAGGTGAATAGACCGTAGTCGGTGTAGGCACGCGCGGTACGCGAGTGGTAGTTGCCGGTGCCGAGATGGCAGTAGCGGCGAATGCCATCCTGCTCGCGCCGCGCCACCAGTGCGAGCTTGGCGTGGGTCTTGAAGCCGACCACGCCGTACATCACGTGCGCACCCGCCTCCTGCAACCGATCGGACAATTCGATATTCGCTTCTTCGTCGAAGCGCGCGCGCAACTCGATGACGACTGTGACGTCCTTGCCCGCCTGCGCCGCGGCGACCAGCGCATCGACGATGGTCGAGTCGGCGCCGGTGCGATACAGCGTCTGTTTGATCGCCAGCACCTTCGGGTCGGTCGCCGCCTGGCGCAGGAAGTTCACGACCGGTGCGAAGGATTGGAACGGGTGATGCAGCAGCAGATCGCTTTGGCGGATGGCCGCGAACACGTCGGGACCGTCGCCGAGGCGCCGCGGCAAACTCGGCTGGAAGGGCGGGTACTTGAGGTCGGGTCGCTGCGCCAGATCGTAGATCGCCGACAGGCGATGCAGGTTCACCGGTGAGGGAACGGCGTAGATATCGTGCGCGCCGATCCCGAACTGCTTGGCGAGAATCTTCACGAGCTCTGCAGGGCAGTCGGTGGTGGTCTCGAGGCGCACCGCCGCGCCGTAGCGCCGATGCGCCAGTTCGCCCTCAAGGGCGCGGCGCAGATCGTCGGCTTCTTCTTCGTCGACGAACAGATCGCTGTTGCGGGTCAGCCGGAACTGGTGGCATTCGTCGATGATCATGCCCTCGAAGAGCCGTGGCACGAACTCCTCGATGATGGTCGACAGCAGCACGAACTGCTGTCCGCCCTCGGCGCGTGCCGGCAGTGGTACGACGCGTGGCAGCGAGCGCGGCGCCTGCACGATGGCAAGCGTGGCCTCGCGGCCGAAGGCGTCTTCGCCCTGCAGGCGCACGATGAAGTTGAGGCTCTTGTTCTGGATGCGCGGGAAGGGTCGCGCCGGGTCGAGGGCCAACGGCGAGAGCACCGGCTCGATTTCCTTCTCGAAGAAATCGGCAAGCCAGCTGCGCACCTCCTCGTCCCACGCGCCACGCGGCACGAGCCCGACGCCAGCCGCCGCCAATTCGGGCAGCAGCATGCTGCCGAGACAGTCGTATTGATCGGCGACGAGTCGCGAGGCGCGTTTGTGGATGGCCGCCAGTTGCTGCGCGGGGCGCAGTCCGTCAGGGCTCGTCGACTGCGGCGAACTCTCCTGCATCTGCTTGATGCCGGCCACCCTGATTTCGAAGAATTCATCGAGGTTGCTCGATGAAATACAGAGAAATCGCAGCCTCTCGAGTAGCGGCACGGCCGGATCGCGCGCCTGCGCGAGCACGCGCTGGTTGAATTCCAGCTGCGACAGTTCGCGGTTGATCAGTGTCGATGGTGCGGCCACGTTCATGCCACCCCTAGTAAATCACGGACGACGGCGCCGTGTGTTACAGCGCCCTGCGGTGGGAGTTCAGCGACCCGCGCTGCCCGAGGCCGCGCTGTTGCCGGCCCCTTGTGCCTGGCGAGCCAGATAGGGTGCGGGCGAGCCTTGATCGAGCGTTGCCACGAGTGGCGCCGCGTGTTCGCGGAATGCCGCCATGCGCGATGCCGGGATTGGCTGATCGTTCGGCAGCGAGACTTTCTGCGGATCCTTGTGTACGCCGCGAGCGAGGTACTCATAGTGCAAATGCGGGCCGGTGGCGAGCCCCGTCATACCGACGAAGCCAACGACTTCGCCCTGGTCCACCCGTTCGCCCTGCCGAAGGCCACGGGCGAAGCGCGACAAGTGGCCATAGACGGTGCGGATTTCGTTGGCGTGCTCGATTTCGATCACCTTGCCATAGCCGCCCTTGTTACCGATGAACCGCACCCGACCTGCGCCTGCCGCCTTGACGGGCGTGCCGATGGGCGCGGCGTAATCGGTGCCGCGATGCGCGCGGATCCGGTTCAGGACCGGGTGGCGGCGATACGGATTGAAGCGTGAGCTCACGCGGGTGAACTCGAGCGGTGCGCGCAGGAACGCCTTGCGCAGACTCTTCCCATCCGGCGTGTAATAGGACGCACTTTGGCCGTCCGGCGCAAAGCGCACCGCGCGATACACCTGACCCTGATTGATGAACTCCACTGCCAGCACGTCGCCGTCGCCGATCGGTTCGCCGTCCTGGCTGATCTGCTCGTAGGTGACGCGAAACCGATCGCCCGGCTGGATGTCGAGCACAAAGTCGATGTCCCAGCGGAAAATATCCGCGATGCGCATCGCCAGGGCGTCGCTCATGCCAGCGTCACTGGCGGCCTGGAAGAGCGAATAGCGGATCGTCGCTTCGCCGGTCACCACCTCGCGCTCGAGCGGGTTGATGATCAGCTCGCTCGCGAAGCCGTTTGGATCGCGGCTCACCTTCAACGTTTCGCTTGGGCTCAGTTGCCGTTCGAGCCCGACGAGTTTGGAGTCCTGCACGCGGAACTTGAGCAGCTCGCCGGGGTAGAGCCTATCGAGGCTCGCACGCAGATCGGGCAGGCTGCGCAGTGTCGCGAGGTCTGTCACGGACAGGCTGAGCTTGCGGAAAATACGCTCGAGCGTGTCGTTGGCGCCGACGATCACATCGACGGTGACAGGCAGCAAGGCCGCTTCGGCCGCTGCGCGCGCGGATTCCAGCACGCTCGCCTGCACGGTTGCCTCGTCGGCCCGCCGCGCATCTTCCACCCACAGTTCGCCGCGCCACCAGGTGATGGCGAGCACGGCCACTACGGTGCATTGCAGCCACCGGGCCTTGAGGAAGTTGAGGAGCTTGTTTCCCGAGCCGATTTCCAGCGTCATGGACTACACTTCGCACTCGCCAAACCGCGGAAAGTACCCGCGCAGGCAGGGCGGGTCAACATGCACAGCATCAAAGATCAATTGGACGAACTTCGCCGCGGGTCGGCGGAGTTGCTCATCGAGGCCGAACTCGAGAAGAAATTGGCGCGTGGCAAGCCGCTGCGCATCAAGGCGGGGTTCGATCCGACCGCACCGGATTTGCATCTGGGCCACACGGTGCTCATCAACAAGATGCGCCAGTTCCAGCAGTTCGGCCATGAGGTGATCTTCCTCATCGGTGATTTCACCGGACTCATTGGCGATCCCACGGGACGCAACGCGACGCGGCCGAGACTGACGCCGGAGGCCGTGCAGGAAAATGCACGCACCTATCAGACGCAGATCTTCAAGATCCTCGATCCCGAGCGCACGCTGATCGAGTTCAACTCGCGCTGGCTCAGCAATATGCCGCTGCCGCAGTTCGTCGAAGTCGCGGCGAAGTACACCGTAGCCCGCATGCTGGAGCGTGACGACTTCGCCAAGCGCTTCAAATCGCAGCAGCCGATCTCGGTGCACGAGTTCTTCTATCCGTTGGCGCAGGGCTACGACTCGGTAGCGCTGCGGGCGGATGTGGAGTTGGGCGGCACCGACCAGAAGTTCAATCTGCTGGTCGGTCGCACGCTGCAGGAGGCCTATGGGCAGGAACCGCAGTGCGTGCTTACGATGCCGTTGCTTGAGGGCCTCGATGGCGTCAACAAGATGTCGAAATCACTCGGCAATTACATCGCGATCGACGAGTCCGCCGACTCGCAGTTCGGCAAACTCATGTCGATCAGCGACGAGCTGATGTGGCGCTATTTCGAATTGTTGTCGTTCCGGCCGCTCGGCGAAATCGCGGCGTTGCGGCAGGCGATCGCCGAGGGGCGCAATCCGCGAGATGTGAAATTCGAGCTCGCGCAGGAGATCGTCGGTCGTTTCCACGGCGCAGCCGCAGCGCAGCAGGCGCAGGCGGATTTCATTGCTCGCTTCGCTAACAAATCTTTGCCCACAGACTTGCCAATGCAGGTGCTGGTGGCTGCGGATCCGGCGGGCGAGCCGATCGTTGCGGCCCTGAAGGCCGCTGGGCTCGCCACAAGCAACTCCGAGGCGGTTCGAAAGCTTGCCGAAGGGGCTGTCCGAGTCGACGGAGAGCGGGTCCAGGATCGCAATTGCCGCCTGTTGGTGGGGGCAGAGCATGTTTTGCAGGTCGGCCCTCGGCGTTTCGCTCGGGTCAAGATCGAAAATCCCAGTTAAATCAGTGCTTTAGCTCATTTCAGGATTAATTCTTACAATACGTTGACAGGCCGCAATAGCCACCTATAATGCGCGCCCTCAGCTACGAAGTGCCCCGCGGTTCCCGCGGTGCGAAACGAAAGTTGAAATGTAGGTTGACGGGGAGAGCCGGATGGCTATACTTCCCGCCCCCTCTGCACCCCAGCGGTGCGAGGTTATTTAAAAATTCGGCAGGTAATTTGTGTGGGGACTCGCGTCAATGCGTCCTTTGGATGGCTATGACCGAGTGACCAAATTGAGTCCAGCAATGGGCCCTGATTTAGTTACTCTTTTTATTGAAGCTCAAAATCTTCAAGTGAAGAGTTTGATCCTGGCTCAGATTGAACGCTGGCGGCGTGCTTAACACATGCAAGTCGAGCGGCAGCGCGGGAGCAATCCTGGCGGCGAGCGGCGAACGGGTGAGTAATGCTTCGGAATCTGCCCAGTAGTGGGGAATAACCAGTCGAAAGACTGGCTAATACCGCATACGACCTAAGGGTGAAAGCAGGGGATCGCAAGACCTTGCGCTATTGGATGAGCCGAAGTCGGATTAGCTAGTTGGTGAGGTAACGGCTCACCAAGGCGACGATCCGTAGCTGGTCTGAGAGGACGACCAGCCACACTGGGACTGAGACACGGCCCAGACTCCTACGGGAGGCAGCAGTGGGGAATATTGGACAATGGGGGAAACCCTGATCCAGCGACGCCGCGTGTGTGAAGAAGGCCTGCGGGTTGTAAAGCACTTTTAGTGGGGAGGAAAACCCCCGACCTAATACGTCGGGAATTGACTTAACCCAAAGAAAAAGCACCGGCTAACTCTGTGCCAGCAGCCGCGGTAATACAGAGGGTGCAAGCGTTAATCGGAATTACTGGGCGTAAAGCGTGCGTAGACGGTTGTTTAAGTCGGATGTGAAATCCCCGGGCTCAACCTGGGAATTGCATTCGAGACTGATCAGCTAGGGTACGGAAGAGGGAAGCGGAATTTCCGGTGTAGCGGTGAAATGCGTAGATATCGGAAGGAACATCAGTGGCGAAAGCGGCTTCCTGGTCCAGCACCGACGTTCAGGCACGAAAGCGTGGGGAGCAAACAGGATTAGATACCCTGGTAGTCCACGCCATAAACGATGAGGACTAGACGTTGGAGGGGTTAGCCTTTCAGTGTCGCAGCTAACGCGATAAGTCCTCCGCCTGGGGAGTACGGCCGCAAGGTTGAAACTCAAAGGAATTGACGGGGACCCGCACAAGCGGTGGAGCATGTGGTTTAATTCGATGCAACGCGAAGAACCTTACCTGGTCTTGACATCCACGGAATCCTGCAGAGATGCGGGAGTGCCGCAAGGAACCGTGAGACAGGTGCTGCATGGCTGTCGTCAGCTCGTGTCGTGAGATGTTGGGTTAAGTCCCGCAACGAGCGCAACCCCTATCTTTAGTTGCCCATCGGGTTCGTCCCGGAGGCTACTCTAAAGAAACTGCCACGGACAACGTGGAGGAAGGTGGGGATGACGTCAAGTCATCATGGCCTTTATGACCAGGGCTACACACGTGCTACAATGGCAAGTACAGAGGGAAGCCAACCGGCGACGGGGAGCCAATCCCAGAAAACT
>CAISHQ010000070.1 GCA_903885195.1 uncultured Pseudomonadota bacterium | reverse complement strand
TTCTGGACATCATCCTGTCGACCGCGATCGCCGAGCGTCACGAACAAATGTCCGTTGCGATCCCACACGAGCCGCGATCCGAAGTGCTGACCGGCCGTTGCCTTGGGCTGCTGCCGGAAGATCACCTGAACGTCCGACACCGTGCAGCGCTCTGCCTGACAGGCGAGCCGGCCGCGCGCGACCTCCGTGCCCACCTCGTTACCGGAGCCTGCAGAGTAGCTCCAGTAGATCAACCGGTTCTCTCGGTAGGCCGGATGGGCCACTACATCGAGCAGACCGCCTTGGCCGCGCATGACAACAGGCGGCAAGCCAGCCACCGGCTGCGCGAGCAGTTTTCCGTCGCGCAGGACACGCAGGTTGCCGGCCTTCTCGGTAATCAGGATCAACCCATCCGGCAACAGCGCCACACTCCACGGGGAGGCGAGTCCGCTCGCCAGAACCTGCGACTTGAGCGTGTAGCGCTCGGTCTTGATGGGTGCGTCCTGGGCGACGACCCGGGCGCCGGCAGTCACCGACAGTGCTGCGGCAAGTGCGAAGGTCCATCTGCGGATCGTGGGCGTCGGCATTTTGCAGCTACCGGTTCTCACGGCCGCCCGAGGAAGGTCAAGGCCGCCGTGGTGTAACCCTCGACGCCCCCACGCACGGCAGGCTCTGGCCGGATGATGAACAGCGGCGAGTGGTGCGGCGGCGCCTTGCGCAAATCGTCGGCCACAGAACCACCGACACTAAAAAATACGGTCGGAATGCTGCCCCACTCGGGCGATCCGTAATAGGCGAAGTCCTCCGCACCCATGCCCTGACGCGGCACCGCCGAGAGCCGGGACTCGCCGTAAGAGCGAGCCAGAGCATTGCGCAGCGCTCGCGCCGATTCGGCGTGATTGATGTTCGGCGGCGTGGTCTCGCGCATCATGACGACGGGCATTCGATCCTCAGGGACGCCGTGGGTGCGCGCCACACCATTGGCGATGCGCTGGATCCCTGCGATTAGCGCATCCCGAGTTTCGCGATTGTCGGCACGCACCGTGAGTTCGAGGCGCGCCTCCTCAGAAATGATATTGCGCTTGGTACCCGCCTGAATCACACCGACCGTCACGACACCTGGCTCGAGCGGGTCGATCGACCGGCTCACCAGCGTCTGCAGCGCCATCACGAGTTCAGAGGCAACCACCACCGGATCGATGGTCGTATGCGGCGCAGCGCCATGCCCGCCAATCCCGCGAACGAAAATGTCGACTCCATCGGAACTGGAATTGACGATGCGCTCATGGACTTGGAATTTGCCGGGTTCGATATGGCTCGCCACATGCAGCCCGAGCACGACATCGGGCTTTGGGAACCGCGTGTAGAGTCCATCGATCAGCATCGCCGCGGCGCCGCCGAGGATTTCTTCGGCCGGCTGGAAGATCACGATGACGGTGCCTCGCCATTCGGCTTTCATGGCGACGAGTTGCCGAGTCGCACCAACGAGGCTCGTCATGTGCACGTCGTGACCGCAGGCATGCATCACGCCAGTCTCTTGCCCGTCGGGGCCGACTGCCTTCGCCTTCGAGGCGTACGGCAGACCGTTGCGCTCGGTGACGGGTAGCCCGTCCATATCGGCGCGCAGCATCACCACGGGACCCTTGCCGTTGCGGATCACGCCGACGACACCGTAGCGACCGACACCGCTCGTGACTTCAACCCCGGGGATCGCCCGCAGCTCCTGCACGATCCGGGCGCTGGTCTGCTTCTCCTGAAACGACAACTCGGGATTGGCGTGCAGATGCTCGAAGAGCCCCTTGAGGTTGGCGGTGTAATCGGCGGCTGCAGCGGCCGAAATCGCGCGGGCCTGCGCTGCCGTGTCTGCCGCCTGCAAGACAAGCGAAGCAAACGACAAGGTCGCGACACCCGCGACCAACCCCGTGAATACCGATTTACGCATGCGTGACCCTCCCTATTCCCTAGGGATCCTTGCAAGCCTCAGGGTCGCCTGTCAAAGTGTTTTGACCACACGCGGGAGGTGCGCATGTTCAGTCACGTCATGATCGGCTCTAACGATCTCGATCGATCACAACGCTTTTACGATGCCGTCCTCGGCGCCCTGGGTGGGCAAAGCAGCCCGATGCGCAACACGACGCCGGCGGGACACACGCGGCTCTTCTATGCCCACGATGGCGGGATGCTCTGCATCACCCAACCGATCGACAACCAACCGGCGACCGCGGCCAACGGATTTACGCTCGGCTTCAAATGCAGTTCGCCTGAGCAAGTGAAGGCGTTTCATGACGTCGCTGTCGCCCACGGCGGCACCTCGATCGAAGATCCGCCGGGGATCCGCGAGGGCAGCCTCGGTGCACTGTATCTGTCATACGTGCGCGACCCGGACGGACATAAGCTCTGTGCCCTGCATCGCGTGAAGCGCGGCTAACCCCGCGCGAGTCGATCCACGCCGCAGCGCGCGAGCCCGTTCGCGCGCTGCGTGAACTACAGGTCCCCGTGCAGGGGTCGAATCGTCAGGCCCTCGAGTGAGGCGCGCGATGATACGTAGAGCGCGTCCACCATGGGCTGCGCCACATCCTCCGCGATCATCATCTTCTCCACTTGCTCGGCCGGCAGCTGGCCCCACATGGGCGTGTACACGGCGCCCGGCTTGACCTCGAGGATGCGAATCCCGTCTTGTCGTCCGTAGAGTTTCATAACCTCGAGCAAACCACGCTGAGCGTATTTGCTCAGGCAATACGTAGAGCTCTGCGGAAAGGGCTGCTCGGCCGCAATCGACGTCACGACTTGGATTTGCCCCCGCATACCCTCGCGCGGTGACTGGGTCCGCATCACCGCATACGCTCGCTGCAAGAGCAGGAACGTCGCGGTGACGTTGATTTTGATCGTGAACTCGAGATCTTCGGGCGTCTGCTCCAGAAAATCCTTGAAACGACCCACCCCTGCGCAGTGGATAAGCGCGTCGATGCGACCGTGCCGTGCCAGACAGGCCTCGACAGGCTCCGTCGGCGCCTCGGCCAGATCGCCGGCGATGAGATCACAGCGCACGACGCTGCTGTCCAACTGCGCCTTCAGACTCTCGAGATCACTGCGGGTACGTGCGGCCAGATAAAGACTGAGCGACGATCCGGCAGCCTCGGCCCGACGGGCCAGTGTTTCCGCCACAGCCCGGCCGATCCCCTTGCCCGCGCCGGTGATCAATACGACCATGTCCTGCTTCGTTGTCTCTTTCATGGGGAGCCTCTGGTAGGCTGTCGATTATGCTTGATTCATACGAAATTCGGATTCGGAAAGAAGCCCTCAAGTTCGCGGCCAGCCACATGACGGTGTTCCCGGATGGCACCAAGGAGGCGCTGCACGGGCACAACTACTTTCCCACCCTGACACTGACGGTGCGCGACGCCTCCTTCGAGGCCATGCTGCCCTTTTCGCACTTCAAGGCGGGCATGCGCAAGATCGCGCAAGCCTGGGACGAAAAGGTGCTCATCGCCAGCCGCAATCCGTTTTTCCGACTGTTGCGTCAGGATACGAACGAACTCGAATTTACGCTCTGCGGCAAACGCTATGTACTGCCCGCCGACGAAGTAGTCGTGCTCGATACCGACAACATCTCCTGCGAGACGCTGGCGCGCGCTTATTTCGATTCGTTGACGGCGCAACTGCCCGAAGAATTTGCCTCGGAGAATGTGCGATCGGTATCCGTGTACATCGAAGAAAGCCCCGGTCAAGGCGCGGCGTACCAGCACGTCAAACCCTGATTCCGATTTGATGAGAAGGAGACCTGACATGCGTCGTTCCTTACTGGCCGCGCTGCTGCTCTGTGTCGCCAGCGGCGTGACTACACGCGCGGCTGAGCAGTCGACTCTCGCACCCGTTA
>CAISHQ010000069.1 GCA_903885195.1 uncultured Pseudomonadota bacterium | reverse complement strand
TCGCGCATGGCACTGGTGAGTTGCGTCAGCACGAAGTGCTTTTCGATGAGTTGTAACACCCTGCCTGTGGAAGTCGGCGTGTCCACGAAGGCAAAGCGCGCACCGAATCCGTAGGTGCCGCGCGTGATGCAGGCGCGACCGCTCTCGAGCTGTGTCGCGAGCGCTGCATCGAGATCATCGACTATCAGCGCCGGAGCAAGGGTACCGACCCCTAGCTCTCGCCAGGGGCTTGGCGTCTCATCGTGCAACTGCACGAGTTCGATCAGTACCTCGCCCGAAAATCCTGTGGCGATCGACAAAGAGGGCGGTGCGGTCAGGCCCCGATGTTCGTATGCCGTAAACGCGATTTTCGAGAACACGAAAAACGGGCCCGCTCCGGTATCGGTCGCCCAAGCCTGCATGGCTGATTCGAGTTCCGGCACGATCTGCACTACGCGTTGCAGCGAACCGCGCATCGCGGTGACGATGGCGGCCGACTGGGCCTCGCCAATCTCGCCAATGATTTCGCCCACCTTGTACTTGGTGCCGGCTACACCCGTCTGGCGTATCACGCCCGCTGCGGGCGATTCGACATCCATGGTCGATTTCTCGAGTTCCAGCGTGTAGAGCGGGTCACCCTCACCTACGATGGCGCCGTCCGGTACCAACCACGCGACGAGCGTGCCCTCGCGCATGGAGACGGCGGCTTTGGGGATACGCAGCGTGGTAGCCATGGTGTGCTCTGTGCTGTGTGCGTCGACTCAGCGGGCGAGCATTGCGCGCGCGGCATCGATGACTCGATTCGCCTGCGGGAAGTGCAAGCTTTCGAGTCCCGCCGCAAACGGCACGGGCGTGTAGCGCGCACCCACTCGGGCCACGGGTGCTGCGAGTTGCCCATGCAGACGCGAGTGAATGATGCTCGCCACTTCGCCGCCGAAGCCGCCGAACTCAGTCGCGGCATGCAGCACGATGGCACGCTTGGTCCGGCCGACACTCTCGAGGATCGCGGCTACATCAAGCGGCACAATGGTGCGCAGGTCCAAAACTTCGGCATCCACGCCCTCTGTGGCGAGGGTCTCGGCAGCGGCCAGCGCCTCGCCCACGGTCCAGCCATAGGTGATGATGGTCAGATCCTTGCCGCGACGCTTGACGTCCGCCTGACCGAGCGGGATGCGGTAGTCGCCTTCGGGCACCGGGCCCGGTGCGAAGTAGGCGCGCATCGACTCGAAGAACACGACCGGATCCGGATCGTCGATCGCAGACAGCAGCAGTCCCTTCGCTTCAGCAGGCGTGCTCGGGTAGACGATTTTGATGCCCGGCGTATGGGCGAGCCAGGCTTCGAGCGATTGAGAGTGCTGAGCACCGAAGCTACCCACAAACCCGGCCGTGAGCGTGCGGATGACGAGCGGCACGCTGGTTTTGCCGCCCGACATGTAGCGAAGCTTGGCCGCGTGGTTGCTCACCTGGTCCATGCACACCATGAGAAAGTCGTTGATCATGATTTCAGCGACAGGCTTCATCCCGGCCATGGCTGCGCCGATGGCGGCACCGACGATGGCTTGTTCGGCGATCGGAGTGGGTCGCACGCGATCTCGACCGAAGCGGGTCGATAGACCATAGGTGGTCTTGACGACACCGCCCGCAGGATCGGCGATGTCCTCGCCGAGCAGGAACACGTTCTTGTCTGCCTCGAGCGCTATGGCGAGGGCTTCGTTCACCGCCTGACCGAAGGTCATCATCCGCTCGGACTGCGGCTGATACTGCCCGGCGGCCCGTGGCGTTGCAGTGGCAATCACGTGGTCGGGGATGCTCGCCGTGTCGGCGAACACGTCGGTGTACAACTCGGCGGCCTCGGGTGCCGGTGCCTTGCGTGCATAGTCGCTCGCGGCATCGATCTCCTTGCGGACCGTGGCTTCGAGTTCCTTGAGCGCTGCATCGGTGGCGATGCCCGCATCGATCAGGCGTCTGCGGAACCGAGCGACCGGCGTGTCGCTGCGCGCCGCGGCCAGCGCCGCCGCGTCCATGTGTCCCTCGTCACTGCCGAAGGAATGACCCTGCAGTCGGTGACACACGGCTTCGATCAGAGTGGGGCCCTCGCCAGAGCGGGCACGCGCAACGGCCGCTGTGGCCGCCTCATGCACGGCGACCGGATCTGTGCCATCGACGCGGACGCCCGTCATTTCGTAGGCGGCCGCCCGTTTCGAGAAATCCTTGGTCAGCGTGTACTCGGCGAGCGAGGTGTATTCAGCGTACTGGTTGTTCTGGCAGACGAAGATGACCGGCAGCTTCCACACGGCAGCGAGGTTCAGCGCTTCGTGGAAGGCACCGATGCTGGTTGCGCCATCGCCGAAGTTGCAGACACAGACCTTGTCGGTGCCGCGAAGCTGCTCGGCAAGACCCAGGCCGTTGGCGATTGGCAGACCCGCCCCGACGATGCCCGTGGTGATCATCAGGCCCGAGGCCGGATCCGACAGGTGCATCGGACCACCCTTACCCTTGCAGGTCCCCGGCAGCTTGCCGTAGAGCTCAGCGAAGATGTCGTTGAGTGGCGTGCCCTTGGCCACGATGTCGTGGATGCCGCGGTAGGTGGTCGAGACGAAATCGTCGGCTCTCAACGCCGCGCCGACGCCCGCCGAAATCGCTTCCTGTCCTCCGACGGGGTAGTACTGGAACATGATTTCGCCGGCGCTGAGGCCGCGCGTCACGGCCTTGTCGGTTTCGTTGATGCGCACCATGGTGCGGTACAGCGAGAGCATGGCCTCGGAAGCGAGGTTCGTGGCAGTGGCCGTGGTCATGAGGATTCCTCCAGTAAGTCACCATGCCCGACACGTCAGGCATTGCGCACGAGTTTAAGTGCTGCTGATGAGTGCGGATTGAAGATTCACGTATGTGAACGATGATTCTGCCGCGATGTCGGCGCCAGGTGCGTCGTAATGGCTGCGCGCATGGCACGAACGATCGCGCGCTCGTTGCGGCGAATTCGTTCGCTGAGGCCACCGACACCCATCACAAGGACGTTGCCGTCACTGGTCGACGGCAGTGCCATCGACACGGCACCGGTGTCCGGGAAGAGACTCGCGTAGGTGATCGAGTAGCCCGCCCTGCGCACCTGCGCGAGGCTTTGTAGCGTCCCGTCGATCGACTGGCGGGCCGCGCGGGTACGCGCCATCGCCCGAGCGGCTTCGGCGAGCCGCTTGACCTCGGCAGGGGGACGAGTCGCCAGAAACGCAGCGCCCACGCTGGTGCCAAACAGGGGTGCCACGGTGCCCTCATCCATCTTGAGAGCGATGAAATGACTGCCGGGTAACACCCGAATGAAGCGCATCGACTGACCGGCGCGCGTGGACAGCGTGACGGTTTCGCTGGTGACGTCGTGGACCTCCTGCAGCATCGATGCGGCATCGCCGATCCCGTATAAGGCCGCCGGAATCCAGGCGCCGAGCGAGGTGACTCGGAGCGAGGGGAAGTAATGCATCGTGTCCTGATCGAAGGAAAGGTAGCCCAGATGGGTCAGGTACCTGAGCAATACGTTGGTGCTCGACTTTGGGTAGTCGAGGATTCGGCCCACCTCGGACGCCGAGAGCGGCTTACGCACGCTACCCAGCAGTTCGAGAACCTCGAGTACCCGGCCCGCCGATTTGACCGCCACGTCGCTTACCCCCGCTCGTTCCGTTCGTCGTGTGCTGCGCGTAAGTTCACATGTGTGGACGATGAATGCAAACCCGTGAAACTTGGGTTACGTTTCAGTGATGACTGGCACTATCGATATCGTCTGTAATCTCTTCGATCCCACTGCGGTGCGCCTCGGACAAACAGGTCTGGATGACGCATTCAAGGCGCAGGTGCGTCTCGATAAGCGTTACTGGCGCGGCATCCCGGTCAGCCAGTATCTGCGCAAGATGGATCGCGCGGGTATCGAACGTTCGCTGCTCATCGCAGTGCGAGCGGGCGATTTGAACGTGCGAGGTTCCTTCGAACTGCCGATCGATCGCGTCGCTGCGGTTTGCGCACGCTGGCCGGATCGGTTTTCGGGGCTTGCGGGGGTCGATCCGTTCCGAGGCATGAAGGGCCTCGCCGATCTGACGTATGCCGTGAAAGAGTGCGGGTTCGTGGGAGCGCACCTCTACCCGCATTGGTTTGGTCTCGCCCCCGATCACGCCAAATATTATCCGTACTACGCCAAATGTGCGGAGCTCGGTGTGCCCATCATGATGCAGGTGGGTCACAACCTCGTGTACACCCGCGAACGTCGTCTTCCGAGCGTGGGCCGGCCGATCACGCTCGATCAGGTTGCCATCGACTTTCCGGAGCTGACGCTGATCGGCATCCATATCGGCGTACCCTGGACGGACGAGATGATTTCGATGTGCTGGAAGCATCCCAATGTGTACACCGCGGGAGATGCCTACGCACCTCGTCACTGGCCTGCGTCCTATGTGCACTACCTCAACACCTACGGTCGCGACAAAGTGTTGTTCGGTACGGACTGGCCTGTGATCGATCCTGAGCGTGCCGTTCGGGAGGTCAAGGAATTGGGGCTGCGACCGGAGTCCGAACGAGCCTTGATGCGTGATAACGCGCTGCGGATATTCAAGCTGCCGGGATACAAGCGCGTCCGCAGCAAGAAGCCATGAGCGAGCTGTACCGCGCGTTGCGGATTTCCGATGGCTTGCACGCCGTCGGACGTCGCGATCCGCAGCGACTCGCTCTCGAGTGCGAGGGTCGTCGCTTTACGTATGGCGAGTTGCGCGAGCGTGTGCAGCGGGTTTCAGGCGCCGCGTTGCGCGAGCTCGGCGTGAATCTCGGCGATCGGGTCGCCATCTTGGCCCCCAACTGCGCCGAGTACCCTGAACTTCTCTGCGGTTTCAGCGACGTGGGTGGCATCGTCGTCACCCTCAATGCGCGCAGCCCCGCCGCCGAAATCGCGGCCACGTGTCGCGACTGTTCGCCCTCGGTGCTCGTGGCGCACCCGTCGCTTGAAGCGGTCGCGCGTGAAGCGCTCGCCTTGGGTCTCGGCGATCGCAAGCCTCGACTCATCGTGCTTGGATCGGAGTATGAGCGCTGGCTGGCCAGTCACTCGCCGATCGACGATCGGGAGTTACCGCATTTTGCGGAAACCGAGCCGTTCACGCTCGTCTACAGTTCCGGCACTACGGGTCAGCCGAAAGGCATCGTCATTTCGCATCGGTCGCGTGCGTTGACGTTCCACGGGATGGCGATGGAATACGGTTGTTACAGCCCCGATGACCGATTCCTGGCGTTGGCCCCGATGTCGCACGGTGCGGGTTTCGCCTTCATGATGTGCACCTTGTACTTCGGTGGCTTCGTCGAGATTGCCACCCGCTTCGACCCCGCGCGAGTGCTCGAGCGACTGGCTATGGGTCGCTTCACGGGCGTCTTCATGGTGCCGACGCACTTTCAGGCCATTCTCGCTTTGCCCGCGGAGACGCTGGCTCGGTACCGCGGTGCCTTCGAAGCTCTGCAGACCATCATCTCCAACGCTGCGGCACTACCGCAGCCGCTCAAGGAAAAAGTTATCGACTATTTTGGCGAAGGCTTGCTGCATGAGACCTACGGGTCGACTGAGGCGGGCATCGTCACCAATATCCGTCCGCAGGACCAACTTCGAACCCAACAGTCCGTCGGCCGCGCTTTTGCACTCAATGAAATTCGGCTGCTTGCGCCCGATGGCAGCGAGGTGCCCGTGGGGGAGGTGGGCGAGCTGTTCTCCCGGTCGCCGTATCTTTTTGAGAGCTACTGGAACAAGTCGGAATTGACCGCGGAATGCGTACGCGAGGGAGGGTGGGTGAGTGCCGGTGACCTCGCCCGCCGTGATGCAGAGGGCTTCCTGTACATCGTCGATCGAAAAAAAGACATGCTGGTGACGGGCGGCTTCAACGTCTATCCGCGCGAGGTCGAGATCGTCCTCGAGCAGCATCCTGCGGTGCGCGAGTCCTGTGTCGTCGGAGTACCCGATGCCCATTGGGGAGAGCGTGTGCGGGGGTTCGTCGTGCTGCGTGAAGGCCAGGAGGCCGGACAAGCGCTCGCCGACGATATCGTTGCCTTCGCTCGCCTGCAGCTGGCGGGCTACAAGGTCCCCCGGGAATTGGGCTTCATCGACGCGGTACCGCGCAACGTCGGTGGCAAGGTACTGAAGCGCGAATTGCGCGAGGGTGCTCATCCGTACTTCGCGATTCATACGAAGTAGATCGCTCTTTTCGTCTACCCTGCATCAAGCCGGTGCGGGTAACATGCCTCCCACAGGGAGGACATGGGTCGATGCTGCGTTCGCTCAAGTACCGAATCGCCCAGACGAAAGCGCGGCTGATGCGTCGGCTGACGGGCCCGTATGTCAGCGGCTTGCTGATTGATACCGGTGACTGTGCCCTGCTCGTCGACCCTGCGGATCGGGTGGTGGGGCGGGAGTTGCGCTTCAAGGGTCGGTACGGCGACGACGAGCTGCAGCGGATCGAGGCCTTGATCAACCCGCAATCGACCGTGGCCTTCATCGGCACTCATGTCGGGGCTCTGGCGATTCCGGCATCGCGCAAGGTACGCAAGGCCTATCTGGTGGAGGCCAATCCTCGAACCTTCGCGTTCCTGCAGCGCAACCTCGCTCTCAACGGCGTGACCAACGTGTCAGCCCATAACGTCGCCGTCGGCGAGTCGGTCGGAGAGATCAATTTCGTGCTGAGCACCGCCAACTCCGGGGGCAGCAAGCGCGAGCCGCAGGTCAAGGCGGCCAAGTACTACTACGACCGGCCGGACACCATCCGCGTCCCCATGGTGCCCTTCGACACACTGGTCGATCCGATCGACGAGCGCTTCGATCTCGTGCTGATGGATATCGAGGGCTCCGAGTACTTTGCCCTGAAGGGCATGCAGAACGTACTCTCAAGGACGGAGACGCTGATCGTCGAGTTCATCGGACATCATCTGCGAAACGTCGCGGGGGTCTCGGTGGCCGAGTTTCTCCAGCCAATCGAGCCGCATTTCAGCCACCTCTACATCCCGAGCACCCGCCAGCACGTGAGCAAGGCGGATTTTCTCGCGACCCTGTCCGATCTTTACGAGCGCAAGATCAATGACGATGGGATCGTGTTCAGCAAGTCGAGGCTCGACCTCGATTCCGCCCGGCTGCGGTAACTGGGGATTGCGCGTGGAGCATCAAGATACCAATCCGGAATTGACGCTGACCGGACATGACGAGTTGACTGGACTCATCGGTCGCGGTGCACTGTTTAAGCAGTTGCAGGCGCGTATTGATGCGGGTGCTTTGCCGATCTCGGTGATCTTCCTCGAACTCGATCACTTCAGTGTGTTCAATGACTCTCTGGGTTATCCGGCGGGCGACGAAATGCTGCGGGTGGTGGCTCGACGTCTGGCGGTGGAGGTGCCTCAAGGGGCTATCGTCGCCCGGTTCGACGGAGACCAGTTCGTCGTGGCTGTCTGCGCAGATCTTGCGAATGGCGTTCGCCTCGCAAGGCATCTTGCCGAGCGAATCTCGGCAAAAATCGAAGCGGAACGCCTCTCCGGTCTTCACGTGACTTGCAGCGTGGGTGTTTCGGTAGCCGAGTCGGCGTCCGATGCGATGGAAGTGGTCCAGCGAGCAGACCTCGCCCTGTGTCAGGCGAAACGTGGCGGACGAAATCGCGTGTGCCCATACGATGAGGTCTTCGCTGCCTCGCGTCTGCGTCAGCAACGACTGGTTGTCGAGCTCGAGCGCGCGCTCGACTCCCGCGATCCGGCGATCAACATGTTGTTCCAACCTATTTACTCGCTCGAGGACGATCGTCCCTGTGCCGTTGAGGCGCTCGCTCGATGGGATCATCCGCAGCTTGGCGCAGTCTCACCCGGAGAGTTCATCGCAGCGGCAGAGCGAACGGGCAAGATCCATTCGCTGGGTGCTCAGTTGTTCCGGCTCGCAATACTGGGGCGACAAGTGTGGCACGCGGCGGGCAGCCCCCTGCTGTTGAATATCAACGTGTCTCCGTTGCAGTTGCATAACCCCGACTTCGCACACCAACTGCTGGACTTGCTTGCTGAGTTCGAGGTGCCCACAGCGCACATCGCTTGCGAAATCACCGAGTCGATCCTGCTCGATGACGATCAGCGGTCATTGCGAACCGTACGGACTCTGACCGACGGCGGACTCAGGCTGGTGCTCGATGACTTTGGAACGGGGTATGCATCGCTCGACACGCTGATGCGGTACCAGTTCGCCGGCGTGAAGGTAGATCAGCGTTTCGTCCGCGATCTCGAGGTGAGTGCCACGGCTCGAGCTATTGTGCGTTCAGCCGTGACTCTCGCTCGCGAGCTCGGGTTGACATGCACGGCGGAAGGTGTGGAGAGCGACGGCGTTCTTAACATACTCCGGGACCTGGGCTGCCCCTCGGTCCAAGGGCGACGGTTGTGCGAACCCGTCTATGCGGAAAACTTGCGTCGGATGCTAGCGTAGCACCACAGTCCGGTTGCCAAACTCGAACACCCGACTCTCCGCGTGCCATTGCACGGCGCGATTGAGCACCACGCTCTCGATCTCGTTGCCTATGGTGGTCAGCTGGTCAGGTGAGAGCGTGTGATCCACTCGCTCGACCGCCTGTTCGATGATCGGACCTTCGTCGAGGTCTTCATTGACGTAATGCGCCGTGGCGCCGATCAGCTTCACACCGCGCTGATACGCCTGGTGATAGGGCTTCGCGCCCTTGAATCCGGGCAGGAACGAGTGGTGAATATTGATGGCCTGGTCCTTTAGTTCCCGACACGCTGCGCTCGTCAGCACCTGCATGTAGCGGGCGAGTACCAGCAGTTCGCCGCGACTGGCGGCAAACAGGTCCAGCATGCGTCGCTCCTGCTCCTCCTTGCGGCCTGGCGTGATGGGCAGGTGGTGGAAGGGCAGGTCGTGCCACTCGGTCAGTCGGCGCTGCTCCTCGTGGTTGGAGACGACGGCGACGATGTTGATCGGCAGGGTGTCCGTGCTCCAGCGGTGCAGCAGGCTGTTGAGGCAGTGACCGTGCTTGGAGACGGCGATGACCACCCGAACTTTGTCCGCCTGATCGCGCAGCGACCACTCGATGCCGAGTGGCTGCATCGCCGCACCGAACTCTCGACTGAATGCGCTCTCATCGATGGGCTGGCCGCCCGTCTCGAAGACGATGCGCATGACCGAACGATTCGAGACCGTGTCGAGGAAGTGATGCGCCTCGAGTATGTTGGCGCCGCGGCTGGCCAGGTGCGAGGTCACGGTTGCCACCACGCCCACGCGATCGGGGCAGGACAGTCGCAGGACATAACTAGTTTGACTCAAGATATCCTCACTCCACAGTAGCCAACGGGTCGTTTGCCGGGCTGCTAACCTAACCGAAGGCCGCAGTACCCTCAACCACAGCAACGAGTAAAGCCGTCGTGTCACCGAAGGATTTCGTCGATGAGGGCTCAATGGGTCGGACTGGTCAGCGCATCGGTCTCGTGCTCGGACCGATGCTCGCACTGGGCTTGCAATGGACCGGGCAGCCCGAGGGGCTCAGCACTGAGGCCTGGTACGTCGTATCGCTTGCCGTACTGATGGTGACGTGGTGGGTCACCGAGGCGATACCCATCGCGGCGACGGCGCTGCTGCCGCTTGCGGCGCTGCCGCTCATGGGTGTGTCCTCGACGAAGGACGCAGCAGCCCCCTACGCCGATCCGATTATCTTCATGTTCATTGGTGGGTTCATGTTGGCCGCTTGCGTGGAGCGCTGGCGTCTTCACGAGCGCATCGCGCTCGGCATCGCCTCTTGGTCAGGGGGGCGTCCCGTGCTGCTGGTCGGCTGCTTCATGCTGGCCTCCGCAGTCATCTCCATGTGGATTTCGAACACCGCCACCACGCTGATGCTCGCGCCGATCGCACTCGGTGCCGCACGCGCGCTGACCCCCGACGGCAAGGCGGATCTCGCGTTGGGCGGTGCGCTGCTGCTGGGCGTTGCCCATGCTGCAAGTATCGCGGGCATCGGTACGCCCGTCGGTTCACCGACCAACCTCATCGCCATCGGTTTTCTTGAGCGCGCAGGGGATCCGATGGCCTTCACCGACTGGATGACACGCGCCATACCGCTGATGCTCGTCATGCTGCCGGTGGGCTGGCTCGTGTTGTGCGCCCCGTTGTTTCGCAGAGGGGCTGGCGATTCGGCCGCGGTGGCGCGCGTCGTGGGCGAGGCCTTGCGCATGCTCGGTCCGTTATCGCGTCCAGAGGCGCGAATCGGCGCCGTGTTCACTGTCGTGGCGCTCGCCTGGATGTTCCGCCTGCAGCTCAATGAACTGCCGCTGCTCGGTAATCTTTCCGATGCGGGCATCGCTGTCATCGGCGCCGTTCTATTGTTTCTCGTACCCTCCGGTCGGGGTCAGGGCGAAAAACTCATCGAT
>CAISHQ010000068.1 GCA_903885195.1 uncultured Pseudomonadota bacterium | reverse complement strand
GGTACCGCACGGCCAGGAACTTCATCGCCATCGCCTACCTGCGACTGTCACGCCTGAAGAACCTGCCCGCTCACCCGTTCAGCGCCGTCGCGGCCGTCAGGTAAGGCTGTCGCGTTCCACACGAAACGGCATAGAGCCCGAGCGGGGGCAGGTCACGCGGTATCTCTTCTCGCAGGCGGGCGTGTACCGCCGGCTGGTCGGCGTCGATCGGCTGGCCACGAGCACGTGCCCGCTGAGCGCGCGGACCCAGCGCTACGACGGCAACGGCTTCATCGCGTCAGCCACCGACTTCCGCGGCGTCGAAACTCGGTTCGAGACCGAGCGCGACGGCAAGGTTCGGCGCGAGGTGCGCGCCGTCAGCCGGCCCGAGCAGATCACCACCGATCACACCTGGGACTCGGTGAACAACCTTACGAGCACGACGCTGAGCAATGCGTCCGGTACCGCGTTCCTGCGCGTGGAGTACACCTACGGCGGCGGCGCGACACCGCACTGGAAGGCGAGCGAACGCACGATCGATCTGCGCAGCAATCAATCCCGGACGACGACCTGGAGCTACACCTTCCACCCCAGCGGCGTGTTGGCCACGACGACGCAGAGCCGGCTCGGGCCCGCGGGGCCTGAACTGCTCACCCGAAGCAGCTACGACAGCCTGGGCAACCTGGTGGCGATCACCAACGCCCTGGGCCACACCGTTCGCTTCGAAGGCCACGACGCAATGGGACGGCCTGCCCGCCGGGTGTGGCCCAACGGCGCCGTGGACAGCTTTGCCTACGACGCGAAAGGCAGGCTGACGGGGCTCGCCACCGCCGACGGCACGCAGACATTCACCTACACGGCGGACGGGCAGCTGGCGATGGCCACGCACCCGGGTGGGTGGTCGCGGCGCTACCAGTACAGCCTCGGCGGGCGGCTGACGCGCGTGTTCAAGGACGGCGAGGGTGAACTCACGCAGGCCTGGAATCCGACCAGTGGCCTGCTGCAGCACACGCAAAGCCGGCTGCAGTTCAGCGGCAGCACCAGCATCACCGCCAGCACGGCGGCGCCGTTTGCCGGCAGCACGTTGTTCGACAGCCTGGGCCGGCCTTTGGAGAGCCGCAGCGCCGATGGCCATGCGCACGTGCGCCGCTTCGACGCCGAGGGCAACCCGCTGCAGAGCAACTCGCCGGCCGGCCGTGTGGCTCGGGCGGACTACGACGCACTGGGCCGAACGGTGCAGACCACGGCACCGAGCGGCGCCGTGACGCGGATGACGTATCACGAGACGGGTGCCGTCGACAGCGTTACCGACCCGCGCGGGCTGGTGACACGCTACAAGCGCAACGCCTTCGGCGACGCCGTCTCGCGCAGCAGCCCCGACACCGGGACCACGCAGTACACCTACGACTGGGCCGGACGCCTGCAGAGCGAGCAGTCGGCCAACGGCGTGGTCGTGTCTTACGGCTGGGACAGCCTGGACCGCATGGTCTTGCGAAGTTCGTCCACGGGGGAGGTCGAGCGCTACTTCTACGACGAGTCGCCCAACGGCATGGGCCGGCTGACGCGCGTGGCCGACGCCAGCGGCCAGACCAGCTTCGAGTACGACACCCAGGGACGGACGACGCGCAAGGTGGTCAGCTTTGCGGGCGGCCCGACCTGGGAGATGCGCTGGCAGTACGACGCAGCGGGGCGGCTGAGCCGCATGGTGTACCCCGACGGCACGACGCTGGACTTCGCGCACGACGGCGACGGCCGGGTGTCCCGGGTGGGCAGTTCGGTGGCCGGCTGGCCGACCTTGGCCGACCAGTTCCGCTACCAGCCGCTGCAGGCACGGCCGGCGGCGTGGCGCATCCGCGGCGAGCGGGCGCGCATCGTGGGCAGCGACCGCGACGCCCGAACCGACGGCCTGGACGCCGCGGGGTTGCAGAGCCAGCGCATCGGCTACTCCGTTGACGACGAGGTCGTGAGCATTGCCGACGCACTGGGCGGGGCGGCCGGCAGCAGCAGCTTCGAGTACAGCGCCGACCGCGCCTTGCGCCGCGCCAACCGCGCGGGCGACGAGCAGGCCTTCGAGGTAGACGGGGTGCTCAACCGCACCGTGCATTCGCGGCGTGGCAGCACGATGGTCCATGAGCTCGACGCCAGCTCGAACCGACTGCTGCGGGTATCGGGCGCAATGCTGCGCGGCTACGGTTACGACGCAGCCGGTAACCGCACCAGCGAGGGCGGCTCAGGCATGGCCGACCGAGGTTTCGAGTACGATGGCTTCAACCGCCTGCGCCGGGTGCGGCTGCTGGGCAGCGGGCAGGTGGTGGGCGAGTACGCCTACAACGCGTTCAACCAGCGGGCGACGAAGGCCACCTTATCAGGGCTGACGCGCTTTGCGTATGGGCTCGACGGCAAGCTGCTGTTCGAGGCCGGTGCGTCGGCCACCGCGTACGTGTGGGTGGGCGAGGAACTGCTGGGCATCGTGCGGGGCGGGCAGTTCTACGCCAGCGTCAACGATCACCTGGGACGGCCGGAGAGCCTGAGCAACGCCGCGGGCACGGTGGTGTGGAAGGCGAGGAACTTCGCCTTCGACCGCACGGTGGATGTCGACACCATCGGCGGACTGCAGATCGGCTTCCCCGGGCAGTATCTTGATGCGGAGACGGGGCTGCACTACAACTGGCATCGGTACTACGATGCGGCGGCGGGGAGGTATACCCAGTCAGATCCCATCGGGCTCGCGGGGGGGATCAATACGTATACGTATGTGGGTGGTAATCCAGTGAGCCGCATTGACCCAACGGGGTTGGACACGATCATCGTTATCAATCGACTGGGCTCTACCGACTCCTCCATTTCTGGAACCATTGGTGTGACCAGTACGGTGACCGGCGCGCAGTTTTTCGGGTACACGCTCGAGAACGCAAATCCACCCAACACTGCTCTGCCAGTCCCACCCGGGACGTACTCGGCGTTTGTTCGACCCGACCACTCTCCCAATCGCGTCGAGCTGAGAGGTGTTCCCAATGCCGGGAATGTGCAGATCCATGTAGGTAATACTGCGAGCGATTTGATTGGCTGCTTTGCACCTGGAACCTCCAGGTCCAAGGACTTTGTCGGAGGCAGTACCGCGGCGATGGCTGCCATCAATGGAATCATCCGGGGAGACGGTGGCGCCATTACTGTGATCGTCATTGGTGGCGGCAGGCCCTAGGATTTCATGTACAAGAAACTGGTCTTATTTGCCGGCTTGTTGCTTACTATTACGGTCGCGGCGTGTGCGTCGGCTTGGGATGATTTCCTTCGTCACCCAGATGCCAACGCGGCGAGGGTGCTCGTTGCTCATTTGGCGGGGTCAACGTGTGACTCATCGACAATCCCGAGCAGCCAGCAGGTTGCCCGGCTGGTTCGGCTCCTAACGAGTCGGGATCTCCCAACCGCTGCGATTCGCCCCGCCTATCTGGTAACGCGCTGTCTTGATGGGGGTGACCTGGAGGATGTATATCGTGCCCTCGGGAGCGTTATTGCCGGTCATCCCAAAGACTTCTTACGCGTGGTAGCCCAAGAAGAAGTGCCCGACAGTCAGCTTCGCTATCTGGTGGCGACACTTCCGCTATCGCTAGTTGACAATCTGAGCGGCCAAATCGCTGAGTTGGATCGGCGTGCGGCTCGGATCAGGTCTGCAAACGACCCAAACACGGCAGAGGTAAGCCGCCGGGCTTTGACTGTCCTGGCCGTTCGACGAAATGAGCTTGCCGCTATCAAGGCACAAACTAACGCTCGCTGAATGCGCGGGGCTTGGGATCAGGCCTTACGCCGACCACCCCGATGGCCGGCTGACGCAGTAGACCACGGCTGTGGGCGGCGGGGGGCAGACCGGCGCGTTGCTGCGCGAGATCCAGTTCGACGGGGCCAGCAACCGCGTGCGAGAGTTGGTGCATGCGCCCGCGCCGTTGGTGGACTGCCACGCTCACGACGCCTTCGGGCTGAATCGAAACCGTCTGGCGTTGGGGTCGTAGCCGTTTCGTTGGTCGTCGGCCGGAATCTGTTGCGGCGCTGGTTGCTCAGCGGGGGATAGGGGCTCAGGGATCGGGGCTTGAGTCTTGCGCTGCCCGCGGGCGGCGCGGTTCCATCAAGGCTCAAAGGTCTCGAAGTCGAGTCCTCGGACGGCGCCGAAGTGCTTGACGTTGGCCGTGATGAGCGTGTCCATGTTGACGAGTGCCGTGGCGCCGATGAGGGCATCGGCCAGACGCATGCCGTGCGAGAGGGCCAGGCTGTCGATCAACTCGGCCGCCCTTTCGCTGATGGCCGGCGTGATCGGCACTATCTCGGTGCCGCGGGCGGCCAGGCCCCCCGAGTTCGACACCAAACGACCATTTCGAGCGTTTTCCGCCGGCTGGTCCTTTTTGAATCAACAACTTATACGCGTCGCGCCGGTTTTCTTGTAGTGGCACGTAGTCGCATTAAGGGTGTTGGCACAATGCTGGTGCG
>CAISHQ010000067.1 GCA_903885195.1 uncultured Pseudomonadota bacterium | reverse complement strand
TTCCGGGAAGTGCATGATGAAACGGCGGTTCGGGTCGAGCTCACCCGTGGAGTGCAGACCCTTCACGAAACTGCCTTCGCGGCCGATGCGCTCGAGCGCAGCACGGCCTGCGCGAGTCATCAGCATCATGTTGATGACGACGTATGCACTGTCGGTAATTTCAACGCCGCAGCGCGAGTACGGCGAGTCGATCGGGCCCATGCAGTAGGGCACCACGTAGAGCGTGCGGCCTTTCATGCAGTCCTTGAAGAGCTCGCGCATTTTCGCGCGCGCCTCGCTTGGGGCCATCCAGTTGTTGTTCGGGCCGGCATCTTCCGGGTTCGTGGTGCACACGAAGGTCAGATGCTCGACGCGCGCGACATCGGAGGGGTGCGAGCGGGCTAGGAAGCAGTTCGGGTAGTGCGCTTCGTTGAGCGCTTGCAGTTCGCCGGAGTTTTGCAGCTGGGCGAGCAGCGTCCGGTACTCTTCATCGGAGCCTTCGCACCAGTGCACAGCGTCCGCTTGCGTGAGTTCACGCACGGAGGCGACCCAGTCGGTGACTTGTTTGGAGATTCCCGGCAAGGGCGGCATCGTTTGTGCGGCTGTGGCCATCATGGCTCCCGAATCTGGTCGTAAACGGAAAGTCGGCAAGTATAGCCTCCCCGACGCGGTGGCGGCGGGGCCGAGATAGGCCGGCCGCAATGCGGCAGTCGGGTGAAAACTCGAATGAATTCAAGGCTCGACAGCCTCCCCGCGAGGGGGTAGCGTGCCGCCCCCATGCAGCAGATCGACGACATCCTGGGCGCCGACGGCCCCCTTGCGCGGCATCTGCCGGGGTTCGTGCCCCGTCGGGCGCAGATCCGCATGGCCGAGGCGGTGGCTGAAGCGCTCGCCGAGCGCACCCCGCTTCTGGTTGAAGCGGGTACCGGCACGGGCAAGACGTTTGCGTATCTGGTGCCGGCGCTGCTTGCAGGTGCCCGGGTGCTGGTGTCGACGGGCACGCGCACGCTGCAGGATCAGCTGTTTGCCAAGGACGTCCCCCTCGTTGCCGGGGCGCTCGGGGCGCCCGCCAAGGTGGCGCTGCTCAAGGGACGCTCGAATTACCTCTGTACCTATCGTTTGAAACGCGAGCTTGCGCAGGGGGCGCTCGAGGGCATCGTCAAGCGCGACCCGCTGCTCGCGCGCCTCGAGACATGGGCCGCGACCACGGCGACGGGGGATCTGGCCGAGGTGCCGGGTCTCACCGAAGGGCAGGCGCTGTGGCCCAAGATCACCTCCACGCGCGAGAACTGTCTCGGCCAGCGCTGCAGCGACTACGGCAGCTGCCATGTGGTGGCGGCGCGGCGCGAGGCGCAGGGCGCGGATCTGGTGATCGTGAATCACCACTTGCTGCTCGCGGATCTTGCGCTCAAAGAAGACGGGTTCGGGGATCTCCTTGGTACGGCCGATGCGGTGATCCTCGATGAGGCGCACCAGTTGCCCGATCTCGCCACCCAATTCTTTGGTGTCTCGGTGAGTAGTCGCCAAGTCGAAACGGCTCTTGCCGAAGGGCGGGCGTCGTTGCTGCGCGCGGGGGGCTCACTCGCCGAGATCGGCACGGCGGGTCGCGCCGTTGAGGCTGCGCTCTCTGCGGTGCTTGCGACCCTCGCCGGCAGCGCCCGGCCGGGTGCCCGACTGCGCTGGGAAGAGCTCTCGGCGGATCTCGAGTCGGCGCAGCTCGCCGTGGTGGCGGCGCTGCGCGACTATGCGACCACCCTCGCCGACGCCTCGCGCGAGCCTGCGGTGGCGCAGGTGGCGACGCGTGCTACGGAGCTCGCGAGTGCCTTCGAGCGCATCACGCTCTGCGGTGATGACGAGGGTGCGCGCACGGTGGAGTTCACGGGTCGTGGGTATTCTTTGGGCTTGCTGCCCTTCGATATCGCCGAGCGGTTTCGGGGGTTGATCGAGGCGCGTCCGGCAGCGTGGATCTTTACCTCAGCCACGCTCTCGGTGCCCTCGGGCGAGAGTGATGATTTCAATCACTTTGCCTCGCGGCTGGGGCTCGAGCAGGCGAGGAGCCTGCGCATCGCGAGCCCCTTCGATTACGAGCAGCAGGCCTTGCTGTATCTGCCGGCTTCGATGCCTGAGCCTCCGAGTCCCGCGTTCGTGCCGGCGGTCATCGGCGCGAGCCTGCCGCTGCTTGAAGTCTCAGGGGGCGGTGCGTTCATTCTCTTCACGAGTCACCGCGCGCTCGCGCAGGGCGCGGCTGAGTTGCGGGCGCGCTGGGATGGCGCGGCCGAGGTGCCGATTCTCGTGCAGGGCGAGGGTCCGCGCGAGCGTTTGCTGCGCGAGTTTCGTGAGCACGGCAATGCGGTGCTGCTCGGTACGGCGAGCTTCTGGGAAGGGGTGGACGTGAAGGGCGAGGCGCTGCGGCTCGTGATCATCGAGAAGTTACCGTTCGCGTCACCCGACGATCCGCTCACCAAAGCGCGTATCGAGTACCTGCAGCGCCAGGGCGGCAACGCCTTTCGTGATTACCAGTTGCCCGAGGCCGTGCTCGCGCTCAAGCAGGGCGTGGGTCGGCTCATCCGCAGCGAGACCGACCGTGGCATGATCGTGATCTGTGATCCGCGTCTGCTCGGCAAGAGTTACGGCCGCGTGTTCCGCGCGAGCCTGCCGCCCATGCCGGCGACACAGTCACTCGAG
>CAISHQ010000066.1 GCA_903885195.1 uncultured Pseudomonadota bacterium | reverse complement strand
GGCGATGCCGTGCTTCATCTTGTCGACCAGCGCCCGCCCCTCGGGGTTGTCGGCATAGTTGGGCAGAGTGGCCTGGTAGCCCTGCGGCAGCAGCCGTTCCTGGGTGATGTTGTAGCCGTCCTGCCAGTAGAACACGGGCTCGTACAGAAAGGCGTTGGTGGACACGGTCATGAACATGGCGCCGTAGCGAATCTTCAGCCGGGCCATCTCCGCCTCGTGAGCCGCGTAGTACGCGGATAATTCCTCGCGGAAAGCGGCGACGCGCGAGAACGGCAGGATGCCGTGCACCGGGACCCAGCGCTCGCCGAGCGGACTGCGAACGTTGTAGAGCGGCATGAACGGCATGGCGTGGGCGACGGTGGGCACGGTCGCGGGTACTTCGGCCCCGTGCGGCTGCAGCGCAGCGCGCAGGCGAGCAACGGCTGCCCGGCAGGAGGCATCGTCGAGCCCATCGACGACCCAGTGCGCGGAAAACACGGCGCCCTTCAAAAAGCCGCGGCCGGCAAACGCCATCTTCGCCAGCTGTCCGAGTCCATCGAACAGGCCGCGGGAGGTCTTCCACACGGCAACAGCCGACTGGACGGCCGTCGCTACATCGGCCTTGCCGAGTTGCCCTTGCTGCAGCGCGGGATCGAGACCAAAGTTGGTGAGGTTCAGCCCTTCCTTGGCTGCCGCCTCCATGCCGGCGGCCATCGACTCGAAACTACGGAAACCGAACGACACACCCATCACGTGGCTATTGCGCCGCATCAAGCGCAGAGCGATCGCGGTCTTGACGCCGAGCGCGCCGCAGTCGCCCATGAAGAGTCCCGTGAGATCCGGGCCGTAAGAGCGCAGGAACGGCAGGCCATTCGCCGCACCCCAGGAACCCGTGCGGATCGTCTCGCCGTGAGCGAGCACGACCTCGACGCCGAGCGTGGATTCGCCCGACACACCGAATACGCCCGAGCCCCAGGTCACGCTGTTCTGCGAGAGGGAACCGCCGACGGTGGCCGCAAGCCCCGAAAACGGACCGTAAAACGGCGTGCGCAGACCCTTGGCGGCCAGCGTCTCGTTGAGTGTGGCCCACGTCACCCCCGACTGCACGACGACGTACATGTCGCGCTCGTTGAGCTCGAGGATGCGATTCATGCGCGAAGTGTCGATGCTGATCGAGCCCGCTTCGGCGGGCGCGTAGCCATCCGTGTAGGAAGCACCGCCGCCGCGCGGCACAACGGCCACGCCGTTCGCCGCACACAGCTGCACGAGTTGAGCGACATCGGCGGTGGTGGCGGGTCGCACGACGGCAAGGGGCAGCTCGCCGGCGTGGTAGATGTCGGTCGAATAAAACGTCCGCTCGGTGGCGTCCGTCAGCACGTGCTCCTTACCGAGCAGCGCTTCGAGTTGGGCGACAAGCTGCAAGGAGCTCGGACGAAGTTCCGCATTCATGGTGTTGTCCTCGTGATCGGTCAGCGATTGCCAGCCTTGTGCTGGTGGGGAGGATCGCGTTGCTGGTCAGCGAAGGTCTGCCGGATTTTCTGCGCCGTATCGCGCAGCTTCGGCAGGAAGCGCTCGATGGCGAGTTTCAGGGGCACCGCCGTACCGCTGAACCGGATCGATACGGCCGCGAGCACCCGATCGTCGATCATGATCGGCACCGCCATGCTGACCTCATCGGACACGCGGCGCGAGCGCACGGCCGTGGCGTAGCCCTGCATGCGCGCATCGTTGAGCAACTTCATCAACTCGGTACGGTTCTTGGCGAGGCCGTCTTCGTCCTTGCTCGATCGCGCGAGGATTTCGAGCAGTGACTCGCGCTGCGTCGGCGGCGAGAAAGCAAGGTACACGCGCCCAGACGAGGAGGTGAGCAGCGGCACGCGAAAGCCGGCCGAGTAGCGCTCGACTGCCAGCGGGCTACGGTGGTCAGTCGTCTCGCGAACCATCATCGAAGTGCCCGACAGCGAGGCGATAGCGACCGGCCAGACGATGTCCTTGCCAAGCTCGTTGATGTACGGGCGAGCGATCTGCGTCACCCAAGCTTCGTCGTCGTAGCCGTCCGACAGACCGCGCACCATGATCGTCAACCGATACCGATCGTCCGTGGCGTCGCGATATACGAAGCCCGCGTGACTCAAGGTTTCGAGAATGCGGTAGGTGGTGGTGCGCGGCAGGCGGATTTCCTGTGCCACCTCGGAAACGGTGGCGCCATTGCGCAGGTTGAGTACGGTGAGCGCGTCGAGCCCACGAATGAGCGCGCGAATAGGTCGCGTGGATTCCATCAAGTCGATCCCCCAGACAGACGTTCAGTGAAGCCCCGAGGCCTGAGTGTATTGGGCTGTTTCCTCGATGTCCACCTACCGGTCGATGGTCCGCCAGTTGGATTCGAAGCGGCGACGGGGCAGAGCAGTGTGGCCATAATTACCCGCGCGTTTGATCGACGCGATGTCCATGGGGGGAAGGGGATGACCGATTCACTTGGCTACCGCATGAAGTTCGGTGTGGTGGCGCCGTCGACCAATACCAGCGTGCAGCCCGAGTACGACGATATGCGTCCACCCGGCGTCACGAATCACTTTTCGCGCATCGTCATACCCGACACCCGCGTCACCAACGACGAGGAGTTCCTCGTCATGATGAACAACATCCGCGGCGCCACCGAAGGTGCGATCGATGCGGTCATGACCTGTGCCCCCGGGTACGTCATCATGGGCATGTCGGCCGAGACGTTCTGGGACGGGGCCGATGGCGCCGATGCGCTGCATCGACGGATGGAGGCACGGGCCGGGGTCGGGGTGGGTCTCGGCTCGCATGCTGTGCTGCAGGCGCTGCGCTGCTACGGCAGCGGCATTCGCCGCATCTCGGTGATCACGCCCTACATGCCGGTCGGCGACGCCATGGTCCACAAGTTCTTCACCGACAACGGCTACGACATCCATTCTCTGAAGGGGTTGAAGTCGCCGAGCCCCATGCTCATCGCTCATGAAACGCCTGCCACACTGCGCGCGGCGATTCGCGAGGTCGACGGGCCTGAGGTCGAGGCGATAGTGCAGGTCGGCACCAATCTCGCTTGTGCTGCGGTAGCCGCCGAGGCTGAGCGTTGGCTGGGCAAGCCGGTGATTGCCATCAACACGGCGACGTACTGGTACGCGCTGCGACAGAACGGCATCTCGGATCAGATGCAAGGTTTTGGGCGGCTGCTGGCCGAGTTTTAAACGAATCACGGACTCATCACGATGCACTACGACTACATTCCGATCACGCACCGTCTGCCGCTCAAGTGGCCTCAGCGCAAGCGCGTCGCACTGATCATCACGATTAACCTCGAGACCTGGGATCTCGTGAAGGATACGGACAAGCCGTACTACGCGGGCGGACCGGCAATCCTCCCTGACGTGCTGCCGGGCGATACGCCGGATTTTCCGAACTACACCTGGCGCGAATACGGGCAGCGAGTCGGTGCCTTCCGGCTGTTCGATATGTTCGACGAAATGCGGGTCAAGCCCTCCTGCACCATCAATGCAGTCACGGCGCTGCGCCGCCGCCCGATGCTGGATGCGGCGCTGGCGCGCGGATGCGAAATCCTTGCCCACAACTACGAGCAGGGTGAGTTGCTCAGCAACTACGCTAAGCAGCCGGCAAAGGAGCGGGACGTCATCGAGCGTTCGCTGAAGGTGTACGAGCAAGCGGTGGGTCGCAAAGCCCGTGGCTGGTTGTCCTCGTCGCTGCGCGGCACGCTCAACACGGCGGGCATATTGGCGCAGAACGGTTTGCTGTTTTACTGTGATCTGATGAACGACGATCAGCCCTACCTCGTCCAAACCGAGTACGGGCCGATCGTGTCGACGCCGTACACGAACGAGATCAATGATTTCACGCTTTTGACGCGGCGCAATCACACCACGAGCGAGTTCCGCGACATCCTGATCGAGGAGTTGTCGGAGTTGTACAAAGAGGGCGCGACAACCGGGCGGATCATGAACGTGGGTCTGCACCCGCACGTCAGCGGCCGTGCCTATCGCATTCGGGCGCTGCGCGAATTCATCCGCTATGCCAAATCGCTCCCGGGCGTGTGGTGGACGACGCGTGAGGAGGTTGCCAGCTGGTACTTGAAGAACCACGAATCGCACATCCCGACAGGCGGCGCGGCCGGTGGTTCAAGGGCGCAGACCGGAAAGCCCGGAGCGCGTAAGAAATCGGCCAAAGCGCAGCGAGGGCGTACTACGAGCAGGGGTGCCGGAAAATGACTCTCGCCATCGACGATCTGCAGCCGCAGTCCGCTGGAGCCCAGCAGTTTCTGCAAAGCCCCGAGCGTCGCATGCTCATCGGCGGGACGTGGGTCGATGCTCAGGGGGGAGAGCGGCTTGAGACGGTGAACCCGGCCACAGGCAAGGTTCTCGCCAGCATCCCCTCGGGCGATGCACGCGATGTCGATCTTGCGGTGCGTGCCGCTCGCGACGCATTGCACTCTGCAGCGTGGCGAGACCTCACCGGTGCGCAGCGTGCGCGGCTGCTGTGGAGGATGGCGGATCTGATGGAGGCGCACCTCGACGAGCTCGCTGAACTCGAGTCACTCGATCAGGGCAAGCCGCTGTGGGTCGGTAAGTACGCCGAGATTCCGGGCGGTATCGAGCAGTTCCGCTATTTCGCCGGTGAGGCGACGAAGATCGAAGGCACGACAATCCCGACATCCATCAATTATCAGCCCGCGGGCAAGAAAATCTTTGCGTACACGGCAAAGGAGCCGATCGGCGTCGTCGGTGCGATCGTGCCTTGGAACTCGCCGATCGTGCTCACGTGCATGAAGATAGCGCCGGCCCTCGCAGCGGGCTGCACCGTGGTGCTGAAGCCCGCCGAGGACACCTCGCTGACCGCACTGCGACTGGCGGAACTCCTGCAGGAAGCAGGCTTTCCGCCCGGAGTCCTCAATGTCGTGACCGGACTCGGCGAACGCGCCGGTGCCGCACTGGCTGCGCATCCCGGCGTCGATAAGATCGCGTTCACAGGTTCGACCGAAGTCGGCAAGCTTATGCTCGAGGCGGCTCGCGGCAACCTCAAGAAGCTGACGCTCGAGCTCGGCGGCAAGTCGCCGGCGATCGTGCTGCCGGATGCGGATCTGGAGCTCACCATCCCGGGTGTCGCGAATGCGATCTTTTTCAACAGTGGCCAGGTGTGCGTGGCGGGCTCCAGACTTTACGTGCACGAGAAAATCTTTGATCGGGTGCTTGAGGGCGTCGTTGCCTACGCGCGCGGGATTCGCCTTGGGCATGGCCTCGACCCGGCGACGCAGATGGGGCCGGTGGTGAGCCGCAAGCAGGCGGATCGGATCGCCGGATACATCGCCTCAGGCAAGCAGGAGGGCGCATCGGTCGTCGCCGGCGGAGGCCAGACCGGTCCTGCAGGTACATTCATTGAGCCGACAGTGCTCGTTGATGTTCGGCCGCAAATGAAAGTGGTGCGCGAGGAGATCTTCGGGCCGGTCGTTGTGGCCACGCGAGTCGGCAGTGTCGAGGAGGCGGCGGAGCTCGCTAACGACACTGAATACGGTCTCGCCGCGAGCGTTTGGACCCAGGATCTGTCGGCGGCGCACCGTATGGCCGCGGCGATCCGTGCGGGAACGGTGTGGATCAACTGCCACTCGATGTATGACGCGAGCCTGCCGATCGGCGGTGTGAAGCAGTCCGGGTGGGGGCGCGACAGTGGCCATCAGGCCATCGACAACTATCTCGAAACAAAGACGGTGTGCGCCGTGATCTGACGCAGCGGCGGCTCGGGGAGGGGGGAGATGACCGAAGTGGTCGAGGGTCGGCTGCGCACCGCGCAGCTACTGGCATATGCGGCTCCAACAGTGGCCCTGCAGGCCATGCTGGTGCCGCTCTATAACTTCCTGCCGCCGGTGTATTACTCGGCTGAAGTCGGCATGGTGGCGCTCACCGTCGCGACCATTTTTGCCGTGGGTCGCTTTTGGGAAGCGATCATCGATCCGCTCGTTGGCGCGCTGTCCGACCGGACCCGCAGTCGCTTTGGGCGGCGACGGGTCTGGATGGTCGCGGGCGCGCCCATCGCGCTGGTCTCGGCGTGGTTTTTGTTGCTGCCGCCCTCAGGCGCAACCCCGACGTATCTGCTCGCCTGGCTTGTGCTGTTCTATGCCGGCTGGACCATGGTCTATGTGCCACACCAGACATGGGGCGGTGAGTTGTCTGCCGACTACACCGAGCGAACGCGTATCGCAGGCTTTCGCGAGAGCGGGGCGTTCTTCGGCTATCTGTGCGCCAGTGCCGTCGGCATTTTCTACTGGATCTGGTTCAAGGGCGTGGCCTTCCCAAGCTACGCGCAGATCGTCCAGTCGGTGGGCGTTTTCTTTGCGCTCGCCTTGCCGCTCGCGATCCTCTGGTGTTTCGCTCGGGTGCCGGTGGCCGGATCGCATGCGGAACGTACGCCGGGCTGGGGTGATCTGCTCGGCATCCTCGCGCGCAACGCCCCGTTTCGCCGGCTCGCCGGCGCGTACCTGCTCGATCGACTCGCCATGGGCGTGTATTTCGGTGTGCAGCCGGTACTGATTTCGCAGGCTCTTGGCCTGCAGCAACACGTGTTGACCGTCGCGATCGTCAATACCATCGCCGCCGTGTTGCTCGCACCGCTGTGGGTGCCGGTGGCGAGTCACGTGGGCAAGCACCGCGCGTACTGCATCGCCAATGGTGTGACGGCCCTCGCGTACGTGTCGTTGTTTTTTGTGCCTACGGCCGTGGTCTGGCCGGTGTTGCTCGCCAACGTGGTGATGGCCTTCGGCAACGGTGGGACCATGATCATGCCGCCGGCCATGACCGCCGATGCCGTAGACAGTGACGAGTTGCAAACCGGCACCGCACAGATGGGAGGTCACATGGCGTTTCTGGCGTCGATCTTCAAGTTCGGGATGGGTCTCGGCTTGTTTGCCGGGCTGGGCTTCCTCTCGTTGTTTGGTTACGTCGACATGAGCCAGGTGCTCACGGCCGAGGTCGCGCAAGGCGTGCGCCTCGGGGCATCCTGGTTGCCAGCCCTCATGCTGCTCGTGCCGATTCTGCTCATGTGGCGCTATCCCATCGATGCCGCTCGTCATGCCGAGATTCGTCAGCAACTCGCCGCGCGGCGTGCTCAGCAGGTGCGCCCATGAGGGTGCTCAACTGGCTCGCCAAGGCGCTGGCGGGGCTGCTGGCGAGTGTCGTAGTTCTGGCGGTCGCACTGCTCATCGTGATGTGGATCGCGGATCCCGCGGTGCCGCGCAACGTGCTCTTCGGTCAACCGTTGACCAAGCCCGCTCAAATCGAAAAGTCCCAGCCGCAGGAGTTTGTACGCGGTGCGCCACGCGAGGACATCGTGCGCGGTAGTCTCGAGGCGTTTGACGAGCAGCGTCTCACCCAAGCTGTCGACTACGCCACACAAATGCAGTCGGTCGCGCTGCTGATCTACCAGGACGGCGCGCTGGTGTACGAGAAGTACTGGCCCGGATTCTCCGCCGACACGCGCACCAACCCAAATTCGATGCACAAGGCCGTACTCACCTTGCTGGTCGGTGCCGCCATCGACGATGGCTACATCGACTCGCCAGACGCCCCAGCCTCGCGATGGATCGAGGAGTGGCGCGGCGATCCGCGCTCCGCCATCACGGTGCGCGAGTTGCTGCAGATGTCCTCGGGCCTTGAAATCCCCATATTCGGTACCTGGAAGTCGGCGCGTATCCTGTTCGGATCGAATCTCGAGCGCGGCGTTCTCGAGTTGACCGCTGCCAAACCCCATGGCAGCAACTTCGAATACAACAACGCCAGCACGCAGGTGCTGGTCACGGTGCTCGAGCGCGCCACCGGCAAGCGGTACGCGGAGTATCTGTCGAGCCGTCTGTGGCAGCGTCTCGGTGCGGCCGATGCGTCGCTATGGATGGATCGGGAGGGCGGTCAGCCTCGAGGGTTCTGCTGCATCTTCGCGACGGCGCGCGATTGGTTACGTGTCGGTCGGTTGATCCTCGACGGCGGCCGTTTGAACGGCGAATCGTTGGTGTCCGAGACCTGGGTGAAGCAGATGCTCACCCCCTCGGCGCGCAATCCGCAATTCGGTTTGAACCTTTGGCTGGGCTCGCCCGAGGGCACCACGGAACGGGTCTATAACCCGTACACCATCAAGGCATTCCACTCGGAGCCGTTCGCCGCGGCAGATATTGCCTACATCGACGGCTTCGGTGGCCAGCGCGTATACATCGTGCCCTCGCGCAATCTGGTGATCGTACGCACAGGCGTGTCCTCCACCGACTGGGATGACGCGCGTCTACCCAATGCGGTGATCCGTGCTTTGCGTTAAGGGGGGTAATCGATGATGAGAACCGCGACCTCTATCAATCGCCTACGGAATCTCGAACGCGGCTTGTCCGTGCTGATCTTTGCACTCGTTCTGTTCCAGATGTATCAGTCGAGCAAAGTGGGCGTGACACCCCGCGGTACGCCGGCCCGCGAAGCCTTGCAGCATCTGCACATCGCCAACGGACTGAGCATCCTGTTGCTGTTACTGCCGCGGCTGTGGCTGTGGTTCCGCCTGCCACGGCCCTCGCGACCCACGCGGGTCCCGTCGCCCGCGGATGATCTCGCCCGTCGCTGCACGCTCGGTCTGTACCTAACCTTGGCGGCGTTTTGCATGACCGGGCCGCTGTTCGCGTGGTCCGAGGGTCATGCCGTGGCCTGGTTCGGCGGATTGCAACTTCCAACGCTGCTTCCAGCAAGCTACCGCGCGTCCGTGACGCTCGGGTATCTGCACAGTGCCACCGGCTTCTTCGTGATCGCCCTGTTTGGGTTCACCGTGCTCGTTGGGCTCTGGCAGGCGCTGCGCTATCGGATCGGACCTTGGCGACTGTTGCCGGGATTCGACTGGGGCGGTGGTCCCTTGCACGAACGCTCCGGTACGTCGGCCGGGTGGCACATCGCCCATGCCGGCTGCTTTCTCATGCTGTTCGCGCTAGCCGCGTATGCCCCGTACAAGATTTTTGGTGTGATCCCGCTCACCACGGATCGGCAGTGGGTCGAGCCCGCGCCACTGCCGGCCGTTGATCCGTATGTCGGCGTCGTGGCCGCGCCCGCGTTGTCAGGTCAAACGCAGCAGGATTTCATGTGGTGCCGCTTCTGCCACAGTTTTGAACAGGGCGGACCGCACGGCGTCGGCCCTAATCTGCATCGCGTATTCGGTCGTCGCGCGGCGAGCGCGCCGGGCTTCTACTATTCCGGGGCGCTCGTTGAGGCGGGGCGCGAGGGGCTAGTCTGGGATGAGCAGAGTATCGCGCAGTTGATCGCCGATCCGGCGGTGTTCCTCGACGGTCAGCACCGCATGCGCTACAAGCCGATTACCGACCCGGCGGAACGCGCCACCATTGTCGCGGCGCTGAAAGCGGCGACACGCTGACCGGCACTGTCCGGGATCAGCGCTGCTCGAGCGTCGAGACGTTCGACACGCTGCGCTTCGCCGGAGACTCGGGCAGGGACTCGAGCTCGCGCCTCGCGGTGCGCCGATCACCGAGGTAGGCGTCAAGAAACGTCGTCGACCAGCGATTGAAGTCCGCGAGATACAGCGCAGCGTTGTCTGAGCGAGGCAGATCGTCTCGGCCGACGATGCCACCCAGATAGTGGTCGGCGCCATCAAGACTCAGCAGGTACTTGCGACCCGGTGCGATCAGATCGTAGGGCTGCCGCCGCCACTCATACCCGCTGAGGTCCGGCGCTTGCTTCAAATCGTTCGTTCCGACGGTGACGAGCGTGGGTAGCCGCAGCGAAGCGAAGTTTTCGGGAGCGAGGAGCGGCGCAAAAGCACCGGCGCCGCTGAAGATGATCACGGCACGAATCCGCGGATCGGCGCGCGAGACGGGGAAGCCTGCCCGCGCCACGTCGTTGTAGGTTGCGCCGCCCAGAGTTTGGGCGACGAGACCGCCGAAGGAGTGTCCAGTGGCCGCGATGCGCGTCAAATCGACACGACGCCGAAGATCGGGAACCTGAGAAACAATCGCGTCCAAATTGCCGAGCACGGCCTGCAGATCATCAAGACGCCATTCGAAGAACTTCGGATTGTTGCTGCCGCGGGTCACACCGAGTTTGGTGGAGTCACGGTGGGTGACGGCAATCACCACATAGCCGGCGTCTGCCCAGTGATCGAGGATCGAGCTGTAGTCGTCCTTCGAGGCGTATGCGCCATGCGAGAACACCACGACAGGCAAACGACGTCCGGTGGCGGGCACGGACACCCGCAACGGGATACTCCGGGACTCCCCGGGTGGGGCGTAGGCGACATCGTGGATTTGGGCCGCCTCAAGCGCACCGATGAGAGAGGCGAACACAAAACACATTATGACGCACGCGATCTGCCGACGGATACGCCGCCAACCTGTCAGGCCGGGCATGGTCTTCACGCAACCTCCAACTGAATTTGCTGTGCTGCCGCACGCCCGGCGATATGCCCGAGTGTGATCGCCATCGCCAAACCGACGGCGGGCAAGTAACCCGTGACGGCCGGTCCGGAGATACTGCGGGCGGCGCCGCCCCCGGCATAGAGGTTGGGCAGGGGTCGGCCATCGGGGCGCAGCACCCGAGCGGCGGAGTCGATTTGCAGCCCGCCTTGGGTGTGGAACAAAGCGCCGGTGACGCGGATGGCGCAATAGGGCGGCTCGAGCGGCGCGAGACCTGCGAACGATCGACCAAACCGATCGCTCGCGTCGGTTTGGCGGGCGGCGTTGACTGCCGCGTTTTCTTTGGCGAGGCTGCCCTCGGGTAGTTGGCACAGCCGCTCGAGTTCGGCCCAGGACGCAGCGCTGCGGATGGCGCCGACCTCGCGCAACTGACGTTGCTCGACCGAGTGCGCGAGGCAGTCTTGATTGCGCCGTTCGTCGAACACCACCCAGGCCACGCCGCCCGGCTGTTCGAGCACCGGCACGCACATCCCGGAGATGTTGGCGAGCTCGTGAGTGAAGCGTTCGCCGCGCGCGTTGACCAGAAAACCGCCTTCGATCATCAAGGGGTGCGGCACGATGATCTGTTGCGGGTCGGCCAGAGTGCCGAGGCCCTGATAGGCGGTCATGTCCGCTACAGCGGCACCGAGTTCAAGTCCCCAGCGTATGCCATCGCCCTGATTTCCTTCGTGCCCGAAATAGCGCGCCGTCGCCATCTCCGGGATATGGTTAGCCACCATCGCGTGGTTGCCGCCAAAGCCGCAGGTCGCGAGCACCAGCGCCTCGCAGCCGAGTCGTTCGACGCTGCCGTCGGGTCGCTGCAATTGCAGGCCGAGCACGCGATCGTCGGCGTCGGCGTAGAGGGCGATCACCCGCGCCTCCATGACGATCTCTGCGCCGGCCCGCCCGCAGGCATTGGCGAGCAGCGCGAGCAACTCCTCGCCATTCCGCCCGGGTGGGATGTGCAGGCGCGGCCGCGAGTGACCGAGTCCCGTCCACTTGAAATCAAGCAGCAGCGGCACCTGATGACGCTCGTTCAGCCAATCGAGTGTGGCGCCCGACTGTTCGCCGATCAGTCGCGCGAGGGTTGGATCGGCCCGCCCTTCGGTCTTCGCCATGACGTCGGCGACGAACAATTCCACCGAGTCGCTGACCCCGTGGACGCCCTGCTGCGCGGAATTGACGCCGCAGACGGCGCCGAGCGACATCGACGTGCTGCCCCACAGGCGCTTGTCTCGCTCGAGCACGAGCACGTCGACGCCCTCATCGCGCGCCGCGAGGGCTGCAGTCAGACCGCAGGCCCCGGCGCCGATCACAGCGACCGGCACGCTGAAATCGAATTCGGGTGACTGTTCTCGAATGATGCTCATGGGTGAATGCTCATGCCGTGGTGCCGTGCCAATTTTTCAGCAATGAAAGTCTAGCATCTGGCTTATGCCCCAGCGTCTTGTCCTAGAATGGCGCATCGATCAGGAGGACTGCGCTCATGGATGCGGGATTGGTTACGGTCGGAAACGGGCTGATTGCGGATCTCGTTCAGGTGCTCGGGCGCGAGCGCGTGGTCACCGATCCCGGTGAACTGGCGTTTCATTCCGAAGATGTCTATCGACGCGGTGAAATGCCTGCAGCACTGATTCGTCCGGCTGACACGGAACAACTGTCGGCCGCGCTCAAGGCCATTGCCGCGAGCGGCGTTGCGGTGGTGCCGCGCGGCGGCGGCATGTCTTACACGGACGGCTACCTGCCGACGCGCGCCGGATCGGTGATGGTGGACATGCTCAGCATGAATCGCGTCGTCACGATCGACGCCGAGGATTGCTACGTCACCGTCGAATGCGGAGCGACCTGGAAACAATTATTCGATGCTTTGGCACCGCACGGCGTGCGTACGCCGTACTACGGTCCGTTGTCCGGACTGCGTTCGAGTATCGGTGGTGCGCTGTCGCAGGGCAGCATCTTTCTCGGCTCGGGGCGCTACGGAGCGGTCGCTGAGAGCGTGATCGGTCTCGACGTGGTGCTGATCGACGGCACGGTGCTGCAGCTCGGTAGTCACGCCTCGCGCAACGGCGAGCCCTTCTTCCGTCAGGTCGGTCCCGACATGCTCGGGATGTTCCTTTCCGATTGCGGCGCGCTCGGCATCAAGACCCGCGCCACGTTTCGTCTCATCCGGCCGCAAACTGAGAGTCGTTACCTGTCATTCACGTTCCGTAGCCATCGTGAATTGTTCACGGCGATGGCGGAGGTCGCGCGATCTGAGGTGGTGTCCGAGCAGTTCGCGTTTGACCCTGGGTTGCAGGCGGTACGCATGAAGCGCGCGAGTCTCACCGAGGACGCCAAGGCGCTGGGAAAGGTGGTGCAGAACTCGGGCAGCCTGCTCAAGGGTTTGAAAGAAGGTGCCAAAGTCGTGCTCGCCGGACGAGGCTTCATGGAGCAGGGGACGTTCTCCGTTCACGTGTCGCTCGATGGACGTGACGCGGCCGATGCCGACGCGAAGGCGGCGATCGTGCGGCGCGTCATGGCGGCAGGCGGCACCGAGGTCGAAAACACGGTACCGAAGGTCATGCGGGCTAATCCGTTTGCCGAGCTCAACAGCATGCTGGGTCCCGGCGGCGAGCGCTGGGTTCCGGTGCATGGCACCGTGCCGTTTTCGCAAGCGGGTCGGATGTACGAAGTCTGCGAGGCGGTGTTCGCACGCCATGCCGCAGTCATGCAGCAGTTCGACATTGACCGTGGATACCTCTGCGCCACCGTGGGCGGTGCCGGCACGCTGCTCGAGCCTGTTATGTACTGGCCTGACGCACGGCTCAACTTCCACGAGACCGTGTTGGACGCCGGGTATCTCGACAAGTTGCCGCGCTTTTCCGCCAATCCCGCAGCCGCAGCGGCGGTCGCCCAAATCCGCGGCGATCTCGCCACGGCGTTCATGGAGGAGGGCGCAGTCAGCTTCCAGATCGGCAAGTTCTATCGCTATCAGCAATCCTTGCAGCCATCGGCCGCCGGGTTCCTCGCGAATCTGAAGCGGCTCGTCGATCCGCAGGGGCGGATGAACCCAGGATCGCTCGGACTTGGCTGAGGCTCGTCAAGTCTTGCGTAGGGCGCAGCGGGTTACCTAGACTCGGTGCCCTTCGGCACTTCGCCGATTTCACGGAAGACACCCATGACCCGACTCGTCGTTCTGTTCAACCTCAAGCCTGGCGTCAATGTGGCGGACTACGAAAAGTTCGCGCGCGAAGTCGACCTGCCGGTCGTCAATGCTTTGCCTTCGGTCAAGAAATTCGAAGTACTCAAGGCGCACGGCTTGTTTGGCGGCGGTGACTCGCCTTACCAGTACATCGAAATCATTGACGTTCACAGTCTTGATGCGCTTGGCAAGGATGTCTCGACGGAGCAGATCCAAAAGATCGCGGCCACGTTTCGCGAAATGGCCGAGGCGCCGCTCTTCATCGTTACCTCCGATCTGTGAGTCGGTCCTCAACGATCGCAGGGGGCTGAGCGGATGCTGAGTTATGCACTGCGTCGGATCGCCGGGGTGATCCCAACGCTGTTCATCATCATCACGTTGTCGTTTTTTGTCATTCGCATCGCCCCGGGCGGGCCGTTCGATGACGAGCAGACGCTGCCGCCAGAAATCAAGGCCAACCTTGAGGCCGCCTACGGGCTCGACAAGCCGCTGCTCGAGCAGTACGGGCGGTATCTCGCGGGGCTGGTCCAGGGAGATTTCGGCCCGTCGTTCAAATTCAAGGATTTCTCGGTTACGGAGCTGATCGCGCAAGGGTTGCCGGTTAGTTTGATGCTGGGTCTCTCTGCTGTACTACTCGCCTTGCTGGTCGGTATTCCGCTCGGCACGCTCGCCGCATTGCGGCAAAACTCACCCACCGACTACGGCATCATGAGCGTCGCGGTGCTCGGCATCGCACTGCCCGGGTTCGTCACCGGGCCGCTGTTTGCGCTGGTATTCGGACTGCACCTGCGTTGGTTCCCGGTTGCAGGGTGGGAGGCGGGAGAGCTGCGCTACCTCGTCCTGCCGGTCGTCACGCTGGCGCTGCCTGTAATCGCGTACATCGCGCGACTGACGCGCGGTAGCCTCCTCGAGGTGCTGCGCACCAACCACGTGCGCACGGCGCGCGCCAAAGGGTTGCCAGAGCGTCGGGTCATTTTGAAGCACGCGCTGCGGCCGGCGTTGCTACCGGTGGTCAGTTACCTGGGGCCCGCGACGGCGTTTGTCATCACCGGATCGCTCGTCGTGGAGACCGTGTTCGGACTGCCCGGCAGCGGTCGCTACCTCGTGCAGGGCGCAATCAATCGCGACTACACGCTCGTGATGGGCATGATCGTGGTGTACGGCAGCCTGACGCTGACGCTCAATCTGATCGCCGATCTGCTCTACGGCTGGCTGGACCCGAGGGTGCGCTATGACTGATCAGGCGATGGCGGCGGCGTTGCCGCAGGGCGCAGCGCGGGGATTTTGGGCCGACGCGTGGCGCCGACTGCGGCGCAACAAGGCCGCGATGGTGGCGGCTTCGCTCATTTTGCTGATTGCGCTGCTTGCGTTCATCGGCCCATCGTTCTCGCCGCACAGTTTCGATGCCATCGATTGGGACAACATGGCTGTGCCCCCCGGCGGACCGAACGACCATTGGCTTGGCACGGACCGGCTCGGGCGCGATCTGTTTGTGCGCACTCTGGCAGGGGTGCAGATCTCGCTGCAGATCGGACTGTTGGCTACGCTCGTCTCGCTGTGTATTGGCGTGGCCTTCGGCGCCACCGCGGGCTATCTCGGCGGCAAGATCGACAACATCATGATGCGCTTCGTCGACATCCTCTACTCGTTGCCGTACATCTTCATCGTCATCATCCTCTCGACTCTGTTCGAGCGCGGCAACATCTACGTGCTCTTTCTCGCCATCGGTGCGGTCGGGTGGCTCACCATGGCGCGCATCGTTCGCGGCCAGACGTTGTCGCTCAAGCGCAAAGAGTTCATCGAGGCTGCGCTCGCCAGCGGCGTCGGCACGCCCGGCATTCTGGCGCGGCACATCGTCCCTAACGTTGTGGGCCCGGTCATCATCTACGCGACGCTGACGATTCCGCAGATGATCCTGTTCGAAAGCTTCTTGTCCTTCCTTGGTCTCGGTGTGCAGGAACCGCAGGCGAGTCTCGGTAGTCTGATCAATGAAGGCGCCCAGGAGATGGAATCGGCGGTGTGGATGCTGCTGGTGCCGGCCGGATTTCTCGTCACGTTACTCACGTGCTTCAACTTTCTCGGCGATGGCTTGCGCGATGCGCTCGACCCGCGCGACCGATAGGCAGGGATCATGAGTCAAGACGAAGCGCCGGTGGCGCTCGACATCGAACAACTCTCCGTCGTGTTCGACACGCCGGATGGGCCTTTGTCGGCGGTCAACGACTTCGCGCTCGAGATCCGGCGCGGCGAGTGCGTGGGCGTCGTGGGCGAGTCGGGCGCCGGCAAGAGTCAGTCGTTTCTCGCGGTGATGGGTTTGCTGGCCGCCAACGCACGTGTCAGCGGTCAGGCACGGCTCGGCACCGAACCGCTGATCGGTCGCAGCATCGCTGAGCTCAATCAGTTTCGTGGCGTGAAGTTGTCGATGATCTTCCAGGATCCGATGACGTCGCTGACTCCGCACATGACCGTCGGCGAGCAGATCGCCGAGTCGATCATTCACCACCTCAAGATATCCGCCGATGCGGCGCGAGCCCGAGCGCTCGCGCTACTCGAACAGGTGCAGGTCACGGATGCGCCGCGCCGGCTCGACCAGTATCCGCACGAGTTGTCGGGCGGCATGCGCCAGCGCGTGATGATCGCCATCGCACTCGCCTGCGATCCCGAGGTCTTGATTGCCGATGAGCCGACCACCGCGCTGGATGTGACCATCCAGGCGCAGATCCTTGCGCTGCTCGCCAAACTCAAGCGCGAACGCGGTATGGCGATGGCGCTGATCACACATGATCTGGGCGTTGTCGCCGGCATCGCCGATCGCGTGGCCGTGATGTACGCGGGGCGGGTGGTTGAGCTGGGCACGGTGCACGAGGTGCTCAAGGCGCCGAAACATCCGTACACCGCTGCGCTGCTCGCCTCCATGCCGCGAATCGACGACACCGGCACAGGACCGCTGCCGGCCATCGGCGGTCAGCCGCCCAATCCGCGGCGACTGCCGCCGGGCTGTGCCTTCGGCCCGCGTTGCGAGCGGGTCGATGAGACCTGCCGCGCGGCCCGTCCCGCGTTGACCGGGCACGAGCGCCGGGTCGCCTGCCATCACCCGCTGGAGCGCCCATGACCGACCCGTTGCTGGAACTGCGCGACCTGCGGGTCTGGTTTCCGATCGGCGACGGTTTGTTCCGTGCGAAGCGCAACTTGCGCGCGGTGGATGGCATCGACCTTCGAGTCGCCCCGGGTGAGGCGCTCGGCATCGTCGGCGAATCGGGCTGTGGCAAGTCGACGCTGGCGCGCGCGATCCTGCGTCTCGTGCGCACGAGCGGTGGCCAGGTGGTGTGGCTCGGCAAACCGATCGAGGGCTGGAGCACGTCGCGGGTTCGGCCGCTACGTCGCGACATGCAGATCGTCTTCCAGGATCCGCTCGCGAGCTTGGACCCACGCATGACGGTGGGCGAGATCGTCGCTGAACCGCTGCGCGTGCATGCACGGGATCTGTCTCGTGCCGAGCGGCGCGAGCGGGTGATCGACATCCTGGCTCGAGTCGGATTGCCGGCCGACGTCGTCAATCGATACCCGCACGAATTCAGTGGCGGCCAGTGCCAGCGTATCGGCATCGCGCGGGCCATGGTGCTGCGCCCGAAGTTGCTCGTCTGCGACGAGCCGGTGAGTGCGCTCGATGTGTCGATCCAGGCGCAGATCGTCAATCTGCTACAGGATTTGAAGCGTGACTTCGGTATGACCATCCTGTTCGTCAGTCACAACCTCGCCGTGGTGCGTCGACTGTGCGATCGAGTTCTGGTGCTTTATCTCGGCAAGCCGATGGAGTTGGCGAGCACCGATCTGCTCTATTCGCAGCCGCGTCATCCGTACACGCAGGGTCTGCTCGCCGCAGTGCCTGTGCCCGATCCGGACCTGCAGCCGCAGCGTCTTGGCGGAGCGCTGGGCGGTGAGTTGCCCTCGCCGATGGCGCCACCCTCGGGCTGCGTGTTTCGTACGCGCTGTGCGCACGCCGTGGCCGCCTGTGCGGCAGCGGCGCCTAGGCTGCAGTCGGTCGAGACCGGACACGAAGTCGCCTGCGATCGATGGCGGGAAATCAGTGCGAGCGGGGCCGTTGCATGAGCGGCGAGCGTCTACGCGGGAAAGTCGCCCTCGTCACCGGTGCCGGACGGCGCGCCGGTCTCGGCGAGGCAATCTGTGCGCGACTCGCGCAGGAGGGTGCGAGCGTCGTCGTCTCCGACGTGGCGGGCCCTCGCGGCGCCTTGCCGGCGGATCGCATCGGTAATCGCACTGAGCTCGACGCCGTGGTGGCGACGCTTCGCGACTCGGGCGCTCGTGCGGTGGCCTGCGAGCTCGACGTCCGCGACGAGGCGCAGGCCGAGTCGGCGGTGGCGCTTGCGGTTCGCGAGTTCGGCGGCCTCGACATTCTGGTCAACAACGCGGGCATCGGTTTCATGATGGAGCCGCTCGTAGACATGCCGCTTGAGCGCTGGAATACGGTGATCGGCGTGAATCTCACGGGTGCGTTTCTGTGCACCCAACATGCGGCGCGCCAAATGATCCAGCAGGGGCGGGGCGGGCGAATCATCAATATCGCAAGCGTTGCCGCCAAATCGGGCTCACTGCACCTCGCCGCGTATTCGTCGTCGAAGCACGGCATGATCGGCCTCACCCGCAGTGCCGCCCTCGAACTGGGTGCGCACCGCATCACGGTCAACGCCATCTGCCCGAACCACGTGACCACCCAGCTCGGGGCAGTGCAGAACGCGTACCGTGCAACGCAACGCGGTCAGACCGTCGAGGCCTATCTAGCGGAGATGCGCGGACGGATTCCACTTGGTCGGGTGGGCCTCGCCGAGGACACGGCCAAGGCTTGCGCGTTCCTGTGCTCGGACGAAGCGCAGTACGTGACGGGCGAGGCGATGAACGTGTCGGGCGGTCAGGAGATGCATTAGTGGCGCGCAAGTTAGCTGCGAAGCCATCGCCGGTGCGGATGCATCGACAGGCTAAAGGGCAACGCGCCCGGTTCTACGCGGCGGACGGCGTCGATGAACTCTTCGCCATCGTCACGGCGCTCACTGCAGAGGTCTCCACCACGAACGAGCGGCTGCGTTCGCTGGAGGAGGCGCTGGAGCAGGCAAGAGTGTTGCGGCCCAATGCGCTCGAGCAGCACGAACTGTCCGACACCTCCTTGCAGGCGCGTCTCGCCGATCGCGAAGCACTGATCGAGCGCGTCTTCCAAGTTCTCGATGGTCTTGTTGCGCCCAAGCAACAGCGTTGACATCCTGTATACATAACGATTAAAACCTACGTAGCCTCCGGAGCCGAGGCCTGTCTTTTCTACCCTGAGGGAGCCCCATGTCTGTGAAACCCTTGACCTGCACGGTTGCGGCTGCGGTCGCCACCGTGCTCTCGATGAATGCGGCTGTCGCGCAGGACGCCGACAACGCGCTCGTCCTCGAAGAAATCACCGTTACCGCACGTAAAACCGAAGAGCGTTTGATCGAGGCACCGCTGTCGATCACCGCGTTCTCTGCCGACGACATCGAAAAGAAGGGTTTCACGACCCTCGAGGATGTCGCGCGCAGCGCCCCTGGCGTGCAGTACTCGCAGCAGGGTGGTCAGATTCCGGGTCGCTACACCTCGGCGATCCGCTTCCGCGGCATGAACGTCAACTCGGACAGCCCCTCGCTGCAGCTCGGTTCGCTGTTCATCGATGGCGTGTACGTCCTGGGCGGGACCCAGTCGATTCCGTACGACGATGTCGAGCGGATCGAAGTCATCAAGGGTCCGCAGTCGGCCACCTACGGTCGCAGCACCTTCGGCGGCGCCATCAACTACATCACGCGCACGCCGTCGCTGACGGAGTTCTCGGGCAAGCTGAATGCGTCGGCCTCCAACAACAGCGAAACCGACGTCTCGGCAAGCTTCGAAGGTCCGATCATCAACGACAAGCTGTCGTTCCGCATCGGCGGGCGCATGTACAACCGCGGTGCCGTGTTTCGGGCGACCGATGGTGGCGGCTTGGGCGAGGAGAGCAGCAAGTCGATCAACCTGACGCTAAACCTGCAGGCCACCGACGCTTGGAACGTGAAGTTCCGCGGCTTCCACGCCATCGACGATGATGGCCCGATCATGGGCGGCATCGTGCAGGGCTGGAAGAACGACACCTGCACGGGCAAGACCATTGCCACGTCTGATCCGCTGTTCCCGAACGCCAAGCCGCAGAACTACATCTGCGGTGCCGTGCCGGAGCTGGGTCAGGCTATCTCGTTCACCGGCGGCCAGAACATCATCGACACGCCGACGACGTTCTACGTGCCGCAGGCCGCGATCAACGGTCAGCCGAATTACATTCTCGACAACATCGTCAACCGCGCGCTGCCGGCCGTGTTTGATGTGCCGCGCATCGATCACATCGGTCTCTACCGCACGGTGACCCGGTTCTCGATCTCGAGCACGTACGATTTCGCCGGTGGTTATCAGGTCGCTTTCCAGGCTGGCATGAACGAGTTGAAGGCCAACTGGATCCGTCCTTTCGGTCTCACGCCGCGTGGCCTCTGGTGGTCGCGTGACCCGCAGGACTCCGAAGACGAGAGCTACGAACTGCGGCTGACGTCGCCGCAGGATCAGAAGTTCCGCTTCCTCGTGGGCGTCAACCAGTACGACCAAACCTTCCTGCAGTCGGGCTCGGGTGGCGACGCCGTGTGGCTGTGCGCCGACTTCGGTCCGGCCCGTCCGGTGGGCTCGACCTGCGGCCGTACGGGCAATGCGGGTAGCTTCTTCTTCACGCCGAACTCGGCGGCGCAGAACACCGACAAGGTGTCGACGCAGGGCATCTTCGCGGCGGTGAGCTACGACCTCACCGACACGATCACGGCCAGCCTCGAAGCGCGCTACTCGAAGGACGAGACGCAGAAGGCGATTCTGACGACCTCGCCGTTCAAGGTGGAGGAGACGCAGACGTCGCCGCGCGCGATCCTGCGCTGGACGCCGAACGACGAGACCAACCTTTACGTCAGCTATGCCAAGGGCTTCCTGCCGCCGTCGATCAACGCCGAAGTGGCACGCGCCACTGCGCGTGAGAAGACGCAGTACGACGCCGGCGGTTTCCCGTGTATCGCCAGCCCGACCCTGCCGCAGTGCGTAGCGGCACCGGATGTGCCGACCACGGTTGCGGGTGACGAACTCGACATGGTCGAACTTGGTTGGAAGCAGCAGTTCTGGGATCGTCGCGCGCAAATCAACGTTGCGGCCTACTGGGCGGAGTGGAAGAACCAGAAGGGTCGTTCCGCGTTCGTTATCCAGGAAGACTGCGGCAGCTTCGCGCACGGTGGCACCACCGGTGCCACGGCCGCCAACGGCTGCGCAGGCGGTGCCAACGGCCAGCCGGCCGTCACGGCAACGGGACTGCCGTTCACCAACACGCGCAACGCCAACGTCGGTGGTAACTCGACCCTTAAGGGCATCGAGTTCGAGGGCGCGGCCCGGTTGACGGAAAACTGGGACATTCGCGCGATGGCGACCTGGGCGCAGAGCGAGTACGACGACTTCGTCTTCAACTTCGTGGTGCCGATCGCCGGCTTCCAGCAGATGAAGGGCAATTCGAACGCCCGCTTCCCGGAATGGTCGGGCAGCATCTCGCTGGGCTACAACGCGGCGCTGCGCAACACGGGTTGGAACTGGTTCGCCAACACCGACGTGAGCTACACGGGCAAGACCTTCGTCGACGAGAGCAATCTCGCCTACTGCAAGGCCTACTCGCTCACCAACGTTCGCGTGGGCGGCGAGAAGGACAACCTGCGCATCGAAGGCTTCGTCAAGAACGTGTTCGATGACGACAGCTGGGCGGCTTGCGCGCGCTGGACGGACTTCGACTCGGCCCCGACGCTGGGCCAGTTGACCACGTATCAGGGCGTGGCGGTGACGCCGAACATGCCGCGTCAGTACGGCATCCGGCTCGCGTACAAGTTCTGAGCCGATTGCTCAACGTCGTTTGACGACAAACGGAGGGTTGCGGCGCGAGTCGCAACCCTCTTTTTTTTGTGAGGTGCTGATGAAGCTGTATTACACGCCGATCAAGGGTTACGTGCACACGGTTGAAGCGGTCATCCGCTACGCCGGGCTCGAATCGCAGATCGAACTCGTGCCGACGAAACCCTTCGATGTTGATACGCCGCTCGCGACGATCAATCCGCTCGGCAAGGTACCCACGCTCGTTCTCGAGTCAGGCGAGTACCTCGCTGGGGGACCGGTCATCTACGAGTATCTCGATTCGTTGCACCGGCGGCGCCGGCTGTATCCGTCCAAGGGGCCCCAGCGCTGGCGCACTCTTCGGCAGGCGTGGATGGCGGACGGGCTCTTCGACACCTTCGTGCTGTTGATCATCGAGTCCTGGCTGCCGCAGGCCGAGCAACGCCCCGCATACATCGCGCGCTCGGTCGGCAAGGTCATCGCGATCCTCGATCAGCTGGAGCGCGACGTTGCGCAGTACGATCGCCTCGACATTGGTCAGATGCGTACGGTCGGTGCACTGCAGTTTCTGCGTCTGAAGTGGGCGACAACGGCCAAGGCACTGGTCGGAGTCGATCCTGCGCTCGACATCTTTGCGGGCCGGCCGTTGCTGGCGGCGTGGTTCGCACCGATGGCGCGTAAGAAGATGTTTCGTCAACCGTTGCTGCGAATGGAGTGACCATGCCGATCCCGCACCGTCGAGTCAGGGGAATGCTGCGCTACACGAGCGATCAGCCGGGCCGTGAGGGCGCCGAGCGTGGTCGGGAGCGTTTCACCATCAGCGTGGCCGCCGATGGTCGGCGGACGCTGCGTGCCTACACGGAGATCGACGATGCGCCGAACGTGCAGCGCGACGTGACGCTCAGTCTCGGGGCGGATTGGCGTCCGACCGACTGCTTCGTGCGCCTCTCCGTCGGCGATCGATTCATGGGTTCGAGCTGGTTTCGTTTTACCGACACCGAAGCCGAATGCGAGGGCTACACGGTGGCTGAGGGCAGGTTGTCGCAGCGCTGGCCGCTCGCGAAGCCACTCGATGGTTTTGGCACCCATCCGATTCAGGCCGATTCCTGGCTCACCAACATGGTCGATATATCCGCGGGTCGGGTTCGTGGTGAGTACGACAATCTGCTGATGTGTTCGCTCGATCACCGAGGCGCCAGCGGGCCGATGCTGATGAAGTTCCCGAATCCGGTGAAGCTGGCCTTTATCGGGCGCGAGCGCATCACCGTCACCGCCGGTACCTTCGATGCACTGCACTACCGATTCGCGGAGACGACGGACGATGGTTCGGGTGATACCCGCAACGAGCCCGGCAAGCACCCGCCATATGATCTGTGGTGCACGGCGGATGGTGATCGCGTGTGCCTGCTGGCTTACGTCACGGGCTACATGATGACGCGCTACGAGTTGGTCGAGTACGAATGCGACGACCCCCGCGATTGACGTCACGGCTCGCCGTCGCGGTGGGCCTGATCTGGCTGATTCAACACGTCGTGCCGCTGGCCGAGGCAAGCGCCATCGTTCGCCGCACTTCGACCGGGGAGCTGCAGACGCTCGACCCGCAGACGTGGACGTATGGCCAGGATGGCAATATCGCGCAGGATCTGTTTCAGGGCCTGACCACCCTCGATCCTGCTGCGAACACCATTCCCGGTCAGGCTCGATCCTGGACCGTTTCACCCGACGGCAAGCGGTATACCTTTATTTTGCGCGACAACCTACGCTGGTCGGATGGGCGTGCGCTGACGAGCGAGGATTTTCTCTGGTCTTTCCGCCGATTGTTCGATCCGAAGACCGCCGCGCCGGCCGTCTCCTTGCTCTACGTCATTCGTAACGGGCGCGCTGTGAACACCGGAAAGTTACCGGTCACGGCCCTCGGCGTGAGTGCTCCCAATGCCACGACGATCGTCATCGATCTCGAACACCCCGCGCCGTATCTCGCCGATCTGCTCGTGCATCGGGCATTCCCTGTGCCGCGGCACGTGATCGACAAGCATGGCAAGCAGTGGACCCGCCCAGAGAATATCGTTTCCAACGGGGCCTTCGTGTTTCGCGAGTGGCGCCCCGGCAGTCACGTTCGCCTTGATCGAAACCCGCGATTTCACGATGCGGGGAGCGTCCGGATCGAATCGATCTACCACGTGCCCATCGAGGACCCGAAGACCGCGCTCACGCGCTACCGCGCCGGGGAGCTCGACGTGCTGGTGACCTTGCCCTCGGAACAACTGGCGGAACTGAAAGCGACCTACGGATCGCAGCTTCGTCTCGTGCGGCAGATCGGTCTCGAGTATCTCGCCTTCAATACCCGACGCGGGGCCACGGCCGATGCTCGAGTACGACGGGCGCTGTCCATGGCCATCGACCGGCAGATGCTCGTCGATAAAGTCACGCGCGCGGGTGAGCCGCCCGCGTACTGCGTCGTCCCGGAGGGCGTGATCAATTATCCGAGGCGAGGCTGTGCCGATTTTGCAAGCCTTACGCCGGCGGCGCGACTCGCCGAGGCACGACGGTTGCTGCGCGAGGCAGGGTTTGGAGCCGAGCGGCCGTTGCGACTGCGCTTTCGCGTCAACAATTCCGACACGCAACGAAGACTGGCCCTCGCGATCAGTGCGATGTGGCAGCCGCTTGGTATCAGAACGGAGTTGATCGGCGCGGAGTTGAAGGCGCATCAGGTGGCGGTAGCCCAGGGCGATTTCGATGTGGCCCGCGGCGCCTGGTACGGCGAGGATCGGGACGCGATCTCCTTCCTGCGACTGCTGGATGCGCGCTCGACGGTGCTCAATATCTCGGGTTACGCCAACGCGCAGTATCAGCAATGGCTCGACAAGGCCGATGCATCGGCGGATCTCGTGGCGCGGGCTGAGTTTCTGCGCGAGGCGGAAAGCCTCGCCATGCGTGAACAACCGATCGCCCCCGTACATGTGTACGTCAGCCGCCGACTGATTTCACCTCGCGTGCAGGGTTGGGTCGACAACCCGCGTGGTTTGCATCTCAATCGTTATTTGTCGATTGTCTCGACGAGCTCGATCCACTCACCCGCAGCGCCGCGAACGACGCCAACGCGCCGACCCGAATAGAGCGCGTCCTGCGGGCCTGCACTCGGGGGGCGAACCCAGGGTAGGGCGCGTGCGTCGAAGGCGCTGCTTGCGAAGCTCACCATCGCCATGCCTGGCGGCAGATCTCCCGTTCGTAGCGGTCGCGGTACGGTGATTGGCGGGTACTCGTCGAGTTCGATCAGAAACCCCGGCGAGATCGGCACGAGCGCGATCCGCGTGCGTTCATCTTTGGGTAACTTCAGCGCATCTTGCAGTACCCCGACGGTAGACGAGTAGGGCTCCGTCGGCTGCATGCCGAGCACCTCGGAATAGAAACGCCGTAACGTCTCCATCGAGGGGCCGCCCAAAACCACGATGAACGTCCGATCGACGCTGCTTTGCGCTGGCGTCTTGATGAACGTGCCCCCCGTTGGCGGAATGCGCGTGAAATAGTTGAGCTCGCCGCCAGGGCCGATGGCCTGCATGGCAATCACCGAACTGTTCGAGCCCAGGGGGGCCGTCGAGCCCACGACTCGAAACGGCGAGTCTGCCGATTTGAACCGGCGTTCCAGCGCCGCCGGGTCTTCGACGAGAATTTCGTTCGAATTCCATCCATGGGTCGACATGGCGCGAAAGCCGGCGGTACTTGGGCGCTCGATCAGTCGCAGATAGGTGTTGGCACCACTCGCGGGCTGCAGAATCGTGACCCGACTGCCGGCGGCGGCGGGTGCGTCCCACAGGGCGGCGTGCTCTGCGCTAAGCACGCTTCGTTCGACGACCCGATAGCCGAGCCATTCGACGTAGGCCCGTTCGACTGCGGCGAGGTCCGACACCACCAGTGTGACCGCAAGAATGGCGCTCAGCATCGACGAACTCCTCTAACGAATACGACCTGCTATCGTTCCGGAAGTGTACGGTTCCCTGTGACGGCTGTGGAGGTCGAGTGATCGATTTGTATTTCTGGCCGACGCCTAACGGTCAAAAGATTCCGATCATGCTGGAAGAGTGTGGTCTCGAGTATCGGGTGAAGCCCGTGAATATGCTGCGCGGCGAGCAGTTCAAACCGGCGTTCCTGCGCATCAATCCGAACAACAAGATTCCGGCGATCGTCGATCAGGACGGCCCGGGGGGCGAGCCGCTCGCGCTGTTCGAGTCGGGCGCGATCCTGCAATACCTCGGCGAAAAAACCGGGCGATTCCTTCCACGAGAGCGACGTGCGCGCTACACGGTACTGCAGTGGCTGACCTTCCAGGTGGCCAACGTCGGCCCCATGTTCGGCCAATGCGGGCATTTCCTCGGCTACGCGCCCCGGAAGATCCAGTACGCGATCGATCGCTATCGTAACGAGACGCTGCGCCTCTACGGGGTGATGGACCGGCGCCTGAAGTCGGTCGAGTACCTGGCAGGCAAGTACTCCATTGCCGACATGGCCACTTGGCCTTGGGTTCGCGTTCGCTGGCTGCATCGGATCGATCTGGCGGAGTTCCCGCACGTGCAGCGCTGGTATGAAGCCATTGGTGCGCGACCGGCGGTGCAGCGAGCGCTTGAGGTGCTTGCCAAGCGCGAGAAAATCGGCAACCCAGACGCCAAGGCGCGCGAGGCGCTGTTCGGTCGCAGCCAGTTGACTCAAAGCCGCCGCCCACGTCGAGTTGCCGCGCCTGCCTCCGCGGGGCGCCCGAAAGGTCGCAGGGCGGACAAGGCTGCTCTCAGGACGCCCCGATGATTCGCGGCAGGTGATTTCGGCGCTATAGTCGGTCGGGATGGGGGCCACGGTGGATTGCACCAGGAGGGCAAGGCATGAAGTTCATTGAAAACAAGCGAAGCCGCGAGGCCGAAGCTTGGCTTAAAAAGGAAATCGCCGAGCAGAAGCGGCGCTATCGCAAGATTGTCGACGAGCAGGAAGCGTTGTCGCCGAAGCGTGACAAGTGGATCGCGGATTTCCTGCAGCGCATCCAGACGCGCGGTGTGCATACCCACTATGACCAGATGCGTAAGGTCCGACCGGAGGAAATCCCGGTCAAGCCTAAGCGCAAGTTCAAGGTCGTATTCTAAAAGAGGAATTCAGCATGGCACGCCCGCATATCGAACCGTTCGTCGATCGAGACGTACCCTTTAAGAAAATGACGCTGCCCGGATTCCCGAAGGGCATGCAGTACAAGATGTTGTCGCTCGACACCGACAACGGCGCATCATCCATGACGGTGTTGTTCGAGCCCGGCTACAAGCAGCCGCCCGGCATGAGCTACACCGAGTACGAACTCTTCATCATGTCGGGTTCGGTCACCATCGGTGAGAAGGTCTGGGGCCCGGGAAGCTACATTTTCGTCCCGGCCGGTGTCGCGCTCGAGCCTTTGAGCTCGCCGCGTGGAGCAACTGGACTTATTTTCTACAACTACGGCGAACCCTCGTTCGTCGAATCCGACAGTGACCATCCGCAGGCCGAGCGCGACCGGTTCGCAGCCGTCAACGCTTACGACAACCTGCACTGGACGTCGACCAATTTCTTCCCGGCGACGGCGCCCGGTTGCATGGTCAAGATCCTGCGTTTCGATCCGCGCACGCACGGCTTCACGTTCATGTACTGCATGACGCCTAACTTCTGGCAGGACAACATCTCCTACCACGACTGCTGCGAGGAGGCGTATCACATCTGGGGCACCTCCTGGATGATGCAGTTCGGCGACCTGCCGACCGGGGGATACTTCTGGCGTCCGCCGTACATCAACCACGGCGCCTTCGCCTCGAAGCTGGGGATTCTGGCCATCGGGCGAACCGACACCCAGCTCTACAACCACTTCCACTTCAATCCGTGGACGAACATCGAGGAGAACCAGGAACGTGCGGCGAGCCGCATGCTCCACCGCAATCCCGAGATGTACAAGTGGGTCAACACGCACGGGCACAACCATCCGATCGACTTCGAATTCGATCATGGTCATTCTCACGGTGATCGACCGCACCACCACGGGGACGGCATGGTCGAACACAAGCACAAGAAAAAGCGCCGACGTCGCTGATCTGAAAAAGTGTCGCGAGCACTCTCGCTTCGCACTGCAAGAAGGGCCGCTTAACGCGGCCCTTCTTTTTGGTACGCGGCGATGGCCCTCGCGCGGCCAGAACGATCAGCGCACTGCGCCGAAGATGTACCAGCTTGCGCCGTTGCCGTGCTCGGGAGCGGGGCGTTCACCGCGGGCGGACTCGGCAAATTCGCTTTCGCTGACCGTACCCCAGTTAGGAATGCGTCGCGCGAAGAACGAGTCGCTGGCGAAACCCGCCTTGGCACACTCGGTCGCCAGATCGAATTTCCTGAAGCTCGCGTAATGCGGTTCGTTGTTGTAGTACGCGTCCCAGTCCAAGTAGAAGTTGTAATAGGGGTCGACTGCGTTGGTCGGTGGCAATTCCATGTGCACCATGATCCCGCCCGGACGCAGCACCCGGTACGCCTCGCGCAGCACCTTGCGATTGGTGCTCGGCGACTGCTCATGCAGGAAAAAGCTCGATACGACCAGATCGAAACTCGCATCGGGGTAGTCGAGCGAGCGCGCATCCTGCTGCGAGTAGTGCACGGGATAACCCAGCGAGCGGGCTCGGGCATGTGCGTAGCGCAGCAGCGGGGCTGACACATCGATACCGTGCCCAATCAGTTCGGGGTACACGTCGAGATAGGGCAGCAACTGGTTACCCGCCGAGCAACCGATGTCGAGCAGGTGCTTAGGGGAGAAATCCGGTCGGCTGCACTTGAGGAAATGGGCGATCGAGCGCGCCACACCGCCGCCGTTGTGACGCATCTTCAGGCCGGCGGAAAACACGGCCGTCCCGTGCCAGTACATCGCCGCGGTGCTGACGTCCCCCGGGCTGTACTCGGTGTGGAAACACCCCGGCATCAGGTGGATATCCATCGCCGTCACGTCGCGCGGCATCGCCAGCTTCGGGTCGAGACGCAGCGACCCAGGGCCTCGCCGGCGCGCCACGGCGGCAGCCTCGGCCGAAATCTGCGCGGCGTTGCGCTCCACCTGCGGCTGGACGGACCACCAGGTTTGTTCCTGGGCTGAGTAGCGCAGTGCGCTCCAGGCCTTGAAGTAGGCGTCCTCGAGCATCGCTCGGCGAATCTCGGTGCCCGAGTGCGGCATACGACCCTGCTTTTCCCGAAACTGCAGCTCGACGGAGTCGTGGTAGTGCCGGCGCATCTGTTGCGCGAGATCGACCATGATGCGCTTGCGCAGCGTCGAGACGAACCGCTGACGTGCAGCCTCGTCGTGCGTCGGTCTGGCGAGCGCATCGATGCGCGGTGGCTTCGTGCCGACGCGACGGGTCGTAGGTCGACGCGTTGCGCCCTGGCGGGCTGCGGCTCGGCGATCGGCTACTTGACGGTGTCCTGTTCGAGTCATGGGTCGATGAGCGTCAGGGAAGGTGAGCGGCCTGCATGATCGACAACTCCGGTGCCTGGGGGCAAGTCCCAATACAACGGACGTCCAGTGGCCAAGGTGCGTCAGTCGGCGACAGCCGCTATCCTTGCGCACCGCTATGGGGCGGGCGCCACCGACCTGAGAGCCGAGCATGACCGTCGAGCATTCCATCCGCACCAGCGACAGCCTCCGCAACGTCCGCTACGAGATTCGCGGCAATCTCGCCCGACGTGCGCTGGAGCTGGCGCGCAAGGGCTACGAAATCATCTCGCTCAACATCGGCAACCCGGCGCTGTTTGGCTTTCGAACCCCCGAAACCATGCGCCTCGCGATGATCGAAAACTTTCCCGAGAGCGAGGGGTATTGCCACCAAAAGGGCATATTCCCCGCCCGCGAGGCTGTCGTGATGCAGCAGCAGGCGAGGGGTGTGAGCGGGGTGAGTGCCGAGGAGGTGTTTATCGGCAACGGCGTCAGCGAACTCATCGATCTGGCCCTCCGCGCCTTGCTCAATGAGGGGGACGAGGTGCTCGTGCCAAGCCCCGATTACCCCTTGTGGTCGGCCGCTGTGAACCTTAATCGAGGTCGGGCGGTGCACTACGCCTGCCGTCCTGAGAACGATTTCGTCCCGGATCCGGCTGAAATCGAATCCCTGGTGACCCCGCGCACGCGGGCCATTGTGATCGTGAACCCCAACAACCCGACGGGCGCCGTCTATCCGCGCGCCGTCATCGAGGCCATCGTACGTCTCGCCGAGCGTCGAGGGCTCGTGCTGCTGTGCGACGAGATCTACGACCAGATCACTTACGACGGTGCCGAATTCGTACCGGTGGCCCCGCTCGTCCGCGACACCGTGTGCGTGAGCATGTCGGGCTTGTCCAAGGTTTATCGAGCCTGTGGATACCGCGTCGGCTGGGCCGTGGTGTCGGGCAAGCTCAAGGCGGCAGGGGATTTTCTCGCCGCGCTCGAGCTTCTGGCCTCGTTGCGCCTATGCAGCAATGTGCCCGGCCAATGGGCTGTACAAACAGCGCTCGGTGGCTACCAGAGCATCCGCGAGTTGACTCAACCGGGCGGTCGGCTGTTCGAGTCAAGACGGGCGATCATCGAGTCGGTGGCCGACAACCCCTCGCTGCAGGTGTCGACGCCAAAGGGTGCGCTGTACGCCTTCGTCGGTGTGAACGAGTCGGTGCCTCAGTTCGATGATCAGGCCTTCGCCCTGGATCTGCTGGAACGCAAGCACGTGCTGGTGGCGCCGGGAGTCAGCTTCAACGTCCCTTATCGCAACCACTTCCGGATCACCAACTTGCCCGATGCGCAGACCCTGCGGACGGTGTTCTCCCGCATGGGTGACCTGCTCACAGAATACCGGAATAAAGCGTAATAACCCTCTGAAATAAAAGGTTAAAATTCGCCTTCTAGCGATAACTCCCGAGTGCCATCTACGGCCGCCGGCCCGAGTGTTTCGAGAAGCTGGCGGGTGGCCGGCGTGCGGCCCTGAACCTGCGCGGTGAGGCGGTAACGCGCCTCGCCCGGTTGCCAGACGAGTTCGCCTCGCAGGCGGAGGGGACCACCGAGATCGCGCAGGCGAGCGATGACGGGGGCGTTGTCCGTCGCGCCTTGGTCGAGGACGCCTTCAAAGTCCCCCAAAGGTGTCGCGGTTTCGGGAGCCGTCAGGTCCCGTCCGCGGACGGTACCCGATAGGCGAGTAGGCGCCCAGACGCCACCGCCCGTGGTCTGCAAGGTGATGGAGACACCGTCGAGTTGCAGGCGCCCCGCTCGCGGCAGGGACCACTGACTGATCACGGGCCCTGGGAGTGATTCACGCAGCGTGGCAAAGGCGAAATCGGCGCGCAGTGTGTCGAGCCTTAAAGTCCGTAAACCCGTCACGATGAGTCGAGTGCTGAGGTGCGAGTCCGCGCGGCGCCACTGCAGCTCGAGTGCAGGCAGAACCGCGATCGATGACGGGACCCGCATCGCCCAGCGAACCTCGCCCGCCGAGACGCTCTGCCACTGCAGGTCCTCGCAGGCACCGCGCCACACCGTACCGCGCCAGACCAAGCACTCGGCGGAGCCCGGCAACAGCAGCGAGAGGGCACGGGATGGCAACCAGACGAGCCCGCCGATCGCGAGGCCCGCGACCAGCGCGCCGAGTAGCCATCGAGGAGTCATGGTCCGCGTAGCAGCACCGTGCCCGACACCGCGCCAGGGCTCGGGGCGGCGTTCAACTCGACCGTTTCGATGCTGACACCCTCGGCCGACATCTGACCGAGCAACGCCACCGTGCTCGCGAAGTCGGCAGCGTTGAGTTGCAGCAGGACCGTACGCGAGGTCTGCTCCGTCACACCGATTGCGCCGGCGACGATGCCAGCCGCGTTGCGGGCTGCTTCGATGCGTTGCTGCAGCGACAGATCCATCGGAACGGCGGCGAAGCCGCGTGCCTGCCACTGCGGTTGCTGGCTGATCCACTGCCGCAAGACGCTGCGCTTCTCCGCAATACGCGTTTGCGCTGCGTTGTTGCGCTCCGTCACCTGCCAGCCGAGGGCGAGTAGTGGCAGTACGGTCACCGCCACGGCGCCAATGAGCAGCGCCCGCCGATCACGCGCGGGCAGTTGTGCATGCCAACTTGCGATGCGTTCGCGCAGCACTTCGAGTTGTGCCGATACACCGCGAATCATGTGCGTGGTGCCCCGCCTTGGACCGGCCAGCGCACCGTGGCCTCTACGCCACCGTCGGTGCTGCGGATTTCGATGGGTTGCAGCGGCACGCCGGCGGCACGCAGTGCGTTGGCGAAGGCCTCCGCCACCTCAGGCGCGCCCGCGCCGATGACGACCACCGTCCCGTCGGCCTGTTGCCTCAGGCTCTGCAGGCGCACGTCGGCGACCTGGCCGCGTGCGCGTGCGAGCCACTCGAGTTCGCGCAACGCTCGCGGGTCGACCGATGCACCGGCCTGCAATCGCTGCAGTTGTCGGCGCAGCAAGACGGCGGCCGGCTCAGCCGATGTGATGCCCGGCGATAGGGCCGCGGCCTGATTGATCAACTCGGCATCGACATCGCGCTCGAGGCCTTGCAGCCGCGCCCACTCGAGCTCGCGCGTGCCGAGATGCGCGACAAGCAACAGTGCCGCAAGACCCGCGGCCCAGCGCCAGCGTAGCCACTCTGGGTTGATGCTCGCGCGAGGGGCGTATTCGCCTTGCAGCAGATTGATGGGCCGACCGATCGACCAATGAGTGGCAAGCCACGGCAGGGGACCCGTCTGCAGCGTATGCAACTGCAGCGCTGCGCCCATTTGGCGCAGCCGATCGATTGATTCGGCATGGCGCTTGAGATCGACGGGGGTCGCGTAAATCCAGAGACCGACGGTGCTTACACCGGCCGAAGCGAGACTTTGGCGCAGCGACTCCTCGAGCAGCGCCACGGGCGCGTACTCGGCCGCGCCGTTTGGGGACACGATGCGCGCCTCCTCACCGTCAATCCACACCAGCACGTCGCCGGGCTTGGGCGCGATGCACGCTGTATCGGCATGCAGCGCGCGCGGCGCAATCCCGACTGCGCTGAAGCGATCGAGCCAGTGCTGCAAGCGCCGGCGAGCAATCACGCCGACCGGTTGATCCTCGCCCACACGTTCGCCGAGGGCAAAGTGCTGCAGCTCGAGATCGTCGATCAATTGATCCTCGAGCGCATAAGCCACGCCCTGACGAAGCTTCGCCGCGGGCATCGGCGGCAGCCGCACGGTCGTCAGCAACACCTCGCCGCCCGGAATGAGGCCGATGACCTTACGTCCGTTCGCGGCTGCTTCGATGGCGTGTTGGTCTGCGCCGATCGACTGCTCGACGATTTGCCCGTCTGTGCCAAGCACGACGCTGTCAAAGCGATCCTCCGCGTCGGGCGATGGGCGTAACAGCAGCGTTTCGGTCATGGGTCTGTGGCTTACTCGGAGAATTGCCGTTGCATCACGCGCAGCCGCGGCTCACCGGGCGAGGTGCCCTCGTGGCGCAACAGACTGTACAAGGAGAACTGCGCCGTGCCAACGCTCGCCAGCGTCCGCACCCGGAAGTACATCGAGCGCTCAGCGAGACCGACGCTGCGTTCGAGTCGCTCGATCCGCTGCGGATTGCCGAGCGTGTTGCGGAATGCATCGCGCCCGGGGAAGCAGCTTCTTTGCCGGTTGCGCTCGAGCCCCTGCGGATCGCGGCTCCACTGACGCTCGCCGCTTAACGCGTCGAGCAGCACGCCGCTCGCCGAGCACAGATTGATGGCGGCGTCGCGGGGCAGGGCGCTGACGAAGGGTGCGAGTCGGGCGTAACGCTCAGCATCCATACCCTCGAGCAAGAGCAACTCGCTGATCGAAGTGACGGGTCGATTCGGCGGTCGATAGGGCACCGGCAGCGCGGAGTAGACGGACTCCTCGGCGCCGCCGGGCTGCGCTTCGTCGTCGGCATCAATCCAGTCCGTCATGCGCGCGGCGATCTGCGGTTCGATTTCGAGAACCTGCAGCAGCTGCTCGAACACCTCACGCGCGGCCGGATCGCTCTTTCCTTCCATATCGATGAGCGAGTTGAGGTTGAAGCGAGCTTGCATGTCTTCGATCTGCGCCTCGACGATCACGCCATCGATCGCCTCCAACGGACCGAGTGGTGCCGCCCAGGGTTGGCCCGGGCGGATCACGTCGGTTTGCTCGGCCAACTGCTCGCGCAGCACCTCCGCAGCCAGCGCCTCGGTACCGCTCGCCACCCACAGGGCCTGCTCCTGAGCGGCGCTGCCCTGCGCACGCCTCAGGGCCATGCCCGTGTCGAAGGTGATGGCTGCTGCGATCGCCGTGGTGAGCGCAAGCAGGATGAGCGCGGTCAGCAGCGCCATGCCTCGCTCACGGTTCATCCGGCGACCTCGACGAGTCGAACGATCTTGCCGAACTGCAGGGTGTCGAGCGTGATCTCGACCGCCCGCGGGCGCGATCGCGAGCGCTGGGGTTCGTTGGCCTCGACGGGCCACTCCGTTCGCCACTCGCCCGGATCATCGAGAAACCGCAGCTCGACGCTGCGAACGCCCCGCAGCAGCACACGCTGTCGCGGTGTACTCGATTGCGTACGCTCGAGCGCAGGCCAGACGCGACGCACCAAGGCTTCGTCGCGAAGCTCATACTCGATCCGCTGCAAGGTGGGCTGCTGTGTTCCTGGAGGAATGATCCGTCCACCGCGGGTGAGTGCAACGAGTTCCGTGCCTCGTCGATCGGCGCGCAAGGCGGGCTCGACGCCTCGACCGAGGACATCGCGCACCGGACGCGCCGACAGTTGCGCGAAATCCTGCACCAGGGTCCGCACCGCGCGCTGCAGCTGGGCAAGTTGCTGTTGTTGATCGCTGACGCTCGCGCGCTGGCGAATAACCTCGGTGAGCGCGCCGTAGCCGAGCGCAAGCATGAGCGCCGTAATGAACATGGCTACGAGCAACTCGAGCAGCGTGAAGCCTCGGGTCATCCGCCGCGTCACGGTGGGCTCCGGCGCGCGATGTCCCAGACGGCATCAGCCCCAGGCGGTGACGCCACGCTCGCACCATGAAATCCGATCAAGGTCACGAGCCACCCGTCGCGCTCGCCATCGGTCGCTTTGGGCCGCGCCGAGACCTTGATCTGCAGCATCCCCTTGATGGGCGTACGGTCGATGTCCTCGCGCCACTGCCACATTGAGCCTGCGAACTCGACCTCGCCCTCGCGTGAGCCGGGCTTCGGCGCTTCCCGCGAGGTTCGTGCCTCGACGAGGCGATTGCTGGCCACCCATTCGGCGAAACTGCGTTCACGCAGCCGCGCGGTGCTGTCTGCGCCCGTGGTCAGCGCCGACAGTACCGCAGCGGAACCGAGCGCTACGATGACGAGGGCAACGAGCACCTCGACGAGCGTGAAGCCCCTCGAATGTGTCCATCGCACCTGCCTCACGGCATAACGTCGCGTCACGGCGCGCCCCCTTCCGCAAGTTGCTCAAGTTCGCCGTTCATATCCGGTCGAATGCGCTGCACATAGGGTTCCGTATCGCGGCGCAACACCAACTCGAAGGGGGTGAACTCACCACCCGAGTCGATTCCGAGTTGCGGCGCAGGAGGAGGACGATCGTCCTTGTTTTTGGAAGCCTTCGCCGAGACGGTCGCGTCCGCCGAATCGGGCTCGCCGCCATCGAGCACGATACGTCGACCTTCGATCCAGGCTTCGATCGACAGTCCCTCGGGCAACCGACGGGTTCGCAAGGCATCATCGATCGCGGGCTGCCAGAGCCCAGTGCGCGGGTCGAACCACGCAAATGCGTATCCCTCGCGAGTGACTCGCAGGCCATAGTGCCGGGTTTCGAGTTCCGCGCGATCCCGCGCATAGTCGAGTACGGCCCGCAGCCGGTTAGCCTCATTTTCGAGCGAGCGATCGCGCCCGACGACGCCGAGTGCGAGCACCGCACCGCCGATCATGAGCCCGATGATGGTGATCACCACCAGCATCTCGATCAGCGTGAATCCGGCGGTCGCCGCGTTACGCACCGCTCGCGGCTGAGGTCGTGGCGCGATCAGTCTGCCGTATCCCAATTGCCGATGTCGTCGCCACCCTCGACGCCATCCGGGCCAAAGGAGTACAGGTCGTACTCGCGTCCGCGCGTCCCCGGATATCGGTACTGGTAGGGGTTACCCCACGGATCGGCCGAGACCCGGGCGATGTAGCCGCCGTCCTTCCAATTGCGCACCGTGGCGTCGTCCGGCTTGTTCACGAGTGCGGCAAGTCCTTGCGCGCTGCTCGGGTAGCGGGCGGTATCGAGGCGGTACATGGCGAGGGCGGTCTCGATGGTCTGCAGATCGCCACGCGCTTTGGTCAGCCGGGCATCGTCCACCCGACCCATCACCCGCGGCACGATGAAGGCCGCAAGCAGGCCGATGATGACCACGACCACCATGATTTCGATCAGCGTGAAACCGCGCGCACGTGCGCGGGATGCCGGGATTCGATGCACGGACTGCTCCTCCGACCGATGCGCAGAACATCTGCCGACGGATCATAGCAAAGCGGGACTACGGCACTGTGACGCCGGCCTCCGTATAATCCGCCGCGGCCGCTCGGGCCAAAGCATGACGCCAGGAGAGATCAGGGATGTCGGTTGCGTTCGTTTTTCCAGGGCAAGGCTCGCAGTCGGTCGGCATGTTGGCGGGACTCGCCGAGCGGCATCCGGTCGTGCGCGAGACTTTCGACGCTGCATCGCAGGCATTGGGTTTTGATCTCTGGGCCCTGGCGCAGGGCGGACCCGCCGAGGCCCTCGCCCTGACCGAGAACACCCAGCCGGTCATGTTGGTGGCCGGAGTCGCGACGTGGCGGGTGTGGTGTCTCGCCGAGGGGTCGCGTCCGCAATGGGTTGCGGGTCATAGCCTCGGGGAATTCACGGCTCTCGTTGCCGCGGGCGTACTGGGTTTCGAAGATGCGGTGCGCCTCGTCCGATTTCGCGGCGAGGTCATGCGCGATGCGGTTCCCGATGGGCAGGGCGGCATGGCGGCCGTGCTGGGGCTGAGCGATGCCGATGTCGAGGCGGCCTGCGCCGAGGCCGCGGGCGGCGAGGTGGTCGAAGCCGTCAACTACAACGCGCCGCAGCAAGTGGTCATCGCCGGCCATGCCGCGGCACTCAAGCGGGCCATGGAAGCCGCCAAAGCGCGGGGCGCCAAACGCGCGCTGCCGCTGCCGATCAGCGTTCCCTGTCACAGCAGCTTGATGCAAGGTGCCGCACGACAGTTGCGTGAACGCCTGCAGGCCGTGACCCTCTCGGCACCCACGCTGCGCTTCATGAGCTCCGTCGATGCGCAGGAGTACCGCGATCCGGCCGCCATCGCCGATTTGCTCTACCGGCAGCTCGCGAGCCCGGTGCGCTGGGTCAGCACGATCGAGGCATTGCGCGCGATCGGCGTCAGTCAATTCGTCGAGTGTGGGCCGGGCAAGGTGCTCGCGGGTCTCGTCAAGCGTATCGATCGCTCTGGCGAAATCAGCTGTTTCGCGCTGGAAGACCCGCCCTCGATCGATGCGGCCCGTTCGGCGCTGGTGGCGATGCTGGATCCATCGGGAGGTGTTCGATGACCCAGGTATTTGCAGGTGATGCTCTTTCTGGTCAGACGGCACTCGTCACCGGGGCCTCGCGCGGCATTGGTCGAGCGATTGCACTCGCGTTGGCCGCAGCCGGTGCCCGTGTGATCGGCACGGCCACGCAGACCTCCGGGGCGGAGGCCATCAGCGCGGCTCTCGCGGCGGCGGGCGGCCGGGGCGCCGTGCTTAACGTGGCCGATGCGGCCTCGGTCGATGCGCTACTCGGCGAGCTCGAGGCGGCGGGCGATATGCCCGGCATCCTCGTCAACAACGCCGGCATCACCCGCGACAACCTGCTCGTGCGCATGAAACCCGAGGACTGGGACGCCGTGATCGCCACGGATCTGACCTCCGTGTTCCGCCTCAGTCGGGGTTGCCTGCGGCATATGATGAAGCAGCGTTTCGGCCGCATCATCAGCATCACCTCCGTCGTCGGCGCCATGGGCAATGCGGGTCAGACCAACTACGCGGCCGCGAAGGCCGGAGTGATCGGCTTCACCAAGTCGCTCGCCAAGGAAGTGGGCAGTCGGCAGATCACGGTGAACGCCATCGCACCGGGCTTCATCGACACCGACATGACTCGCGCACTCGATGCGGCGCAGCGCGAGGCGATGGCGGCCGGCATACCGCTCGCCCGGCTGGGCGAGAGCGTTGACATCGCCGCCGCGACCGTCTTTCTGGCCTCGTCGGCGGGTGCCTACATCACGGGGCAAACGCTGCACGTCAACGGCGGTCTGTACCTGTCTTGAGGCGTTTTTTCGCAACAGCGTTGCTTTTTTTAGACAAAACAAACTCTTAGCCATCGACCGATGGCATCAGGGGTCGATCCCGCCTACAATGCGCGTCCGGCTGCGCCCAGAGCGGGTCGGGCCACACAGGTCGTCAAGAGGACATTTAACAGATGAGCACTGTCGAACAACAAGTCAAAGCCATTGTCGCCGAACAGCTGGGGGTGAAGCTCGAGCAGGTCACCAACACGGCCTCGTTCGTCGATGACCTCGGTGCCGATTCGCTCGACACCGTGGAACTCGTGATGGCTCTTGAAGAGGAGTTCGAGACCGAGATCCCGGACGAGGATGCCGAGAAGATCACGACGGTCCAACAAGCGATCGACTACGTCACGGCGCGCCGCAAGGCCTGAGCCGTTCGACTCCCACGCCGGGGTCGGCCTGGTGCCGGCCCCGGCGTTTTATTGAATCTCTATCCGATGCGTTCCTGAGGTGAAGCTTCCATGAGCAAGCGGCGCGTGGTGGTTACGGGTCTCGGCATCGTTTCTCCGGTGGGCAGCACCATAGCCTCGGCATGGGACACCGTGCTGCGCGGTCAGAGCGGCATCGGACTCATCACTCGGTTCGACACCACGCAGTTCGCCACTCGTATCGGCGGCGCGGTGCGCGATTTCGATATCGGCACGTACATGAGCCCCAAGGAAGCGCGGCGCATGGACGAGTTCATCCATTACGGGGTGGCCGCTGGCGTACAAGCGGTGCAGGACTCGGGTCTCGATTTCGCGGCCGAGGATACGAGCCGTTGCGGCGTCATCTCGGGAGCGGGCATCGGGGGACTGGCGACTATCGAGTCTGAATTCGAGGCATTTCAGGCCACGCAGAGTCCGCGGAAAATTTCGCCGTTTTTCATACCCGCCTCGATCATCAATATGATCGCGGGCCATCTGTCGATCCGCTATGGTCTGCGCGGCCCCAACCTCGGCGTCGTCACGGCCTGCACCACATCGACTCACTCCATTGGCCTCGGCTATCGCACCATTCAGTACGGCGATGCGGACGTCATGCTGGCGGGCGGCGGCGAGATGTCGACCACCCGGCTCGGCATCAGTGGGTTTTCTCAGGCCAAGGCACTTTCGACACGCAATGACTCGCCGACGGAGGCGTCGCGCCCCTGGGATCGCGATCGAGATGGCTTCGTAGCGGCCGACGGCGGTGGTGCGATCATGCTCGAGGAGCTCGAACACGCCCGGCGCCGCGGTGCACGGATTTACGCGGAACTCGTCGGTTTTGGCATGAGCGGGGACGCCTATCACATCACGGCACCTCCCGAAGATGGCGCCGGTGCGCGACTCGCGATGCAGAACGCCTTGCGTGACGCGGCCCTCGATCCGTCGGCGGTTCAGTACCTGAATGCGCATGCGACCTCGACCAACCTTGGAGATCGTGCCGAGACGGTCGCAATCAAGAGCGCGTTCGGTGATCACGCCCGCTCGCTGGCCGTCAGCTCCACGAAGTCGATGACCGGGCACCTGCTGGGCGCCGCGGGCGTGGTCGAGGCCATCCTGACGATCCTCGCGATCCGCGATCAAGTGGCTCCGCCCACCATCAACCTGCACAACCCGGATCCGGAATGTGACCTCGACTACGTGCCGAACACGGCGCGTTCGATGAGCATCGACGTGGCGGTATCCAACTCCTTCGGTTTCGGCGGCACGAACGGCACGCTGGTCTTCCGCAAGTTCCAGGGTTGAGTCGCACGGTCGCGTTGCGGCCGATTACACTGCACGAGTGCGCGCGATACGCCTGTCCATCGTTCTGTTGCTCGGCGCCCTGACGGCGGTCGGGGGCGCTGCGCTGTGGTGGCAGCAGGCGTTACAGGCGCCCGGACCCCACGCGAGGGAAATCAGGCTCACCGTCACGCGCGGTGAAAGTGTACGCAGCGTTTTGGTCGACATCGCCGCGCAGGGCGGATTGGCCCACCCAACCCTGGTCGATCTATGGGTCAGGCATGTCGTTCGTCCGCGCGTACAAGTGGGACGGTACGCCATCGCCCCCGGCGCCTCGGCGCAGCAGATCCTGCAGCAGCTATCCGACGGGCGCGTGCTGCTCGAATCGCTGACGATCATCGAGGGCAGTCGTTTTCGCGACTTTCGGCGGGCGCTCGAGGCACATCCGGGGGTCGAGGTCACCTTGCGAGGCCTGACGGATGCCGAGGTGATGGCGCGGCTCGGCAGATCCGATACCCACCCGGAGGGTCGCTTCTTTCCAGATACCTACCGCTTCGCCTACGGCACGCCAGATCTCGAGTTACTGCAGCTTGCCGAGCGGCGCATGCGGCGTGAGCTCGAGGCTGCCTGGCGTGAGCGCGCCGAGGGCCTGCCGCTGGCGGATCCGGCTGAACTCTTGACGCTCGCGTCCATCGTCGAGCGCGAATCCGCCCTCGCGAGCGAGCGGCCGCGCGTCGCGGGCGTCTATGTGCAGCGCCTGCGCGAGGGCATGCGCCTGCAGTCCGACCCGACCGTGATCTACGGACTCGGCGAGACCTGGGACGGCAACATAAGGACTCGCGACCTGCGCACCGATACGCCGTACAACAGCTATACCCGCAAGGGGCTGCCGCCTACGCCAATCGCGCTGCCGGGTCTTCAAGCTTTGCGCGCGAGCAGCCGTCCCGACATCACGGGGGAGTTGTTCTTTGTCGCCACCGGTCTGCCGGACGGCTCGCACGTGTTTTCGCGAACCTACGCGGAGCATCGCAAGGCCGTGCAGGCGATGCTCGCGCGGCAGCGCGTCGGCGCAGGGGCAAGAACAGCGGTGCAGGGGGGCGGTTCTTGAGCGGGCGTTTCATCACCCTTGAAGGCATCGAAGGCGCCGGCAAATCGACGCTGGGCCTGGCCTTGCGCGATGTGTTGCAGGCGCAGGGGCTCTGCGTTGTGCTGACGCGCGAACCGGGTGGTACACCCTTGGCAGAGCGCCTGCGTGACATCGTCCTAACGCGGGGCGAGGAGCGCCTATCCGCCGAGGCTGAGACGCTGATCATGTTTGCCTCGCGTGCCGTACATCTCGACAACCTCGTTCGGCCCGCCCTCGCGCGCGGCGATTGGGTGATTTGCGATCGATTTACGGATGCGACCCGTGCCTATCAGGGCGGTGGGCGCGGGGTCAGCGCCGAGTTCATCGAACAGCTGGCGCGAACCGTGCACGCTGGGCTTGAGCCCGATCTGACGCTGCTGCTCGATCTGCCCGTGGAGGAAGGACTGCGGCGCGCTGCCCGTCGACGCGCCGATCGCGGCGATCACACCGATCGATTCGAAAGCGAGACCGTGGCGTTCTTCGAGCGCGTCAGAGACCGCTATCTGCAGATCGTCGCGGCCGAGCGGCGTTGCGAACGCCTCGACGCGCTGCAGTCGGCGGACACCGTGCGCGCCCAGGCGCTGGCCGCGCTTTCGCGACTCCTCGAGCACAGGGCATGAGTGATCTGCCGCGATCCCTTGCGGAGCTACCCATAACGGCCTCGCTGCCCTGGCTTCGTGGCCTGCAGCAGGCGCTCGAAGAGTCGATCTCGCGCGATCGACTCGCGCATGCCGTGCTGATTCAGGTCAGTCCCGGACTGGGTGGAGGATGGCTCGCACGCTGGCTGGCCGCACGACTCTACTGCGGAGCGGCAACAGTCCCACTGCCTTGCGGTGAGTGTCTGAACTGCCGGCGCGTGGCAAGCGGCGAGCAACCGGACTTGACGCTCGTTCAACCGATCGAAGAGTCCAAAGAAATCCGCATCGATCAGGTGCGTGAACTGACGACCCAGCTGGCGCTGACGAGTCATGCAGGCGGTCGCAAGATTGTGATAATCACGCCGGCGGACAAGTTGAATCGTAACGCCGCCAACGCATTACTGAAGACGCTCGAGGAGCCGACCCGTGGCTCGTTGCTGTTGCTCGTCACGGGCGAGCCCTCGCGACTGCCGGCTACCGTGCAGAGTCGCTGCATGCGTCTCATCGCGCCGCGCCCGGCGCGGGCCGAGCTTGTCGAGTGGCTGCGCGCGCAGCGTCCCGGGTCAACCGACTGGAATGCCGTGCTGGAAGTGCTGGGAGATGAGCCGCTGGTCGCATTGGGCGCGGAAAGCGGCACGCTCGAGGCTCTGCGCCACGAGACGCAGCGGGCGCTGGAGGCTGCCGCCCGTGGCGGACTCGACCCGGTCGAAACCGCGGAACTGTGGGGCAAGGAGGCGTATGCCGAACGGCTGGCCTGCATTGAAGCATGGCTGCTGTCTCGCCTGCGCGATTGGGCATCGGGGCGGGCGGCCATTGCGCCGCGTGCGTGGTTCGAGGCGCTCGATGAGACGCGTGAGGCGCGTCAGTGGGCCGACACGCCCATCAACAAGCCCTTGGTACTCGAGCGGCTGTTATGGCGCCTTGGCAGCCTGGAGTCGGCTCAGCGCAAGAGATCCCAGCCGGCATCGGGCGTGAATCGCGCTCCGTAGCGGCCTGCGAGTTCCTGCAGGCGCGCCACGCACTCGGCGATGCCGCGGCGTTTCGCATCTTGCAGCGGACCGCCGCGAAACGGGGCGTAGCCTGAACCAAAGATTATCCCCGCATCGACGAGTTGCGCTTCGCTGACCACACCTTCGCGAAGGCAAGCCACCGCCTCGTTGGCGATCGACAACAGCAGGCGATCCTGAAGATCAGCCAGCACGGTCGGCGTCGCCGTGCGCGCGACGAGCGATGTGGCGGGGCGTTGTGCCTTGCCTTCGTGCCAGCGATAGAAGCCTTCGCCGCTTTTGCGGCCGAGTTTGCCCGCACGGATGAGCGACTCGATCGGTGTGAGATCCGGGAGTGTACGACCCGTGGCGCCCGCGACGATCGCGCCGACGTTGCGGCAGACATCGAGTCCTACCATATCCGACAATTCGACCGGCCCGACCGGCATGCCGAAGTCCATCGCAGCCTGGTCGATGACATCCAGTGGCACGCCGTCGGTGGCGGCATGCACGGCTTCGAGCATGTACGGCGCGAGCACGCGATTGACCAGAAATCCGGGCGCGCTGCGACAGGGCAGGGGCAGTTTGTCGAGTTGCCGCGCAAACGACACCGCGCGCGCGAGGACCGAGGCGGGCGTACTTGCGGTGTGAACCACCTCGACCAGCGGCATCTGCGCCACCGGATTGAAGAAGTGCAGCCCGATGAGACGCTCGGGATCGCGCAGCGCACCGCGCAGGGCCTCGAGCTGGATGGATGAGGTGTTCGTGGCGATCAAGGCACCGGCCGGTAACTCGGTCTCCAGCTGGCGATACAGCGCCTGCTTGGCCTCGATATTCTCGACGATGGCCTCGATCACGATGTCGGCCGACGCGATCCCACGACCCTCGGCATCCGCACGCAAGCGCGCAAGGGCCGCATCGCGTTTGGCGGAGTCTTTTAAGCGTCGATCAAAGAGCGGCCGCACCCGCTGTATCGCGGCCTCGACGAGTGCCGCGTCTCGATCCTGCAGCGTGACCTCGAGCCCACGCAGCGCGCACCACGCAGCGATGTCCGCGCCCATGACGCCCGCGCCGACGACATGCACACGCGTCGTGGGCGCCACCGTCTTGTCGCCGAGAGACTTGAGTCGATCCTGCAGCAGGAATACGCGTACGAGATTGCGCGATGTCTCGGTAAGAAACAGGCGCGCGATGGAGTCGGCTTCAGCTTCGTACGCGGCGCGCCCCTTGGCGCCATAGCGACTCCACAGATCGACGATGGCATAGGGCGCGGGGTAGTGCTCTTTACGAGCTTTGCGGGCCACTTCGCGCAACAGTCGTTGCCGCACGAATGGGCGAAGCGGTGCAAACGACAGCGCGCGCAGCGCCAACGACGCCCGTCGCGGCCGTGGGGGTCGGGTGATGATCTGTCGCGCCTCGGCCTCAAGCTGCTCGCGTGTGGTACAGAGCACATCGACAAGCCCGAGGCGCAGCGCCTGCGCCGCGCGGATGTTGCGCCCCGTCAGCATCATGTCGAGCGCTGCGGGCGCACCGATCAACCGGACGGCACGAACGGTACCGCCAAATCCGGGATGGATACCGAGCATCACCTCGGGAAGTCCGAGTGACAAGCGCCCGTCGTCAAGACCGACGCGGTACCGACACGCGAGTGCGAGTTCGAGACCGCCGCCCAACGCGAAGCCCTCGATCACGGCGACTGTGGGACAGGGAAGGGCTTCCAGGGCGTCGAGCACCATTTGCCCGCCGCGTATCAGTGCACGCGCCGAGTCGAAGTCCGTGAGCGTGGTGAATTCCTTGATGTCGGCGCCAGCCACGAAACTGCCAGCCTTTCCCGAGCGCAGGATCAGACCTCGCGGCGGCGTGTCCTGCAATGACTGCAGCTGCGCGGCGAGTTCTTCCATTACGGCACGAGACAAAGAATTCGCCGAAGCGCTGGGCCGATCCAGGGTAAGCCAGGCGATGTCGTCGGCGTCGCGTTCGAGGGTCCAATTGGCCGTCATATCAGGCAGCGCTCGCTTGCGAGACCCGATTGACCTTGAAATCGCAGATCACCGGGCGGTGGTCGGAATAGCGGATGTCGGGCACACGGAAATCGAGGACTTCGATCTCGCGGCTGACCAGCACGAAATCGAGTTCGAATCGCGGGCGTGTCGATGGGAAAGACGGCAAGCCGAGCGTGTTGGCGCTGCGCAGTCCCGCAGCGCGCATAAAAAGGAACAGCTCCTGCTGACCGGTAAAGGTGTTGAAATCGCCGGCGACGATGACCGGCTTGTGCGCGGCCACGATCAGGTCGTGAAGATGCGCGAGCTGTTCCTGGCGGTGACGATATTTCAGCGACAGATGCACGAGGAAGATGCAGACATCGTCGAGTTCGATCTCGATGATCAGGCGCTTGATGCCCTGGCGGAAATAATGGAAACGCTCACCCTCGACCCGAGGCGCCGCGAGCAAAGCGTTGCCTTGCTTGCGGACGACCGGCATCAGCTGATTGAGCGAGGCCGAACCGTACTTGCACTCGTAGGTGGTGTAGTGACCGATACGATCGGCGATGTAGTGCGCCTGATTGACGAGCCCGCTGCGCATCGAACCGCTGTCGACCTCGAGCAGGCCCACGATGTCCGGGTCCTGGGCGCGCAGAAACTGCGTGATGTCATCGAGGATCCGCGCGGAGCTGCGCAGGTAGCCCGCGCCGGGCAGCGGGAGATGGAACGCGGGTCCGGTGCCCGTGGCGTAGCGGATGTTGTAAACGACAAGGCGCAAGAGGATCTCCGCGGTGGGTGCGCTATGTTACGCACTGACGGTGCAGGTATGCGGACGCATTCCGGTTGCGCGGCATCGCGGCGCGGTAACAGACGCGGTGGTTTTAATAGTGCGCATAATGTATATTATGTTAAATAACGGATCGTAAGGTAGGCACGCAATGCTGCTGATACTCAGCGCCATGCCCCAGGAGATCGAAGCCCTGCTTCCGGTCCTGGATCCCGTCAGTCGCCTCCAAAGCGGCGGCCGAGAGGTCGCTGCCGGTCGCTTGGAGGGTCTTCCCGTGACCTTGGCGTTCTCGCGCTGGGGCAAGGTGGCTGCCGCGGCCACGGCCGCCCACCTGATCACGACCGCGAGACCCTCCAGGGTGCTGTTCACGGGGATTGCGGGGTCACTGCGCGACGAACTCGGCATCGGCGATGTCGTGTTGGCTCGTAACCTCTACCAGCACGATCTCGATGCATCCCCCTTTTTTCCGCCAACGCATATCCCGCTGCTCAACACGGCAGCTTTGCCCGCGGATGCCGCATTTACGGCGGAATTGCACTCGGCGCTCGATGCCTTCATGGCGGAGGACCTGCATCGAACCCTGGGCGATCAGGCGAGGCGCCTGGCGCCGAACCGGCGCAGCCTGATCGGTGACATCGCCACGGGCGATCAGGTGATTGGTGATTCCGCCTCGCGTGAGCGCGTGCGCAGCCGCGTTCCGAGCGCGGTCTGCGTGGAGATGGAGGGCGCTGCGGTCGCTCAGGTCTGCCATGAATTCGGTGTCCCCTTCGCCTGCCTGCGCGTCATCTCGGATCATGCGGACGAACGGGTCAATCCGGTCGACATCTTCGAGCTCGCCCGCCTCTCCGGGCATTACACGGTGGGCATGCTGCGGTGTTGGATGGCAGCGAAACGGCCAGCCACCTAGGCGGCAGCGTAGCTCCAACCAACGACCCACACGGCACCAACGACGTAGGCCTTCAGGGCGATCTCCCAGCTCTCCTCGACGCTGCGCTCGAACTCGACCCCGCTCAGGATGGCATCGGCCGCACCGGCTGCAATGCGGAATACCGCAAACGGCAACACGATCATTCCCCAGTGCACTTCGTTGGCCACGATCGCGAAACCGATGATGATCAGTGCTGAGGTGTGTAATCCCAGAAACAGCGACCGTGCCGCCGCGTCACCGAGGCGCAACGCCAGATTGCGGGCACCGCTGGCGCTCAACGCCCTCGCGTGACGGACCCCATCGACGAGTACGGCCGCGGCGAACCACATGGCGATGGGCGTCGCCAGGATCAACGTACGCCGATCAAACCAGACGCCGGACTGCAACCCACAGGCCAGTAGCGCAGGCCCGTAGCCGCCGAGCACCACTGCCGCGAATTCCCGCCAGACACCGAAACGCTCGCCGGAATCTTTGATCGCCTGTTGCAGGATCCATCCGGGAATCAGGCCGAGCGCCGCTGCCCACCAGCGGATACCGCCCGCCAAGGCGATGCCCTGCAGCGTTCCCGCCAAAGCGGGCAGACTCCAAGCGATGAAAACCAACGGCACTCGACTCGTGCTCATGGCCCGCGCAACGACAGCCTAGCTGAGCGTCAGCAAAGGCACGATCCACAGGCACGCCAGAGCAACCAGCACAGCACCCGCGAGATCAAACAGCAGTCCGGCTTTAAGCATTCCCGTGATGGGGATTCGCCCCGTCGAATACACCAGCGCATTGGACGAGGTGGCGGCCGGATTCGCAAAGCCAAGATTGGCCGCCATGCCGGCAGCCAGTGCCGCCAGCACCGGATCGTAGTTGGCACCCAGTGCGAGCCCTGCGGCGATCGGCATGAAAATCGTGGCGGTTGCGACGTTGCTCGCGGCTTCGGTGATCAACGCGCACATCAGGGCAATGCCGAACAACATCGGCAGCAGCGGCAGATCGCTGAACGCGGCGAGCGAGGTGCCAAGCCAGGCACTCAAGCCCGACTTAACCACCGAGTCTGCAAGCGCGACGCCACCGCCCAGCAGCAAAATGAGATACCACGGCGCCTGTTTGGCATCGTTCCACTCCAGCAGCCGCGCCGGCGCACCCGGACCCCGAGCGCCCGAGGGAATGATGCAAATAATCAAGGCCCCGGCAATGGCAATACCGGCATCGGTCAAACCGATGATGTGATCATCGAGCAACGGCAGAAACACCCAGGCTGCAGCCACCAGCAGCACGATGCCGAGCACGCGGCGCTCCGGCGTGCCGAGTGGCCCGCAATCGCCGATCGCCGCCCTCACCTGCTCACGACTGCCGCCGCTGAAGTTGAACGGCATGATCCAGCGACACAGAATCCACCAACACACCGGAATGCCGATCAGCGTGAACGGGATGCCGAACGCCATCCACTGCGCAAAAGAAATTTCAATGCCGTAGGTGCGATCAAGGATGCCCATCGCGATCGAATTGACCGGCGTACCGATCGGTGTGGCGAAGCCGCCGATGTTCGAGGCGAACGACACCGACAGGATCATGGCCGCCGCGAAGTTCCGTCGGCCCACGTCGGTCGCTGGATCGTCCGCCGTGCCGACGACCGCACCGAGCGCGGCCATGGCAATCGGCAGCATCATGACGGTGGTCGCCGAATTGTTGACCCACATCGACATGAAGGCCGTGACACTCATGATGGCGAGCAGCAGCGCCCGTGGTTGGGCACTCGACCTCGACACCACGAAGAGAGCCATGCGCCGGTGCAGGTTCCACTTCTCGAAGGCAAGACCGAGTACTGAGCCACCCAGAATCAGGAACAGCACAGGCGACATGTACTGGCCGGCGACGGCCTCGGGCTTGGTGACGCCGAGCAGCGGCAGCATCAGAAACGGCAGGCTCCCGGTCAACGTGACAGGGACCGCCTCCGTGAACCACCAGCATCCGATGAGTACGGTAACGGCGGCGACGCGCCACCCGGCGGGCGACAAGCCCTCGGGCGCCGGCAGCAGCAGCATCGCCGTGAACAAGGCGACGCCGAGCCATAATCCGACGCGCTGCAGGCTCACGCTTTTTGATCCGCCGCGCCGACCGCTGTGCCCGCCGAGGCGAAGTGACGTTCAGCCGTCGCGCGATCGATCACATCCGCATAGCGCCGACCGACGTCACGCAGCGTGTCGTTGTGCGGCCCCTCCTCCGCATCGCCGCAGCAATCGGCCACGACCTGCACGCGGAATCCGAACGAGAAGCCATCAACGATCGTGGCGCGCACGCAGCCACTCGTCGTGCAGCCGGTGATGAACAGCGTGTCGATATTCTGGCGCACTAGCCAGGTGATGAGCGGGGTCTGGAAGAACATCGAAGGAGCGTTTTTGCAGTAGGTGAAGTCGCTCTCGTGGAAGATTTTCGGGTCCATCGCCGTGCACTCGTGCCCGTAGAAGAACTCCTTGCGCACCGCGTTGACCTTCCAGAGCGGCATGTCCTTGCTGCTGCAGTAGGCCGTGAAGCAGGCGGCGACCGGAATTCCGCGAGCACGAGCCGTCGCCAGCAAACCCGCGGTGTTGTCCCGCGCCGCATGCAGTCGCGCGAGTCCTCCGAGCTCGAATCGCGGATCGGTGAACGCGAGCTGCCAGTCGACCACGAGCACGGCGGGCTTCGAGCCCATGCCGATGGAGGTCGAACTGTAGCCCACGGCGCTGTATTGATCGGACACGGTGCACCTTCCAAAAAAAAGTCCCCGCGCCTCGCGGTGCGGGGACCTTGTCTTGCTTTGAGAAACGGCGGCGGAGCCTCAGGCGGCCTTGCTGCCCTTCTTCTTCATCAAGGCTTCCGCTGCGACCGCCGCCCACTTGGTGAAGCGCGGCTGGCCCGGCGGATCGAAACCCGTCTCGGCCTTGCAGCGAGCCTTCAGCTCCTCGATGCTCTCGAAGCCGCGATCGAAGATCTTCTTCGGTCCGCGGTTCGTACGCATCTTGGCGCGAAGCGCCTCCGTCGCCTTCTCGTCGACGACGCCATCGGCACTGACGATCACGCCGTAGCGCTTGGCGCCCGCCGCAGTAACGAGACCTGCGACCACATCGAAGGCGACCTGCGACGCAGCGCGCTCGAGCGGGTCGCCCCAGCCGCCGCCGCCCCAGGTGTCGGCGATGAGCAGGTCACCGGCCTCAACCTTGACGTGGTCGATCTTCGACGGCAGCAACTCCTCGGTCCCGTTGGCGCGCTTGAGCAGCTTGCGACTGCGAGCACCCGGCTCACCGCCGTTTGCGCCCCAGGGATAGGTGAGCCAGCGATCGTCGTGGATCGAGATTTCACCCGGCTCGAGGAAGCGATAGCCAATACGCAGGCCGTTGCCACCGCGATTCTTGCCGGCACCGCCCGTGTCCGCGATCGTCTCGTAGATATCGATGCGCAGTGGGAAGTAGCTCTCGAGGAACTCATTCGGCACGTTGGTGAACGAGGGCCACAACGAGTGGCCGTCCGGACCGTCGCCGAACGGCTTGCCCGGAATGCCACCGAAGGTGATCTGGTACAACTGGTACCACTCGCCGTCCTTGTTGTAACCGGAGTACATGAAGTGCGGGCTGTCCGAGAAACCGGCGCCACACATGAAATCCGGATTTCCCTGGCCGAGCAGGCCCGCCAGGATGTCGAAGATGCGACCGAGCGCGTGCGTGCGGCAGGACAGCGCGGCGGGCTTCAGCGGCTTGAGCAGCGTGCCCGGCGGGATGCGCACTTCCATGAGGTCGTAGAAACCGTCATTGAAGAGGATCTGCGGGTCGAACACCATGATCATGTAGATGCCCGCGAACATCTTGAACATCTCTTCGTTCAACAGGAAGTTGATCGAGGAGATCGATTGCGGGTCGGTGCCGGTGAAGTCGAAGATGCACTTGTCACCCTCGCGCCACATGCTGCACTTGATGCGATACGGGCCCATGTTCAGGCCGTCGTCGCAGATGTAGTCCTCGAAGAACTGCTTTGTCTCAGGCACGTTCTGCCGGATGAGCGCGCGCATCGCGCGCTTGTTGCGCTCGAGCATGGCGTCCATCGCCGAGTAGAACACGTCATCGCCAAAGCGCTCGGCGATTTCCACGCAGCGGGTCGCCGCAGTGCGCAGCGCGGCCGTGATCGCGTTGAAGTCCGACAGATTCCACTCGGGCAGGCGGCAGTTGTGCAGCACGACACGCAGCACGTCTTCGTTGAGCTTGCCCTTGTTGTAGATCTTGGTGGGCGGCACCACGATGCCATCTTCGTAAATCGTCGTGCCGTCGGTCGGCAGCGACCCCGGCACCTTGCCGCCGACGTCGGTCATGTGACCAAACATCGCCGTCCAGGCGACGATGCGACCACCACGGTACACGGGCATCAGCATCAGCCAGTCGTTGGCGTGGCTGATCGCGCCGTTCACCGAGTACGGATCGGAGGTCAGGAAGATGTCACCCTCTTCCACCGTACCGTCGTAACCCTGCATGAAGCCCCAGATGAACGAGCCGAACTGACCGACGACCATCTTGCCTTCGGTGTTGGCGATCATCGGGAACTCGTCGTGCTGTTCGCGGATGCCCGGCGACATCGCCGTGCGGAACAGCACCGTGTCCATCTCGTAGCGCGCGTTGCGCAGCGCGCTCTCGATGATATCGATGGTAACGGTGTCGACCTTCGTCTTCTTGAAGGGCTTCTTGTTGCGTTGAATGATTGTTGCGGGCATGGGATTACTTCCTCTTACCAGCGGCCTTCTTCGGCGCCTTGTAATTGTCGGGGTAGATCAGGATGCAGCCGGACTTGTCGACATGGCCGGTGTGCTTCGGCAGGATCACCGAAGTCGAGTCCATCTCCATGACGATCGCCGGACCGCGCACCTTGTTGCCGGCCTTGAGCTTGGCGCGGTCGTAAACGATGGCCGTCACGTCCTTGCCTTCCATGAACGACTTCTGTTTGCCGACAGCTGCCGCCTTCGGGTCGGTGCCGCCCTTGGCGAGCGGCTGACGCTTGATCTTGATGCCCTGACCCTGCACGGCAGCGCGCAGCGTGACGAGCTCGTGCTCGAGCGGCAGCGCGAAGGTGAACAGGCGCTTATGCTCCTCGTCGAACTGATCAGAGATCGCCTTCAGACCCTTCTTTTGTAGATCCTTCAGGTTCACTTCTACCGCAAGTCGCAGTCCCTGGCCGTGATAGCGCAGGTCCACCTGGTAGCTCGTGGTGATCTCGTTCTTCGAGACGCCCTCTTCCTCGAGGCCCTTGGACGCGTCGGCAGCGAGCGTCTTCAGGATCTTCTCGATTTCTTTGGCGTTCGTCTCGCTGAACCGACGCACGTAGGTGCGGGCGCGTTCGTCACGGACGGCCGTGGTCGCATCGCCGAGAGCGCAGAGCACGCCCGGACCCGGCGGAATGATCGACGGCCAGGAACCGAGCAGTCGCGACAGAGCATTGGCGTGCAAGGGGCCTGCGCCACCGAAGGCGATCAGCGCGTAGTCACGCGGGTCGTAGCCCTGCTCGACCGACACGAGGCGCAGCGCACCCACCATGTTCTCGTTGACGATGTTGTAGATACCCTGCGCGGCCTGCTTGACGCTCAAACCGAGCGCATCGCCGACTTTCTTGACCGCCGTCTGCGCGAGCTCGCGGTTGAGCACCATGTCGCCGCCGAGCTTTTGCATCGCAGGGAGATATCCGAGCACGATGTTCGCATCAGCCACCGTGGGCTCAGTGCCGCCACGGTTGTAGGCGGCCGGACCCGGATCCGCGCCCGCCGACTGCGGGCCGACGCGCAGAGCTTTGGTCAGTTCCGGCACGTGGGCGATGGAACCACCACCTGCGCCGACCGTGCGAATGTCGACCGACGATGCGCGCACCGTTACGTCGCCGACCGTCGTCTCACGCCGCAGGCGCGGCTGACCGCCCTGGATCAAAGCGACGTCGGTCGAGGTGCCGCCGACGTCCACGGTGAGCAGGTTCGGGAAGCCCGCCTGCACCGCGACCCACAGCGCACCGGTGACGCCGCCCGCAGGGCCGGACATCAGCAGATTCACCGGATACTCGGCCGCCGAAGACGCCGACGCCAGACCGCCGTCCGAGCGCAGGATGTGCAGCTTGACGTCCTTGGCCACTTCAGCAAGCTTGGCCTTGAGGTTCTTGACGTAGCGATCGACGCGCGGGCGAACGTAGGAGTTTGCGACCGTCGTGACGGTGCGCTCGTACTCCTGCATCTCCGGCACGACGTCCGAAGAAATCGATACCGGCATGCCCGGCAGTTCTTCGAGCGCGATCTCGCGGACGCGACGCTCGTGCGCCGGATTGGCGAACGAGTTGATGAGCGACACGGTGAGCGCTTCGATGTTCTGTGCCTTCAGCGAGCGCAGGCTCTGGCGCAAGGCCTTCTCGTCGAGCGTCTTGACGACTTCACCCTTGGCGCTGACGCGCTCGTCAGCTTCGATGGTGCACGCGAGCGGCGCCATCGGCAGCGACTTGTTGTAGATGATCCAGCCACCGAGACCGCCCGGCACGTAGGAGCGTGCGATCTGCAGCACCTGACGATACCCCTTGGTCGTGACGAGACCACAGCGCGCACCGGTTCCGGTGAGCACCGTGTTCGTCGCCACCGTCGTGCCGTGCATCACGTGGTCGATCTGGCTCGGGTCGATGCCCGCCCGCTCGCACACGCGCTTGATGCCGTTCAGCACGCCGATCGACTGATCGGCCGGTGTCGAAGGAACCTTGGCCGACCAGGTCTGGCCGGTTTTTTCTTGCACAAGCAGCAGGTCCGTGAACGTGCCGCCAACGTCTACACCCAATCGATATGACATGCGCCCCCCTTGGGCTCGCTATCGGGAAAAAGGAAACCCGTGTGGAGTATCCGACCTCGCCGCGCATGACGCAATCCGCATGTGCGCGCGCGTCCGTTGCCTCCGCGTCAGGCCGCCCGCGCCGCGGGCTTCGGAAACGTCCCGGCCTTGAGCAACATGCTCGGGATGCTGCGTCCGAGCACGCCCTGCAGCCACTCACCGGTCGCAATCAACTTGTCGAGATCGATGCCCGTGCTGTACCCCGAACGTTCCAGCATGTAGACGAGATCCTCGGTCGGTATGTTGCCGGTGGCCGATGGGGCGAACGGGCACCCGCCGATGCCGCCCGCGCTCGAATCGAGGGCGCTGACACCCGCCACGACCGCCGCGTAGGCGTTGGCAAGCCCGGTATTGCGGGTATTGTGAAAATGCGCGCGCAGTCGCATGCCCGGCAAGGCTGCGGTCGCTCGGCCCAAAATCTCGCTCACTTGGGAGGGGACACCCACGCCGATGGTGTCGGCGAAGGCGATCTCATGGGGATTTCCCTCGGCGACCCGGCAGGCGACCTCGATCACCCGATCCACCGATACCTCCCCTTCGAATGGGCAGCCGAACGCGGCTGACACCGTCACTTGCGGTCGCACGCCGGCGGCATGCGCCTGTTTGGCGATATCAAGCCACGCAGCGATGGACTCGTCCGTGCCCACACCTTGGTTGCGACGGTTGAAGGTGTCGCTGGCGACAACCGCCATCCCCACCTCGTTGCAGCCGGCCGCCACCGCTCGCTCGAACCCCTTTTGATTGAGGACCAGGCCGACGTATCGCACGTCCGGCCGCTTGTTGAGGCCCGCCAGCACCTGTTCCGCATCCGCCATCTGCGGCACTTTCTTCGGGTTGACGAAGCTCGTCACCTCGAGCCGGCGCAGCCCGGCATCGATCAATCGCTCGATGAACTCAACCTTGGCGGAAGTGGGCATGACCCCCGGCTCGCTCTGCAGCCCATCGCGCGGCCCGACTTCGACGATTTCGATGTGACGTGACATGGTTCCCCCTGACGAAAAAAACGCAGGGTGGATTCTAGCAACAGACCCCGTGCCCACAGAGGTCGGTCGGCCGTACAATGCGCTCCGTCTTGCCGCACTGGCATTTTTATTCGTGAGGTTTTGCGATGACCGCCGACCCCCAATTCAAGCGTGGCCCCCTGTCTGACTTGCGCGTGCTCGAGCTTGGCACGTTGCTCGCGGGGCCCTTTTGCGGACAACTGCTGGGTGACATGGGTGCCGAGGTCATCAAGATCGAGCCTCCCGGGCAGGGCGACCCGATGCGCGCCTGGGGCCGACAGAAGGCGGGCGAGCCGTCGCTGTGGTGGCCGGTGGTCGCGCGCAATAAGAAGGCCATTACCCTGGATATGCGCCAGGCGGAAGGTCAGAGTGTTTTCAAAGAGTTAGTCAAAGATGCTGACTTTGTACTTGAGAATTTCCGCCCGGGCACCATGGAGAAATGGGGCTGCGGCTTCGAGGAGCTTTCGAAGATCAACCCGAAGCTCATCATGATCCGCGTCTCGGGCTATGGCCAGACCGGCCCCTACTCCCACCAGGCCGGCTTCGGCGCCATCGGTGAAGCGATGGGTGGCCTTCGCTACGTCGTGGGCGACCCCTCGACGCCGCCGTCGCGCATGGGCATCAGCATCGGTGACGAGTTGGCCGCCACCTTCGCCTGCCTCGGCGCTCTCTCCGCGCTGCATTACCGCGAGAAGACGGGTCGCGGACAGATCGTGGATTCGGCAATCTACGAGGCCGTGCTCGCGATGATGGAATCGCTGGTCACAGAGTTCGACAAGACCGGCTACATCCGCGAGCGCACAGGCGCCATCCTGCCCAACGTCGCCCCGTCCAACGTCTATAAAACCTCCGACGGTCTAGTGCTCATCGCGGCCAATCAGGACACCGTCTTCGGTCGGCTGTGCGAAGCGATGGGGCAGCGCGAGTGGCCGAAGGATGAACGATTTGTGAATCACCAGGCGCGCGGCGCCAATCAGAAGCTACTCGATGGGCTCATCGAGGCGTGGACGCAAACGCTGACCACGCGCGAGGTGCTGGGGCTCATGGACAAGTTCGGCGTACCCGCCGGGCAGATCTATCGCGCGCCCGAGATGCTGGAGGATCCGCACTTCAAGGCCCGCGATGCCATCGTCAAAACTCAACACCCGTACTTCGGCGAACTGCGCATGCAGAACGTAGCCCCGAAGCTCTCCGAGTCGCCGGGCGGGATCCGCAGTTCCGCACCCACTGAACTCGGTGAGCACAATGACGAGGTCTACTCGCGCTTGCTCGGCTACGATGCGGCGCGGCTCGCGGCACTGCGCTCGGCCAAGGTCATCTGAGCGTCGCCGCCGTGTCTGAGTCCCTCTCCGAGAATTACGCCCGCGGTGGGTTCGGCAAGTCGCTGCAGCCGGGGCAGCGACCTGCCTTACTGGTCATCGACTTCGTCCGCGCCTACCTGGAACGCACCTCCCCGCTCTACGCCGGCGTCGAGCAGGCAAGAGCCGATTGCGAGACGCTGCTTCGAGCGGCCCGCGCGGCGGCTATCCCCATCGTGCACACCAACGTCGTCTATCAGCCGGGCGGGCGCGATGGCGGCGTGTTTTTCCGCAAGGTGCCTGCGCTGAAGTGCTTCGAAATCGGGGCCCACCCCGACCTCGCCGCCTTTGCAGAGGGTCTCGAGCCGTTGCCGGGCGAGACCGTCATCTCCAAGCAATACGCGAGCGCGTTTTTCGCTACGTCGCTGGCCTCGACCCTGACCTCGCTCGGGGTGGACAGCGTGCTGATCGCAGGGCTCTCCACGAGCGGCTGCGTCCGCGCCAGCGCGGTCGACTGCGTACAGCACGGCTTCGTTCCACTCGTGGTGCGCGAAGCAGTTGGGGATCGCGCGCCGGGACCGCACGAGGCCAATCTCTTCGATCTGCAGGCGAAATACGCCGAGGTCATCCACCTCGCCGACGCCCTGCGCTATCTGCAATCGCTGCCTGCGCGCAGCTGAGGTTCTGAGCATGCCGAGCATCGGTCCGATTTCCTGTGTCACGGTCGCTGCACCGGATCTGCAGCACATGATCGACAGCTATCACCTGTATCTCGGGTACGAGCTGGTCGACCACGGGCGGGTGTCCTCGGCACAAGCCGCGATCTGGAATTTGCCCGGCCTCGTCGGGCGTCGCTACGCATTGATGTTGCCGGGGGGTGAAGGGCATACCTTCTTCCGCTTCATCGAGAGCAAACCCGCCGTCGACTACGTGCCCTTTCAGCACATGGGTTGGAACGCGGCGGAGTTGATGGTGCAGGACACCGACGGCATTGCCGCGCGCCTCGTCGACTCGCCCTTCAAGATCATCGGCCCGCCGGCGGATTTGTCCTTCTCGGACAAGATCCGCGCCATGCAGGCCCTGGGCCCAGCAGGCGAATCGATCTATCTGACCTCGTTCAAAGAAAAGTTGCCCGATTTCGACACGCCCGACCCTAAGCACTATGTCGATCGCGTGTTCATCGTGATCCTGGGCGGACCGTCCTGTGCGGCACTCAACGACTTCTACCATCAGCACTTCAATACCGCGAAAGCACCCGTGGTGCCGGCGGTGATCACCGTGCTCTCCAATGCCCAGGGGCTGCCGTCCGACAGCAAGCACGATCTAGCCGCCATCGCGCTGCAAGGTCAGTCCTTCATCGAAGCCGATCACATGCCGCCGAACACGCGGCCGCGCATCGCGCGCGAGGGTGAACTGCCGCCGGCGATCTCGATGGTGAGCTTTGCAGTGAAGGAACTGCCCTCCACAGTCGAGTGGTTGGCGCCACCGCGCGCGCTCCCCGTGGCGCCGTACCACGGCCGTAAAGCGGGCGTCTGCGTCGGCCCGGGCGGCGAGTGGATCGAATTGATCGAAGGGGGCGCCTGATTGTCCGCGGCGCACGAGCCACCGCGCGGAGCCAAAGGTCACCGCCCTCAGGTGTTTGACGACCCTGCGGTCGATCAGCTGTATGCGGCCTACGTTGCGATTGCGACCGAGCTATCTGTGGCGTTCGAGCGCATCGATACCCTCGAGCGCTTGCTCGAGACACAGTCCGGGCTCAGCCGTGAGGCGATCCGCGATTATCAGCCGAACGAGTCGGTGAGTGCGGAGCGCCAGCAGCACCGGGCCGAGCTTGCCGAGCGCCTGCTGCGTCCGTTCCGGGACTTTCGCGAGCAGCGCATCGCACGCGCCAACCGCCTTTCGGACACTGGGCCGGGCGACTGACGGGAGCGTACGGCCACTCGTTACGATGCCTGCATCGAGCCACTCCAGAGGTGTTCATGCCGGCGTTCAAACAGCATCCGATGGTCCCTCAGACCACCCACGACGAGCAGGCGCGACAGGACTTCGTCTCCGCCCTGCGCGGTCACTTGTCTGGCCGGCTGATGCCCGGCGCCTATCAGGTCTATGCGGCGCGGGTCGAGCCGGCATTCCGCTCAAAGCACGGCCGCGGTCCGAAGGACGAGCACGAAGTGCGCCATGCCATGACCGAGGATCCGTACTACCAATTCTGGAGCGCCATGCAGCGGCGCAGCCAGGAACTGCTGTGGGAATCGGTCATCGATCCCACCGAGCGCCAGTTGCCGGAACTGATCGACCGCGCTCGCACACTCGGCAAACGTGGCCGAGGTAAGCGTCGCGGGACGTTGCGCCTCGATCCAAAGCTGGTGGTGCCCAAGTACCACACGGCTGCGGACATCCATCTGCAACCGGGCGGCTACCACACTGATTTCACCGCGGACGATGTCGCTGCGGGAGCGGTCTACGACAAGGGCATCAACCTCTATATGGGCGGGGCGCTCGGCGAGGAAAACAACCTCACGGGCGACACGCTGCTCGCCTACGTGCGCGAAAAGCATCCCTCGCTCAAGCCACGCAGCATCCTCGACCTCGGCTGCGCCATCGGCAACAGCACGGTGGTTTGGGCCCGGGCCTTCCCCAAGGCGCGGGTGCACGGTATCGATGTCGGAGCCCCGGTGTTGCGCTACGCGCACGCGCGCGCTCAAGCCATGGGCGTCGCCGTCGACTTCAGTCAGCAGAACGCTGAGCGCACCGACTTCGCCGACGGGAGCTTCGATCTGGTCCTCTCGCATATCGTGCTGCATGAGACCTCGAAATCTGCCCTCACCCGGGTGCTCGCCGAATGCCGCCGGTTGCTCAAGCCGGGTGGGCTCATGCTGCACCTCGAGATTCCCCGCGGACGCACGGACATCGAAAAGTTCATGCACAACTGGGAAAGCTACAACAACAACGAAACCTTCAGTCGCTACATGACCGATCTCGACCTCAAGGCTGAAACGATCAAGGCCGGGTTCGCAGCCGATGCCGTGCTGGTCGACGAGTTCGCACCGAAACTCGACGTGGCGCAGATGAACTACACCGAGCACTTCCTCTGGAAGATTCTCGCCGCATTCAAGCGCTGAGGCATCGACGAAGTATGGCTAAACCTACCCGCACCCGCGCCACAGCGGCGAAGAGACCCAAGGCGGCCAAGCGAACCGCAGCCCGCAAGCGCTCCGCAAAGGCACAACAAGCGCCCGCGGCTGCCGGATCACCTCGTCTCGCGCGAGTAGCCAAGGGCCGCAAGCCGCGCTACTTCGCCGATCCGGCCACGGACAAGCTGCTCTGGATGAGCTTGACCCTGATGGAGGAGCTGTCGGTCACCCGCGATCGGCTCGATGTGGTCGAGCGTCTACTGGCCCGAAAGCGCCTGGTCAGTCAGACGGAGATCGACGGCTGGGTCGGAGATGCCAAGGCGGCTGCAGCGCGATCGACGCGACGCGCCGCGTTCGTGGAGCGAATGATGCGCGCAGCCGAGGCCGAATTGGCCGAAGCCACCGGACGTGGGATGCCCATGTCCGAGCGCGAGGTGGTCGCCGCCGTCGAGGAATAAAACTCAAAGAACGAGGCCGCAGAGCCTCAAGGGGTGGGTCGTGAGTAATTTTAAAAAATACTATCAGGCACCTTTGCCGGCGATCATCGCCGTGATCATCGTGTACTTCTGGCAAGGCATGGGGCATTTCGTGATGCATCAGATGCAGCATGCGTGGTTCCCAGGGCACGACCTTGTGGCAGCGTTCTGGATCGGCGTCGTCGGTGTCGTGATGGTCTACGTTGGCCGGAACAAGAGTGAGAACGCTGCGACCTTGCTGGGCTTTGGAGGCGGCAGTCTGATCTGGTTATCCTGGATCGAGTTCAGTTTTGTCTGGGTCGCCCGCGATCTTGAGGTGGCAGCGGCGAACTGGGGTGCCAAACCGACGCTTCCGGAATATCGAGTGATGCTGTCGTCGGTCGGGGTCATGTTCGCAACGCTCGTGTTCTTTTTCTTCAATCGCGACACCCGTTGCAATGCCTTCATGTGGCTGCATCGCCATCTGCGACTGAATCTTGGTGAGAAAACCTCCGCAATCAGCCGCAACGTCGCATCAATCGTCGCGATGGAGACGATTTACGTGACATGGTTTTTCTACATTTACTTGTTGACGATCTACAACCCAAATATTTTTGGCACGGATCACTGGGTGACCTTCGCATCGTGCATTCTTTTTGGGGTCTGGGCGCTGTATCTGATCCAGCGTCTGTGGTGGTTCCAGCGCATGGCCCCCGCCCTGCGGTACGCCATTCCGACCGCTATCGTCGCGTGGAACGTGAACGAGATCCTCGAGAAGTGGGGACATCTCGATGAGATCTGGGTCAAGCCAGCCGAATACGCGCTCGAGTTGTCGCTCGTGACGGCCGCGCTCGTGGTCGTCGTGGTGATGGCCATAGTCAGCCCAGCGCGACGCATCGTCGCGCGAGACGAGGCCAGCACAAGCTGACGGCGTCAGCGCGCGCGCAGACTCCAGAGCCTGGCGAGGCGCTGCAACTCGTCGCCCTTCACGGCCGCGAACGAACCCAGCGCGGCATCCTTCTGCCCTGCCCGAAGCTGAGCGATACCGAGATTGAGGCGGGTTTCGTCGGGGTTTCGCGCATTACCCTTGTCGAGGGCCCGCTGCAGCGCCGCGATGGCACGCTCGTTGTCGCCGTAGCTCAGGTGCGCGAGCCCGATTCGCGAGTCGATTTCGCCATTTTTCTTGGCCGCAGCCTCCGCATCCTGCTTGAGCAGGGTCGGCTTGTCGGCTGCGGCTTGAGCCTTGGCCGTACCGAGCAGCCGCTTCGCGAGCTCTGCCGCCGGACCCGTCGTGATGGTGCCATTCGCGAGTCCGGCCTCGAGCACACTCTGAGCCTCGCCCGGCAGACCCTTTTCGATCGCTAGCTGCGCCATCTCCGTGTAATCGTCGGCGCGGCGCAGACCACCGGCTTCCTTGGACAGGCGGAATACGTTCAGTGTGTTGACCTCGGTCCCCGAGCGCAGCAACAGCAATGCGATGTTGGACCAGGTCTCGGCCTTCGGGTGATAGGCCGCCTGCTTCTCGAGTGCACGCAATTGGCAGGCACTGTCCTCGAGTCGCGAGCATGCGCTGACGTAGAGCTGCAGGCCGAGGTCCGGTGGGGTTTCCCCGCGCTGCTCGGCGCCGGCGATCCATCCCTGCACGAACTCCACGGTGCCCTTGAAGTCGTTGAGCAAATACAGCGACTGCGCGACCAGCAACGCCACCGGCTCCTCGGTGTTGCCCGCAGCGATGGCGCGCCGGCCGTAGTCCACGGCCTTGGGATAATTCTTCAGGTTGTAGTGCAGCTGCAGCAGCTGCTTGTAGCGCATGACGATTTGCGAGGGGTCAATGAACCCGGCCTCGAGGCCAATTTCGAACGATTTCGCCGCCCCGGCGGTATCGCCGACACGCGCAGAGCAAAACCCAAGCAATTCATTGACGGCGAAGACGTCGTAGGGCGATTGGCCGGGCAGGCTTTCAGTGGACTTGAGACTGGCCACGCAGTCCGCCCACTTCTCGCCCTTGATCGCATCCTGCGCCGCCTTGACCTGCTTGACCACCACCTTGGTAATTGAGGGGGGCTTGGGCGCAGCCTCTTTAGCCTTCTGGGCCAAGGCCGCAGGGGCGTTAAGCAGAACCGCGACCACGGCGGCGGAAATCAATGTGTTGCGCATGATGAACTACCCCCGGATACCGACTCTTCTGTCTGCAGAGCGCCTTACTGCGCCCGCAGGCTCCACAACTTGGCGATGCGTTGCATGTCCTGATCGCCCTTGACCGCGCGGAACGCCTTGCCCGCTTCGGCCTTGTTGCCGCCGCGCAAGTGAGCAATACCGAGTACGAGCTGTGCTTCAGCCGGATCGGTGGCTGTGCCCTTACCGATGCCGCGCTGCAGTGCCGCAACCGCCTGTGGATACTGGCCATAGCTCATGTAGGCCTGTCCGACACGGATGTCTGCGTCGGCGCTTTTGTTGGCCGCTGCGTCGCGATCCTGCTTGGCTAGGCTGGCCCGATCTGCCGCCGCACGCTCCTTGGCAGAATTGAGCAAGCGCTGGTTGCGATCAATGTCGCGCTTTTCGGTAAACACTTTGGCGGCGAACGCTGCTTCAAGCGTCTTCTGCGCCTCGCCGGGCAGTCCCTTCTCGATGGCGCGCTGCGCCATCTCGGTGTAATCGTCCGCACGGCGCATGGCACCGACGTCGGTGGCCAGACGGTAAGCGTTGAAGGCGGCCGCCTCGCTGCGCGCCTCGAACAGCGACTGCATGAGATTCGCCCAGCCCGCCGGATTCGGGTAGTAGGTCACGAGCTTCTCGAAGCCTGCAGCCGTGCAGGCCTCGTCCTTCAGCCGCATGCACGAGGTCACATAGATCTGGATCGCGTTTTCCTTCGGCCGCTGACCGCGCTTCTCCTGGTCACGAATCCAGCTGCCGACGAAATCGCGGGCATTCTTGAAGTCATTTTGCTGGTAGTACGACTGCGACACCACGAGGTAGGTGTCCGCGTCAGCGTAGCCCGACTTGATCGCGCTTTTGCCCAGCTCGACCGTCTTGGCGTAGTTGCGAGCATTGAAGTAGATCTTGGTCAGATCACGCGTGCGCTGCGCGATCTTGTCGGCGGCGAACGGTGAGTTGAGATTGGTTTCGTAGGCGCGCGTCGCCGTCGCGATGTCGTTTGAACTCAAGGCGCAAAAGGCCGTCAGCTCGTTGATGATGAAACTGTCGTAGGCCGTCTTGCCACCCGCGGCGTCGGCGGTGCGCAGGTTGGAGAGACACTCGCCCCACTTGCGGGCTTTGCTGGCGTTCTGGGCGGCCTGCAGTGTCTTGGCGATCGCCGGGCTGACCTTCTCCGCCCGAGCCGGCGTACCGACCGACATGGCAAGCGCTGCAGCGACGAACGCGACGTATCCGACTGACTTCCTCATGACTATCCTCTTCGAGCGTGGGCGGGATGTCCCGAGTGGAACACCTAAAAAAAACTCGCCGCATCCGGTTGAATGCGGCGAGGGATTTGGCCTTACAGGATCAACACGCGTTCACGCGCCTCAGTCCTGGAACTCCGACACGTTCACGAAACCGATCTTCTTCATACGGTTGCGCTGCGCGGAAGCGAGCACCCGGGCGACGGTGTCGTACTTGGCGCGCTTGTCGGGACGCATATGCAATTCCGGCTGCGGGTCTTTCTGCGACTCCACCCGGAAGTACTTTTCGAGTACCGCGACGTCCGAGATCGGCGTGCCGTTCCAAACGATCGTGCCGTCGAAATCGATCTCGATGTCGATCACCTCAGGCTGGACGGGTGGCGGAGGTGCGTTCGTCGGACGCGGCATGTCGAGCTTCACCGCGTGCGTCATCACCGGAATGGTGATGATGAACATGATGAGCAACACGAGCATGACGTCGATGAGCGGCGTCGTGTTGATGTCACACATCGCGCCATCGTTGCTGCTGCCTACACTCATTGCCATGGTTGGTTCCCCCTGAACTTAGCGCGAGCCGCGGATGCCGCGGTCCGGCTCGGTGATGAAGCCCACCTTGACGATGCCGCCACGCTGGATGGCATAGAGCACGCGACCGACGTCTTCGAAACGGGCATTGGAGTCGCCGCGGATGTGGATCTCCGGCTGCGGATCCTTGACCGCCTCGAGCTTGATCATCTCGATCAACTGGTCCTTGGAGCCGATCTGCTCGTTGTTCCAGTAGATGTTCCCCTGCGGATCAATCGCAACGGTGATGTTCTCGGGCTTGGTCTGGGTCGCGATGTTGGCGGCCTTGGGCAAGGACACCTTCACCGTCTTCGTGATCACCGGGATGGTGATCAGGAAGATGATCAACAACACCAACATGACGTCGACGAGCGGGGTCGTGTTGATCGTTGAGTTGAATTCTTCGTCGCTGGAGCCAACGCTCATCGCCATGGGTTCGATTCCTCGTCTGACCCGGTTCGCCCGGAGCGCGACGTCAAAAGACGCCGCGCTCCGTAACGATACTTAGGGCCGGTTGATGCCGGAGCGAATGCTTACTTCTTGGCCGGGGCGGCCGCCGGGGCAGCCGCAGCCGCCGGAGCCGGGACAGCCACGCGAGCACCGCTCACCAGGAACGCATGCAGGTCGGAGGTGAAGTTGCTCAACTCTTCCTGCACGTTCTTGTTGCGACGGATCAGCCAGTTGTAACCCATCACCGCCGGCACTGCGACCGCGAGGCCGATTGCCGTCATGATGAGAGCTTCACCCACGGGGCCAGCGACCTTGTCGATGCTGGCCTGACCGGATACGCCGATCGCGACGAGGGCGTGATAGATGCCCCACACCGTGCCGAACAGGCCGACGAACGGAGCGGTGGAACCCACGGTCGCAAGCCAAGGCAGGCCGCCCGTCAGCACCGAGTTGACGCCTTCGACCGAACGCTGCAACGACATGGTCACCCACTCGTGCAGGTCGATGCGATCCGTGAGACGACCTTCGTGGTGCTGCGAGGCACGCAGACCATCTTCCGCGATCACGCGGTAGGTGTCGCCCTTCGGCAGCCGGTCGACCGCTTCGCGAATCGAAGAGGCCGTCCAGAACTTCTGCTCCGCAACCTTGGCGGAAGCCATGAGCTTACGCTGGTCCAGGAACTTCATGATGATGACGTACCAAGAGGTCAACGACATGATCACCATGATGATCAGCGTGCCCTTGGCGACGAAATCGCCTTGCTCCCACAGGGCCCCGAGGCCATACGGGTTATCGACGACGGTGGTGGCGGCTTCTGTGTTTTCCATTTTTTCCTCAGGGAATGAAACGCTTACTTGATCTCAAACTTCACACGGAACGATACGCAGGACTCGGCTTGCGGTTGCCCGCCGGAGGTACCCGGCTGGTAACGGCCCGCTCGGGCCAGCTTGACCGCGCCCTCGTCGAGCCGCTCAAAGCCCGACGAAGTGACGACTGCTGGGTTGCCGATAATCTTGCCCTTCGAATCCACGCAAACCTTCACGGTCGTGGAACCCTGCTCCTCGGCGCGCTTCGAAGCGGCCGGGTAATAATCTTCGCTCGAGGGCATGCGGCCAATCTTCGCGGGCGAGCTCGCGACGACAACCGGGGCCGGCGGCGCAGGAGGCGCTACGGCTTTGTCGGTGACATTGCTGATCGCCGAGGTGCTGCTCTCCATCGGAATGTCGATGACGACGTCCGGCGGCGGCACCTGCACTGGAGGACGCTCCATCTGCGGCGGCGGCGGCGGCGGCGGCTTATCTTCGGGCTTGATCTCTTCGATGATGTCGGTGACGAGGGGCGGAGCCACCACCTCGACGACCTTTCGTGCAAGGCCCGACACGAGGCCGTACACGAGCAGCAAGTGGAAACCGACAATGGCTCCGAAAACAGCCATGCGCCGGGATTGATTCTGTTGTACGTAGACGGCCATGTTCTCTCGTGGTCGCTAGTCTGTGGTTGAGGACATCAGAGGCCGCCAACCTAACCGGCTTTCATGACATCCGCAACCTTCACTCCGCACCGCACGCTCGCGTGCCGTACCGAGACCCGTATCACCCTATCGCGCGCTGTTCACCGACAGGTTCATCACCCGGCGCTGCTGCCACTCGATGGAGTGTGTCGGTGGACGAGTCGCATCCGTGCTGTCCAGATCCTGACGGCAACCTTTCCGTCTACGCCCCCACCCGACGAGCCCAACTGTAACCGCAGCCGCGCGGACTGACAACCCGCGATGTGCATCAATCGGTGACCGCTCCTTCCGAGGCGCTGCCGACGACGCGAGCGTACTTGGCCAGCACGCCGCGAGTGGCGTAGGCGCGAGGCGCTTTCCAGCGTTTGCGCCGCGCGCGCAGCTCCGCTTGCGACACGTCTACGTCGATACGACGTTGCACCGCATCGATGGTGATGCGATCTCCAGAGCGAACGAGCGCCAGCGGCCCACCCACCGCAGCTTCAGGCGAGATGTGCCCCGCAACGAAACCGTGACTGCCGCCCGAAAAACGTCCGTCCGTGATCAACGCGACTTTATCGCCGAGACCAAGGCCCATGATCGCGCCCGTTGGACTCAGCATCTCGCGCATACCGGGACCGCCGCGCGGACCTTCGTACCGAATCACGACCACGTCGCCGGCTTTGACCTTGCCGGCGAGGATCGCTTTCGTCGCGCGCTCTTCGCCATCGAACACTTTTGCTTTGCCGGTGAAGGCCAGACCTTCTTTACCGGTAATCTTTGCCACGGCTCCTTCGGGTGCAACGTTGCCGTAGAGCACCACGAGATGGCTGTCGGGCTTGATCGGATCCTCGAAGGAACGAACGATGGTTTGACCCTTCGGGTACGGACGAACTCCCGCCAGGTTTTCGGCGAGCGTCTTGCCCGTCACCGTCAGGCAATTCCCGTGCAGCAAACCACGATCCAGCAAATCACGCATGAGCGGCTGAATACCGCCGATCGCAATCAACTCCGACATCGCATAGCGGCCGCTCGGCCGCAGATCGGCTAACACCGGGACCCGCTTGCCGATTCGCGTGAAATCGTCGAGCTCGAGGCGCACGCCGGCGGCGCGGGCCATGGCCAACATGTGCAGCACCGCATTGGTGGAGCCGCCGAGCGCAATCGTCACGGTGATCGCGTTTTCGAACGCCTTGCGGGTGAGAATGTCGGACGGAAGGATGCCCGCCTGAATCAGTTTGACCACCGCTTCACCCGCCCGACGACAGTCGTCGCGCTTGTTGCGGCTCACCGCATCCTGTGCGGAGCTGTCGGGCAACGACAGCCCCAGCGCCTCGATCGCAGAGGCCATGGTGTTGGCGGTATACATGCCACCGCAGCTGCCCGGCCCCGGAATGGCGGTGCGCTCCACCTCCAGCAATTGGGCGTCAGAGACCTTTCCTGCCGCGTGACCACCGACCGCCTCGAACACCGAGACGATATCGCGCCGCTCGGCCCCGGGGCGGATCGTCCCGCCGTAGACGAACACCGCTGGGCGGTTCAACCGGGCGATGGCGATCGCACAGGCCGGCATATTCTTGTCGCAGCCGCCGATGGCCACGAGGCCATCGAAGCCCTCGGCCCCCACGACGGTTTCGATCGAATCGGCGATGACCTCGCGAGACACGAGCGAATAGCGCATGCCGGGGGATCCCATCGAAATGCCATCCGACACGGTGATGGTGTTGAACAGCACGCCCTTGCCGCCCGCTTTATTGATCCCCGCCTCGGTTTCCCGTGCGAGCTCGTTGATGTGCATGTTGCACGGGGTGAGATTGGCCCAAGTCGAGGCGATGCCCACCTGCGGACGCGCGAAGTCGGCGTCCGTGAAGCCGACTGCGCGCAGCATTGCCCTAGACGGCGTTTGCTTTGCGCCATCGACCACCAGTCGCGACCAGCGCCGCGGATCCCTCGTCTTTGTCGTCTTCATGAATCGCTCAACCTCGATGATGGTTGCAAAAAAAAATAGTCAGCCGAAACGCGTCGCGATGAGTCGGTCGGCCAGGCGCAGGCACTGCGCCTCGGCACCCACCGGACGCCCTGGACGCTCGCGTGGATTCCACGCGAACAAATCGACGTGCGCCCAGTTGCGTCCCGGCGAGACGAACCGACGCAGAAACAACGCACCGTAGATCGCACCGGCAAACGCGTTGCTCGACACGTTATTAAGGTCGGCCACGCGGCTGCCGAGCTCTTCGTCGTAGTTATCCCAGAGCGGCATTGGCCAGACGGGATCGCACTCCCTCTCGCCGAGTTCGCGCATTTGAGTGGCGAGGGCTGCGTTCGAACTGAACACGGCAGGCAACTCGGGGCCTAACGCCACACGCGCCGCACCCGTGAGCGTTGCGAAATCGAGCAACAACTCGGGCTGTTCCGCGTCCGCTTCGCTAAGCGCATCGGCCAGCACCAGCCGGCCCTCGGCATCGGTGTTGCCGATCTCCACCGTCAGCCCGCGTCGCGAGCGCAGCACGTCACCCGGCCGAAACGCATCGCCGCCGACGCTGTTTTCGACTGCCGGAATCAACACCCGCAACCGAATGGGGGCGCGACGCGCCATCAACACCCGCGCGACACCGAGCGCTACCGCGGCCCCGCCCATGTCCTTTTTCATCAACAACATCGCAGCCGAGGGCTTCAGATCGAGTCCGCCCGTATCGAAACACACGCCCTTGCCGACCAGCGTGACCTTCGGTGCCGCCGGGTCACCCCAGCGCAAGTCGATTAGCCGCGGTGCCCGAGAGCTCGTGCGCCCGACGGCATGGATCAAGGGGAAGTTGCGTGCGAGCAGCGCATCGCCTTCGAGCACGTTGCACTCCCCGCCCCCTTCCCGCGCGATCTCCACCGCCGCAGCCGCAAGCTCCTGCGGTCCCATGTCCGAGGCCGGCGTATTGATCAGATCACGCGCCAGACTGCAGCCCGCCGCGTGCGCGAGGGCGAGCGCGCGATGCGGGCTGTCGGCGATTTGCAACTGCGGTCGACCCGCCGCGTTGGCGGGCGCTCGATAACGCGCGAACCGATAGGCCCCATGCAACCAGCCGGTCACCACAAGGCGTTCGACGTCCGCTGAGAGCGCGTTGGCAAGGCGGTATCGCCCGGCTGGCAGCCGTTCAGGCAACCCCGCCACGTGCCAGGACGACAGTGCCGCGAGTGAGGGCAACGCGCCGAGCCCGAGCGCTGCACCGAGCACACCGCCATCGCTACTTGGCAAAACCAGCACCTTACCGCGCTCACCGCGAAATTCGTGACTGCGCGCCCAGGCGGCTGCGCCGGCAGGCAACTCCGCCAACCACGCCTCGACGGCGTGATCCGGCAGCAGCCACAGTGGCACGGCGGGCGTGGGACCGGGATCGACGATTGAATCGGCGGGCGGAGCGTGCGCGAACATGACGGCATGGTAGCGAAAAACGCGCGCGAAACGTGCTGGGTACGGCGGTCTAGTCGAAGACTTGCGTCGCCTGCGACGAGCTCACCGCAGATTGACAAGGCTGCGCGCGGTGTGATCACATTCGCCGCATGATTCGCGTCGCAGTCCAAGCTGTTCGCAACAACGCCGACCTTCCGCAGGTCGTCGTCGGGCGTTCGCTACTGCTAGAGCTAGCCCTCGAGGCTGGCCGGCGCGGGTTGCCAGTCGGGGCGTGACCTGAAAGGTCCTGATCCGACGGCGAGCAGAGATCACACGAACCCCGCACCGGCCGCAAGCCGATGCGGGGTTTTTTTTTGGTTTTCGCAGCAAGCAAACACGGGAGTGCGAGATGAAGCTGTTTTCTCAGAAGGACGTCGACAAGAAGGCGCTGAAAGGTGCACGGATCTGCGTGCTCGGCTATGGCAGCCAGGGCCGCGCACATGCGCTCAATCTCAAGGACAGCGGCTTTGACGTCGTCATCGGCGTACGCAAGGGTGACAGCTGGAAGAAGGCCAAGAAGGACGGTCTGCCCGTTGCTGAACCGGCCGACGCGGTCAAGGGTGCTGATCTCATTGCGATGCTCGCCCCGGATCTCGCGCAAAAGTCGCTGTATAACGCCGTCGTCGGCAACCTGAAGAAGGGCGCCACCTTGCTCTTCGCCCACGGCTTCAACATTCACTTCAAGCAGATTCGGCCGCGCAAGGATCTCGACGTCGTGCTCATCGCACCGAAGGGCCCGGGCGATCTCGTCCGTCGTCAGTACCAGCAGGGCCGCGGAGTCCCCTGTCTCATCGCCGTGTATCAGGATGCGTCCGGTAAAGGCTTCGGCAAGGCCCTCTCCTACGCCCATGGTATTGGCGGCACCCGCGGCGGCGTCTTGAAGACGACTTTCGCAGAGGAGACCGAGACGGATCTGTTCGGCGAACAGGCGGTGCTTTGCGGTGGCGCCACCGAGCTCGTGGTCAAGGGTTTCGAGACACTGGTCGAGGCCGGCTACCAGCCCGAGGTGGCCTACTTCGAGTGCATGCACGAGCTGAAGCTCATCGTCGACCTGCTGCATGAAGGCGGCATTTGGAAGATGCACAAATTCATCAGCGAGACGGCCAAGTACGGCGATCTCACCCGCGGTCCGCGCGTGGTCACTCGGCAGACCAAGGCCGAGATGCGCAAGATCCTCAAGGAAATCCAGCAGGGCAAATTCGCCCGCCAGTGGATCCGAGAGAACGCCAGCGGCCGCAAGAAGTACGACAAGCTGCTCAAGGCCGACCTCGACCGACCGATCGAGAAAGTCGGTTTCGCGCTGCGCGGTCGCATGCCCTGGCTCGACCAGGGACGCTGATACCGCGCCCCCAACCACGGAACCACATGGAGACGGCTTCAATGACCTCCTCAGCCGACCGAGTAATGATCTTCGACACCACCCTGCGCGATGGCGAACAGGCGCCGGGCTGCAGCATGACGCAGGCGGAAAAGCTGCGCGTGGCGAAGGCGCTAGCGGAACTCGGCGTGGATGTCATCGAGGCCGGATTTCCAGCGGCCTCGCCGGGCGACTGGGAGTCGGTGAATGCCGTCGCCCGCGAGGTCCAGGGACCGATCATCTGTGGGCTTGCCCGAGCTACGCGCGATGACATCGAGAAAGTGGCCCGCGCCGTCGCCCCTGCCGCCCGGCGGCGAATCCATGTCTTTCTCGCCACCAGCGCCATCCACCGTCAGTACAAGCTGAACATGGCCAAGGACGAGATCATCCGCAGCGCCGTCGAGGGCGTGAAGATGGCGCGTGACCTTTGCGAGGACGTCGAGTTCTCGCCGGAGGACGCTTCGCGCACCGAGCTCGAGTTCCTCGCGCAGGTGGTCGAAGCCGTGATCGACGCCGGTGCCACCACCGTCAACATCCCGGATACGGTCGGCTACACCGTGCCGCACGAGTTTGCCGAGCTCTTTCGCTACCTGCGCAAGAACGTTCGCAACATCGACCGTGCACGACTGTCGGTGCATTGCCACGACGATCTCGGCATGGCGGTCGCCAATAGCCTGATGGCCGTGGTCGCCGGCGCACGGCAGATCGAGTGCACGATCAACGGCATCGGCGAGCGCGCAGGCAACTGCTCGCTCGAAGAGGTGGTGATGGCGCTGCGCACCCGCGAGACGTTTTTCAACGCTCAGACGGGAATCAATTCACAGAAGCTCTATCCGGTCTCACGATTGGTGTCGAGCATCACGGGGATGCCGATACCGCGCAACAAGGCGATCGTCGGCGAGAACGCATTCGCCCACGAGTCGGGCATTCATCAGCACGGCATGCTGAAGAACGCCAGCACCTACGAAATCATGCGGCCGCAGGACGTCGGCCTGACCCGCTCGTCGCTCGTGCTCGGCAAGCACAGCGGGCGGCATGCACTTCGCGAACGGATCAAGGAACTCGGCTTCGAGCTTGGCGATGCCGAATTCGCCCGCGTCTTCGAGGAGTTCAAGGCCCTCGCCGACAAGAAAAAGGAACTCTTCGATGGCGACATCGAAGCGCTGGTGCTGCGCTCGGAGGGCGCCGACTCCGGTCCTTGGAGTCTTGCCGAGTTGACGACGAGTTCATCGCCGGCAGGAGGTCAGGCCACCGTCACACTGCGTCATGCCGATGGCTCGGTCATCGAGCGCAGCGCGTCCGGGGACGGCCCTGTGGATGCGGCGTTCAAGTCCATCGAGGCAGCGACCGGACTGCGGCCCGTATTGCGGAAGTTCGAGTTGCGCAGTCTCTCGGAGGGCGAAGATGCGCAGGGCGAAGCCATTGTCTATGTCGATTTCAACCAACGCAGTTACCGCGGCTCGAGCGTGACCACCGACATCGTCGAGTCCGCCACGCGCGCCTTTCTCGAGGTGATCAACCGCATCGAGTTGTCGCGCAAGGCCGCCTGAGCCCCACCCTGCCCAGCCATTCGCAAGGAAGGTCCATGTCCCAGCCGAAGACGATGTTCGAAAAAGTGTGGCAAGCCCACGAGGTCGTGCCGGAGACCGCCGATACGCCGGCCGTGATCTTCATCGACCTGCACCTGACCCACGAGGTCACCTCGCCGCAGGCGTTTTCGGTGCTTCGCGAGCGGGGACTGAAAGTCAGGCGTCCCGATCTCACTCTCGCCACCATGGATCACGCCACGCCGACGCGCACCGAGCAGGTGTTCGGCGGTGCGCCGATCACGATCGAGTCGGCGGCCAAGCAGATTCGCCAGCTCGAGAAGAATTGTGCCGAGTTTGGCGTCGAACTGCTCGGCCTGCAGGATGAACGCCGCGGCATCGTCCATATCATTGGCCCCGAACTCGGCGTCACCCAGCCGGGCAAGACCATCGTCTGCGGCGACAGCCACACGTCCACCCATGGCGCGTTCGGTGCCCTCGCCTTCGGCATCGGCACGACGGAAGTCGGTCACGTGCTGGCGACTCAGTGTCTGTTGCAGAAGAAGGCGAAGACGCTGGCTGTCGAAGTGGCCGGACAGTTGGCCACCGGCGTGACGCCCAAAGATCTGATCTTGGCGATCATTGGGCAGCTCGGCGTTTCCGGCGGCACGGGACACGTCATCGAATATCGCGGCGCAGCCGTTCGCGCGATGTCCATGGAAGAGCGCATGACGGTGTGCAACATGTCGATCGAGGCCGGCGCCCGCGCCGGCATGATCGCGCCGGACGAGACCACCTTCGCGTATCTCGCGGATCGGCCGCGCTCGCCGAAGGGAGCAGCATGGGACGCCGCGGTGTCCCACTGGCGCACGCTCCCAACCGACGAAGGTGCTCGGTTCGACAAGCGCATCGACATTGACGGCGCAGCCCTCGAACCGATGGTGACCTACGGCACCAACCCCGGGATGGTCGTCCCGGTAACCGGCAACATCCCGGACCGACGCGGCGACCCGGTGTTCGATGCCGCCATGCGCTACATGGGGCTCAATGCCGGCGAGCCGATCCGCAATGCGCCCGTCAACGTGGTGTTCGTCGGCAGTTGCACCAACGGCCGACTGTCCGATCTGCGCGCAGCGGCGCGCGTGCTCCGTGGCCACAAGGTCGCACAAGGCGTGCATATGCTGGTCGTCCCCGGGTCGCAGGAGGTCAAGCGCCTCGCCGAAGCTGAGGGCTTGCACCATGTGTTCCAGGAGGCCGGCGCGGAGTGGCGCGAGTCGGGCTGCTCCATGTGCCTCGGCATGAACGGCGATACCGTGGCCAAGGGCGAGTACTCCGTCAGCACCAGCAATCGCAATTTCGAGGGACGGCAAGGCGTCGGGGCGCGCACCCTGCTCGCGAGTCCCGAGACCGCCGCAGCGTCGGCGATTCGCGGACGGGTGACCGACCCGCGCGAACTGCTCAACGGCTGATACGGAGATCCTCATGAACCCGATCACATCCATTCGCTCCCGCACGGTCGTGATGCCCTCGACCAACATCGACACCGACCAGATCATCCCTGGCCGGTTCCTCACCACGACCACCAAAGAAGGTCTCGGCCAGCAGCTGTTCGCCGACTGGCGCTATGACGCCAATGGCGCGCCTCGCGCCGACTTCATCCTCAATACGCCCGCGGCTCAGGGATGCCGCATCCTGGTGGCCGGTCGAAACGTCGGCTGTGGCTCCTCGCGCGAGCACGCCCCATGGGCCTTGCTCGACTATGGCATCCAAGCGGTCATTAGCACCGAGATCGCCGACATCTTCCGCAACAATTCTTTGAAGAACGGCTTGCTGCCCATCGTCGTCGATGCCGCGACGCATGCCTGGCTGATCGCCAATCCGGGTGCCGAAATAAGCATCGACCTGCAGACCGCGACGTTGACGCTGCCGGGTCAAGCGCCCGTCGGCTTCCCCATCGATCCGTTCGCGCGGTATTGCCTCATTAACGGCGTCGATGAACTCGGCTTTCTGCTCTCGAAGAACGCCGCCATCGAAGCGTACGAAGCGCGCCGAGGCGCATGAAAGCGCGTATTGCCGTACTCGGGGGCGACGGCATCGGCCCCGAGGTGATTGCTGAGGCGGTGCGCGTGCTCGAACGCATGGCCACCCTGCACGATCACGAGTTCGTTCTCGAGCACCTTCCCTTCGGCGGTGTGGCCATCGACGAGTTCGGCGACGGCTTGCCGCCCGCAACACTAGAGGGCTGCTTGGCAGCCGATGGCGTGTTGCTCGGTGCCATCGGCGGACCGAAGTGGGGCCCCAAGGCTCCCGTGCGCCCGGAAGCGGCACTGCTGCGCCTGCGCTCGGCCCTTGGCGTCTACGCGAACCTTCGGCCGGTCAAGGTCATTCCGGCGCTGCGTGACTCCTCCACCATCAAGGCGGAGATCATCGATGGCGTCGACATGCTGTTCGTTCGCGAACTGACGGGTGGCATTTATTTCGGTCGCAAGTGGCGGGAGGGTGACCGCGCCGTCGACGAGTGCGCCTACACAGTCCCTGAAATCGAGCGCATCACGCGGGTCGCTGGGCACCTCGCTCGCCAACGCCGCGGGCGCATCACCCAAGTCGACAAGTCCAACGTGCTCGAGACCTCCCGTCTGTGGCGCGAAGTCAGTCAGCGCGTAATCGATGCGGAGTTTCCCGGTGTGTCGATCGAACACATGTTCGTCGATTCCGCAGCCATGCACTTGATCCGACGGCCTCGCGACTTCGACGTCATCCTCACCGAGAATCTCTTTGGCGATGTGCTGACGGACGAAGCGGCCATGCTCGCAGGCTCCCTTGGCGTGCTGCCCTCGGCAGCGCTTGGCGATGGGCGTCGCGGCTTGTACGAACCGATCCACGGATCCGCGCCCGACATCGCCGGTCGCGGGATTGCCAACCCCTGCGGCACCATCTTGAGTGCCGCACTGCTGCTGCGACACTCGCTCGGTCTCGAGCGTGAGGCGCTGCAGATCGAAGCGGCCGTCAACGCGGCGCTCGAGGCCGGCGCTCGCACCGCCGATCTGACGACGGACTCTGCCGCAGTGCTGAACACGCGCGGCATGGGCGATGCGGTGATCGCGAAGCTGGGTTAGCGTCGCAGCGCCGCGAGGCCGGAGTCGAGATCGGCTCGCAAGTCCTCGATCGCCTCAATGCCGATCGACAGACGCAGCAAGCCGTCCACGAGTCCAGCCGCCGCCCGCGCAGCCGGCTCCATTGCCGCATGGGTCATCGTCGCCGGATGTGCAATCAGACTCTCCACGCCGCCGAGCGACTCGGCCAGCGAGAACAACTCGAGCGCAGCGACGAAACGCTCGACGGCAGGCACCCCCCCGTCGAGCTCGATCGATAACATCGCCCCGAAGCCGCTCTGCTGGGTCTTCGCAAGCACATGCCCGGGATGGGTCGAAAGGCCGGGGTAGTACACCTTGCGCACGCCAGGCGCCGTGGCAAGGTGACTCGCCAGCGCAACGGCATTGCTTTCGTGCAACGCCATGCGCGCATGCAGCGTGCGAATGCCACGCAGGGTAAGAAAACTGTCGAAGGCAGCGCCCGTCATGCCGAGGGCATTAGCCCACCACGCGAACTGTTGATGCAGATCCTCCCGCGCTGCAACGACTGCCCCACCCACAACGTCACTGTGTCCATTGAGGTACTTGGTGGTCGAATGCACGACGACATCGGCACCGAGTTGCAGCGGCTGCTGCAACACCGGCGACATGAAGGTGTTGTCGACGACGATTAGTGCGCCGACCGCCTTGGCTGCCGCCGCCACTGCGCGAATGTCCGTGATGCGCAGCAACGGGTTGCTTGGCGTTTCGACCCACACCAGCGCAGCCGGCGTACTCAGACTCGTGCGCAGCGCGTCGGCATTACCGTAGTCGACGAACTCCACCGCGAAATCGCCGCGCTTGTGCCACGCGGTGAACAGCCGAAACGTGCCGCCATAGCAGTCGTGCGGCGCGACCACTCGAGACCCGCGTGGTAGCACCTGACCAATCAAGGCGATCGCAGCCATGCCTGAAGCAGTAATAACCGCACCTGCTCCGCCCTCGAGTTCCCGCACCGCCTCCCCGAGCAGGTCGCGCGTCGGATTGCCGGATCGAGAGTAATCGTACTTGCCCTTCACACCGAACGAGGGGAACGCGTAGGTTGAACTCAGGTGAATCGGTGGAACCACCGCACCGGTCGTGGCATCGGATTCCAAGCCGGCGCGCACGGCGACAGTGCGCGGATCAAGACGGTTCATGCGTTGTCCTCGGTCAAGCTGGCCAGTAGCGGCGCAAGTTGCTCCGCCTCTTTCAAAAACGCGTCGTGGCCATACAGCGACGACATCTCGATGAGTCGGCCTTGTGGCAGACGACGAACCATGTCCCGCATGTCGTCGATCGGCACGAGCTGATCCTCGCGCACGCCTATCGCGAGCACCGGCACATCGATGTGCGTGACATCGACCCGGTGCAGATCGATCGACTCGGAGAGCAGCAGGAACGAGTCGGGTTGATACCGCGCCGCGTAGTCACGTCCGCGGGCAAGCAGATACTCCTCGACAGGGAACACGAATCGACCATTCTCGAGTCGCGGCTCACCGTCGAAACGCACCGCGAACTCCGCCTGACTGCGATAGGTGGCCATGGCCAGCGCCCGGGCAAGCGCAAGCCCGCCCGCCGGCTGTCCCGTTTCGATGGCGAAACGCACCGTGCGACGCTGCACGCAGCGCCAGGCAGTCGCCATCGGATGCGTGCGCTCCGCCGCACTCATCACCAGCAACTGTCGTACCCGCTCGGGGTAACGCTCGGCGAAGGCCAATCCGACCATACCACCGTAGGATGCACCGATAATGCAGCGCAGATGATCGATCTGTAAGTGATCGAGCAGATGTTTCAGAACTTCGGCCTGATCGTAGGTCGAGACGGGTGGAAAATTCTCACCCGGCTTCGGCGCGGTGGTGCGACCGCTACCGCCGAGATAGTCGAATGCCAGCACACGCAAGGCCTGAGTTGGCAAGGCCCTGCCCGGCCCCGCAATCTCCTGCCACCACGCTGAACCGTCATCTTGATCGGCAAACACGCGGCGGTGCCCCGAAATGCCCCCGAGCACGACGATCAGCGGCGCCGCCGCAGGTCCGACGAGGCGCCAGGCGATCCGAAGGTCTTTTAGGCTACCGCCGTGATGGAGCGCAAACTCGCCGGGCAACACGAACTCGCCTTCGGTGCCCGCGCGCGCTGGATTCTCTGTACTGTCCCTGTTCACGAATCTCTAGACCCACGCGGTTTCGCCGCATGCCAATCGTCGAGACTCCCGGAATGAGCGCCCGCACCCGCGGGAAGCGACAGCCCTCTCCTGCCGCTGGCAGGTTGCGTCGACCGCTCATCTGTCGCCGGCCAAGAGGCCATCGCGCAGGAGTTGGCACCTTTCCGGGCGGGTTAAGCCTGGCGGTTGCCCCGGCGTCAAAGGGCCTTTTCCCTCAGCCGGTCTCGATGAGAGCCGTAATGGTATCCGTGGCGGGCGACGGACGTCAATCGGCTTCAGCTTGCTAAGCAGCAGGCTTTGTATTAACGTGCTAACACATTATCACAATGGAACAGCAGCAGTGAAACCCCACGCCCGCCTCACACCCCGGCAGGAAGCGCGCGCAGAGCGAGCCCTCTATCAAGCCGTTCTGACCCTGCGCAACATCGACGAATGCCGCGCGTTCTTTCGCGACCTGTGCACCCCAGCTGAACTCGAGGCGATGTCTGATCGCTGGGCCGTCGTCGAGTGGCTCGAGCGCGGGCTGCCGTATCGCGAGATCCACAAGCACACGGGCGTCAGCGTGACCACCATCGCGCGCGTGGCTCGGTACGTGTCGACGGGCAACGGTGGCTACGATTTGGCGGCGCGGCGCCTCGAAGCGCAGCGCGCGGCAGGCGGGTCAACCCGATGAGCGCCTCGGTCATCGACAAGGCCACCCGCCTGAAGCTTGCGATCCAGAAGTCCGGTCGTCTTACCGATCACTCCACCGATTTATTGATGCGCTGTGGGCTCAAGTTTTCCCGCGGTAAGGACCAGTTGGTGGGGTTTGGCGAGAACATGCCTCTCGATCTGCTGTTCGTACGCGACGACGATATCCCCGATCTCGTCGAAGAAGACGTCTGTGATCTTGGCCTTGTCGGCCTCAACGTCATCGAAGAAAAGCGCCTCGAGATGGCTGCGCGTGGTCACGCAACGCGCTTCGAAGTGCTGCGCTCCCTCGATTTCGGTCGTTGCCGACTGTCGATCGCCGTGCCCGACGATGCGGCTTGGACGGGACCGGAATCCCTCCGCGGCAAACGGGTGGCCACCACCTATCCTTTCCTGCTCGGCAATTACCTGCGCACCCACGGCATTGACGCCGAGGTCGTCACCTTGTCAGGTGCTGTGGAGATTGCGCCGCGGCTCGGTCGGGCTGATGCCATCTGCGATCTCGTCTCGACGGGCTCCACGCTGATTGCCAACCGGTTGCGCGAAGTCGAGACGGTGCTGCAGAGCAATGCCGTCCTGGTGCGCACGCCGCTTGAGCTGCCAGCAGACAAGATGGCCTGGGTCGAAAGGCTGCTCATGCGCATTGATGGCGTGCAGCAGGTCCGCGAGAGCAAGTACATCATGCTGCACGCGCCCCGCTCGGCCCTGCCCGCCATCCGTAAGTTGTTGCCGGGTAGCGAGTCGCCAACCATTATCCCGCTCGAAGGAAACCCGGATAAGGTAGCGGTGCACGCGGTGTGCCGTGAAAACGTGTTCTGGGAAACGCTCGAAAGTCTCAAGGCGGCAGGCGCTAGCGCCTTGCTGGTGTTGCCCGTGGAGAAGATGCTCGCATGATGCTGCCCATATTCGATTACTCGAGGCTCGACGAATCGGCACGCAAGCAGGTACTTGCCCGTCCTTCCGCTGCGGGTCGGGAGGAGCTGCTCGCCCTCGTTCGAGAGACTGTACGAGAGGTACGCAATCGCGGTGATGCGGCGGTACTCGAGTACGCCGCTCGTTTCGACGGCGGCGTACCGGTCCACCTGAAAGTTCCGGCCACAGAGTTCCTGCAAGCCTTCTCGACGCTCAGCAAGGACGGTCGCGATGCACTGATCCGCGCCATCACGAACATCAAGAAGTTCCATCAGGCGCAATTGCCCCAGCCGATTTCGCTGGAAACTTCCCCCGGTGTCGTGTGTGAACGGGTCACCCGTCCCATCGATTCGATAGGCATCTACGTTCCAGGCGGCTCGGCACCGCTCGTCTCCGCTCTGTTGATGGCGGCGATCCCCGCTGAGATTGCCGGCTGCAAGCGTCGCGTGCTCTGCACGCCCGCCGTGCGTGGTGGCCGCATTCACCCTCATATCCTCGCGGCAGCCAAGCTGTGCGGGATTGACGAGGTGTATGCCATCGGTGGTGCGCAAGCGATCGCCGCGCTTGCCTATGGCACCGAAACTATTCCGAAGGTCGACAAGATCGTAGGCCCCGGTTCCGCTTGGGTCACGGCGGCCAAGCAGATCGTTGCCGAAGATCCGGAAGGTGCGGCGCTTGATTTACCCGCAGGTCCTTCGGAGGTGTTGGTCATCGCTGATGCCACGGCGCGCCCGCGATTTATTGCCGCGGACCTACTCGCCCAAGCCGAGCACGATCCGCTGTCGCAGGCGATATTGCTGACGCCCTCCAAGAGTCTCGCTGAGGCCGTTCGCGAAGCCGCCGAGGAGCTGATCATCGGCTTGTCGCGCAGGGAAATCCTCGATCAGTCGCTGCAGCGCAGCCGCATCGTCGTCGTGCCGAATCTGCAAGAGGCCTTCGACATCTCCAACCGCTATGCGCCCGAGCACCTCATCATCCATATCGTCGAAGCACGCGAATGGCTGGACCGTGTGACCTCGGCAGGCTCGGTGTTCCTCGGGCAATGGACGCCGGAACCACTCGGCGATTACTGCTCAGGCACCAACCACGTGCTGCCCACATACGGATACGCCCGCGCCTACAGCGGACTCTCAGTGCTCGACTTCCTCAAGCGAATCACGGTGCAGGAAGCCACTCCCGCAGGACTATTGGGGCTAGGTCCGACTGCCGTCACCATGGCCCGTATCGAAGGCCTTGATGCCCATGCACTGGCGGTCAAAACCCGAATCGAAGTGCTCAAGCCGGCGGGTACATGAGCGCAACCCCTGCGGATGATGCCGAGATCCTCGCGCTCGCACGCCCGGACATCGTCGCACTCGCGCCGTACGAGCACGCCGTGTTCGCGCCGACGTTGGAGCGGCTGCACGCCAACGAGTTGCCGTGGCCACCGCACTCGGAAACGCCGGACACTGCGCTGCACCGCTACCCGGAGCCGCAGCCTGCAGCCTTGCTCGCAGCGCTGGCCTCACACTATGGCGTATCTACCGAGCAGCTACTCGTGGGTCGTGGCAGCGACGAGGGAATCGATCTATTGACCCGTGCGTTTTGTCGCGCAGGCGAGGACGCAGTCATCATCTGCCCTCCGACGTTCGGCATGTACGCGGTGGCAGCGCGGATTCAGGGCGCCGCGGTCGTCAACGTGCCACTCGGTAAGGACTACGCGCTCGATGACGCGGGCGTCATCGCGGCGCTCGATCCACGCGTGAAGCTCGTCTGGTTGTGCTCACCGAACAACCCGACCGGTAACAGCCTTGATTCGGCGGCGATCCGCCGTGTGCTCGAGGCGGCACGCGGCCGGGCCCTCGTGGTGGTCGATGAGGCCTATAGCGAGTTTTCGGCGCAGGCCTCTTGGGTCGGCTCACTCGCCGAGTATCCGCACCTCGTGATCCTGCGCACGCTCTCGAAGGCTCAAGGTCTGGCTGGCGCCCGTATCGGCACGGTGATCGCCGCACCCACTGTGATCCGCTTGCTGCGCAAGATCATTCCACCCTACGCCATCGCACGCCCGGCCTCGACCGCGGCCGAGCACGCACTGCAGGACAACAGTCGGCCGATCGCACTGGCGCGCATCGCACGAATCTGTTCAGAGCGGGAGCGCCTGCGTGGGGCCCTGACCCGCTCCCCGTGGGTGACGCGGGTGTATCCGAGCGAAGCGAATTTTTTGTTGCTCGAGACAACGAATGCCCGCAGCGTACTCGACCGCTTGCAGGCGGTCGCCCTTCTCGCTCGCGACTTCAGCGGTAAGCCCGCGTTGGGTGAAGCGATTCGCCTCACGGTGGGCACACCCGAGCAGAACAATCGCGTCATGACGGCGCTGGAGTGCGGCACATGAGAGTGCTCTTTGTCGATCGGGACGGTACCTTGGTCGAGGAACCGGCCGACAACCAAGTCGATCGCCTCGATAAAATCCGCTTCGTGCCTGGCGCGTTTGCGGCGCTCAGGCAGTTGCAAGACGCAGGCTATACGCTCGTCATGGTGACGAACCAGGACGGACTCGGCACGAGTTCGTTTCCGACTGAGGACTTTACCGGCCCGCAGCAGTTCATCCTCGACGCGTATGCGAGTCAAGGCGTGCACTTTCGCGAGGTTTTTATCTGTCCGCATAAACCCTCGGATGGCTGTGCCTGCCGCAAGCCGAGCACGGCGCTCGTAGCCGACTGGATCGTCGCCAACGCAGTCGACCTGCAACGCTCCGCGGTGATCGGTGATCGCGAGACGGACCTCGAGTTCGCGCGACGCCTCGGCTGCGCAGCCCATCGCATTCGATCGCCAAACGAAGCCGCGGGGGACTGGGCCACGGCAGTTCGCGAACTGACTTCAAGACGCGCCCGGGTCTCCCGTCGTACCCGAGAAACCTCCATCGACGTTGCCGTCGATCTCGATCACGTCGAGCCACTGACCCTGAGCACGGGGATCGGTTTCTTCGATCACATGCTCGAACAGCTCGGAAAGCACGGTGGGTTTTCGCTGGAGCTGCGTTGCGTGGGCGATCTGCAGGTCGACGAGCATCACACCGTCGAGGACTGCGCGCTCGCGCTCGGACAGGCGCTGCGCGAGGCCCTCGGCGACAAGAGAGGGATTGCTCGTTACGGGTTCCTGCTACCGATGGACGAAGCACGCGTGCAAGTGGCCATCGACCTCTCGGGACGCAGCCACTTCGTGTTCGAAGGCAAGTTCACCCGCGAAACCGTCGGACAGTTACCTACGGAACTCGTACCGCATTTCTTCCGTTCGCTGGCCGACGCGCTGGGTGCGGCCGTACACGTCAGTGTGACCGGCGACAATGCGCATCACATGGTCGAGGCCTGCTTCAAGGGCGTCGGACGTGCGCTGCGAATGGCACTGCGTCGCGAAGGCGACGATCTGCCGAGCACCAAAGGCATCCTGTGAGCAAGGCCGTGGACGTCGTCGTGGTCGATTCGGGTGGAGCGAATCTCGCCTCGCTGGGCTTTGCCCTGGATCGACTCGGAGCACGCAGCGAAGTCAGTTCCGATCCGGCGCATATCGCGAGTGCGCCGCGAGTCCTGCTTCCTGGCGTCGGGGCCGCCGGTTCCATCATGCACCGTCTCGAGGCGCAGGGACTCATAGACACCTTGCGCAACCTGCAGTGTCCCGTGCTCGGCATTTGCTTGGGGATGCAGATTCTGTGCGCGCATTCGGCAGAGGACGAGACACGCTGTCTTGGCATTATTCCGGGCGACGTCAAGCGATTTGCCGATAAGCCGGGCGCGCCCGTTCCTCACATGGGGTGGAACCGGCTGCGCATCACCCGCGAAGATCCACTTCTTCGCGGCATCGGCTCGAGCGACTGGTTTTATTTCGTGCACAGCTACCACTTGCAGTCGGGACTTGCCGCAACGCTGGCCGAAACCGACTACAGCGTGTCGTTTCCCGCCGTCGTCCGACAGCGAAATTTCTGCGGTGTGCAGTTTCATCCGGAGCGGTCATCGACCGCCGGAGCACGACTGCTCGCCAACTTTTTGGAGCTGACGTGATCCTGATTCCCTCCATCGACTTGCGCGGCGGCCGGTGCGTCCGGTTGCTACAGGGTGACTTTGCTGCTGAGACGGTCTACGACCATGATCCGGCAGAGCTCGCCACGCGTTATCGCGATCTTGGAGCGACCTGGCTGCATGTCGTCGACCTCGATGGTGCGCGTGACGGCGAACTCGGCAATCGCATGAAAATCCTGGAACTGGCGAGCCGGTCGGGCCTGCGGCTTCAGGTCGGCGGAGGCGTGCGTACCGAGGATGCAGCACGCGCTCTGCTCGAGGGTGGTGTCGCGCGTATCGTCGTCGGCAGTGCGGCACTCGAGAACACGGCTATGGTGCAGCGATGGTTTTCTCAGTTCGACTCAGACCGCATCTGCCTCGCGCTCGATGTGCGCCTCGATGCGCTCGGCGTGCCTCGGGTCCACACCCGCGGCTGGACTGAAGCCACCGCCGTAAGCTTATGGGAGGCCATCGATCGATTTGCTCCCCAGGGCCTGCAACATCTGCTGTGCACCGACATCGCCCGCGATGGGGCGCTGGCCGGCCCCAGCGTCGAACTCTATGCCGAGTGTTTACGCCGATACCCTCACATTGGCTGGCAAGCGTCGGGTGGCGTTCGTGACCTCGCCGACTTGCAGCAGCTGCGCACGCTTGGAATGCCCGCCGCGGTCAGCGGCAAGGCCTTGCTCGAAGGGCGGATCGCGGAGTCCCAGGCCCGTGCCTGGTGGGCAGGCTGAATGCTCGCCAAGCGCATCATTCCCTGTCTCGACGTGCGCGACGGCCAAGTCGTCAAAGGCGTTCGATTCCGCGACCATCGCATCGTCGGCGATATTCTGGAGCTCGCGCAACGCTATCGCGACGAGGGCGCGGACGAGCTCGTCTTCTACGACATCACCGCGAGCCCCGACGGGCGTAGCGTCGATCGGGAGTGGGTGCGTCGCGTCGCCCAACTGCTCGACATTCCGTTTTGTGTCGCCGGCGGCATCCGCTCGGTTGCCGAGGGCGAGTCGGTGCTCAATGCCGGCGCAGAGAAAATCTCCGTCAACTCGCCGGCACTCGAAAACCCATCCCTCATCGATGCCCTCGCGCGCCGCTTTGGCTCGCAGTGCATCGTGGTGGGCATCGACAGCCAGACCACCCCAACTGGATACCGAGTACATCGCTACACCGGCGATCCGAGCCGCTCGGGCGACAGCGGTCGCGACACGCTTGCGTGGGTTCGTGAAGCCATCGATCGTGGTGCCGGAGAAATCGTCCTCAACTGCATGAGCAGTGACGGTGTGCGGCGCGGATATGACCTCGCGCAGCTTGCCGCAGTGCGTGACTGTTGCCGGGTGCCGCTCGTGGCTTCGGGCGGCGCCGGCAGCGTGCAACATTTCGTCGATGTGTTCGTGCAGGCGCGCGTAGATGCCGCCCTCGCAGCGAGCGTATTCCACTCCGGGGAGATCGTCGTACGTGAGCTCAAGCAGACCTTGATCGCAGCGGGTGTGGAGATTCGACCATGAAAGTCAGCTCACAAAATTTGGATCAACTCGATTTCGCCAAAGGCGAAGGTCTGCTCACCGCCGTGGTGCAGCACGCGAGCTCCGGTGAAGTGCTGATGGTCGGCTGGATGAACCGTGAGGCACTCGAGGAGACGCTGCAGCGTGGCCGCGCCGTATTCTGGAGCCGAAGCCGGCGATGTCTGTGGGAAAAAGGCGAAACCTCGGGCCACTTACTGCAGGTCGTCGAGGTACACGCCGATTGCGATCGCGACACGCTGCTGGTGTTGGCGAAGCCCGCAGGCCCCGTGTGTCACGAGGGCACGCGACATTGTTTTGGCGACGACGCACTGCTCGAGGCAAGCCCCCTGCACTTTCTCGCGCAACTCGAGCAGGTAGTGAGCCACCGCCTGAGCGGGAGTGACAGCAGCAGCTACACTCGTCGGCTCGTCGAAGCGGGTCCAGCTCGGGTTGCACAGAAGGTCGGCGAGGAAGGCGTCGAGGTCGCTCTGGCTGCCGTCACCGCTGATGCCGACAAACTTGTGGGCGAGTCGGCGGATTTGCTCTACCACCTCATCGTTTTGCTTCGCTCAAAGGGGCTTGGACTTGAAGACGTGGCCCGCGAACTCGAGCGCCGCCACAAAAGTTAACGCCACAAAAGTTGACGCTGCACAGGCAATCGTCTCGCCAAATCGTCTTCGATCGCTAGATCAGCAACTCTTCGGCGGGGTCGCGCAAGTTGTAGTGCGAGGCCATAGAGGCGCCGTAGGCGCCCGCGGTGGCAATCAGCAATATATCGCCCTCGCAGGTCTCGGCCGGCAGGTAACGATCGTGGCCGAGCACATCGCCCGTCTCGCAGATCGGGCCGACGACCTCGAAGCGCCGCACTGCGCCGTCCGCCGGACGCGAGAGATTGACGATGTCGTGGTGCGCGCCGTAGAGCGCAGGACGGATCAGCGAGTTCATGCCGGTGGCCACACCGACGTAGCTGACCTCACCCTTGGTTTTGAGTTGCGTCACGCGAGCGAGAAGAACGCCGGCCTCAGCGATCACGTAGCGGCCCGGCTCCAGCCACAGCGCGACGTCCGGCAGTGACGGCGCGAACTCGGCAAGCGCCGCATCGAGCGCTGACAGGTCGAGCCGTCGGCCACCCTGCCGCGTCGGGATGCCTAGCCCGCCACCGAGGTCGAACACTCGCGCATGCGGAAACTGCGCACGCACGGCGATCATGAAGCGGGCGGTGTCGATCCAGCTATCAATCGTGAGGATGCCGCTGCCCGCGTGGGCATGCAGGCCAACGATACGCGCCCCAGCCCGATCGGCCGCGGTCACGAAGCGATCGATCTCGTTTTGAGCCACACCGAACTTCGACTGACTGCCCGCCGTGCGCACGTGCTGGTGATGGCCGCGACCGCCGCCCGGGTCGAGGCGCACAAAGATATCGCGCCCCGCGAATAGTTCGGGCCACTGCTCGATCGGGTGCAGGCTGTCGAGCGTGACCTGAACCCCACGCGCCAACGCCCAGGCGTACTCCTCGCGCGGCGCGAAGTTCGGCGTGTAGAGCACGCGCTGCGGATCGATGCCCGGTAGGGTCTCGAAGACGCGCTCAAGCTCGCCTCGGGACACGCACTCGAGCGCCAGCCCCTCCTCGCTCACCTTACGAAGCACCTGCGGATGCGGATTCGCCTTCATCGCATACGAGACACGCGCGATCGAGCGCATAGACCGTAGCTCTCGGCATCGCTCACGCAGAGTCTCGCCATCGTACACGTAGGCGCAATGACGACCCTGCATCAGCTCGAGCAATTGCGCACGTCGCACCTCCCACCACGGTCGTGATGTCGTGACCGCGACCTCGGCGGGCTGGAACAACTGCGACCATGTAGGCCCGAGCACGAGATCATCGCGCACTGGCTCCACCAGTAATTCGTGAAGGCTCTCGACCAGTCGGTCGCCTTGGTCCTGATCAACGACGAAGGTGAGGTTCAGGTCGTTGGCTGCCTGACTGACAAGGTAAATCCGGCGATCCGCCAGCAACTCGAGGGCGCTGCCGAGTCGGTGCAGGATGCCGCGGATATTTTGGCCAACCAGACTCACCGAGGCACAAGGCCCGATGATCTCGGCACGACAGAGTGGCGCGAGATCACGCTGCAGCGCAGCGAGCGCCGAGGCGTCGAGTGCGTTGGCTTGCGGATCGAGCGACACGGTGACGTTGGTCTCGGAGGTCGACACCTGGTCGACCGACATCCCGTGTTGTTTGAACACCTGGAATGCATCGGCCAGAAAGCCGACCTGATGCCACATCCCTGGACTGTCCATCGACACCAGTGTCACGCCCTTTTTGACGCACACGGCTTTGACTTGAGCGAGTTCGGAGACCGGTGCCGCGCTGATGCGTGTGCCACGCATCGATGGCACTTGCGTCGCGAACACGTAGAGTGGGATGTCGTACTGTCGAACGGGCAACAGGCATCGCGGATGCAGCACCTTGGCACCCGCCGTCGCGATCTCCTGCGCTTCGTCGTAGGTCAATTCCAGAAGTTGCCGCGCGGCCGGCGTTGCGCGCGGGTTGGCGCTGAACATGCCGGGCACATCGGTCCAGATCTCGAGCTGCCGAGCGTTGAGCAGCGCCGCGAAATAAGCGCCCGAGGTGTCGGACCCACCGCGTCCGAGCAGCACTGTATCGCCTGCCGCATCGCTGGCAATGAAACCTTGCGTGATCAACAGCGTACCGAGCGACCCCATTCGCTCCTGCAACGCGGTATTCGGCCGAAAGTCGCAGGTCGCCGACAAGTAGTTTGCCCGCTGCGTTGCCGCCTCGCGCGCCTCGGCACGCAGCCAATCCCTCGCATCGAGCCACAGGGCCGGCAAGCCATGCGCCTGCAGATAGGCCTCGCCAATTGTCGTCGCGAGCAGTTCACCCATCGCCATGATTCGAGCGCGTAGTCGATCATCGACACCACGCGCCACGACGATCTGCTGCAGCAGTTCGGCAAGCTCACGCCACCAGCGCTCCAGCGCACCGGGTGACTCGATGCCCAACTGCCGGATCAGGGTCTCGTGCCGGGTTCGCAGCGCATCGAGCGCGGCGGTGAAATCGCCCGCAACGGCGTCGTTGAGTAGGGTCTCGAGGCGATCGGTGACGCCACTCAGGGCCGAGTGCACGATCAGCACTCGATCGCCGTTGTCGAGACGCTGCCGCGCTGTGGCGGCAATGCTCGCCCAGTTAGATGGGGAGGATACGCTGGTGCCGCCGAACTTCAGGACGACCCAGCCAGAGGCTCCGACCTGGGACATGCGCGCCTTCCCGTAAGCCTAGAGTTCGTCGTCGTAGATTTCGCGCAGGTCCTTGGCGAGCTTCTTGTCCGCCAGCACTTCCTCGACTTTGCTCCAAGCCGCCTTGCCACGCTTGCCCGGCACGGGCCGCGCACGCCGCTCCACCCGGTCGAGGAAGCGGTCGTAGTCGTTGTTCTCCTCTTGATGGGCGACTTCGCCCAGCATGTCGTCGTCAAGCTCGAAGCTATCGGAGTCCCGTTCGGATGTCATTGCGGTGTCGAAGCCTTTTAAATCAACAGGTTAGGCGTTATGAGGTGCCGTAGACGCGGGGGACTATAACGAAAATTACCCGCCAGTCAACTCCGTCGAACAGCATTACGGACGATCACCGGTGCCCCGCGGGACAGGCCGAGCGCATCACAGGCCCTCCCCTCGGCGACCGCGATTTCCAGCACGCCGAAGGAATTGACGAGCGCCATGCTCTCCCCCGGTCGCATATCGCCGTAGGTACGCCGCAGCGAAAGCACCTCGCGACCCGCGTGCACGATCGGTTCGACCCAGCCCTCGAGCAAGCGGCTGTCGATGTTGGTGATGAGATTCCCGAAGTGATCGATCGTGATGACGACTCCCGCCACCCGGTCGGCCGAGGCCTCCGCGGCATCCACCCACGCTGGAACGAGTTGTTCGATCGGACGGCCCAACTGTTCCGGGGCGACTCGCCCGGCGGCCAACTCCGCGGCCAGTGGCGCAAACACGTCGCGACCATGAAAGGTCGCGCTGGGACGCCCGAGTTTAAAGCGTGCAAGGACACCGACGTCGAGATGCCACAGTCGCGCGCCGGCGTCGCTCGCGGCGACGGGCTCGAGCAGCCCATTATCAGGGGCGAGGAATACGTGCGCACCCACCTGCACAATCGCGATGTCACGCGCCGTACCCACACCAGGGTCGACCACCGCGACGTGCACGGAGCCCGCGGGAAAGTATTCGAACGAGCGCGCCAGCCAGAATCCTGCTTCCGCCGGCCAGTGCGCGAGGATGTCGTGCGTCAGATCGACGATCTTGGCCTCGCGATAACGGTCGAGAATGCGTCCCTTCATCACGCCGACGAACGGATCGCGAAGACCGAAATCAGAGGTCAGCGTGATGATTCCGGACGGGGTGAACGAGTTGGACATGCGCGGCGCGCTCCTTGCGACGACTCGGGATGACGATGCATTGGTACGTTATCATCGCCCGAATGACGACGTCTTTGCTTCCAGACTTCCGCCTTGATGGCAAGGTCGCTTTGGTCACGGGCGCATCGAGTGGCATCGGATCGCGACTCGCCGAAGGGTTTGCCGCAGCCGGGGCCACCGTGGTGCTCGCGGCGCGCCGTGAGGATCGTCTGCAGGAGCTCGCCGAACGCATCCGCGCCCGCGGTAGCCGCGCCGCCACCGTCGCCCTCGATGTGACCGACCCGGCGGCCATCGCGACGGCATTCGAGCGGATCTCGACCAGCGAGGGCGTCGTAGACGTGCTCGTGAATAATGCCGGCATTGCTGAGCCCGCGCTGTTCCTCAAGACCAGCGCACGCAGCCGTGATGCGACAATGGCAACCAATTTCACCGCAGCCTGGGATGTCAGTGCCGAGGCTGCGCGGCGACTCATAGCGGCTGGAAGGCCCGGCAGCATTATCAATATCACCTCAGTGCTCGGCATAGGCGTGGGCGTCGGGTACTCCGCCTACGCCTCCTCGAAGGCAGCCCTCGCGCAGCTGACCCGCAGTATGGCGATCGAATTCGTCCGCCACAGGATCCGCGTCAACGCATTGGCGCCTGGCTGGTTCGTCACCGAAATGAACGAGGAATACTTCGGCACCTCCGCAGGGCAGGACTACCTGAAAAAGATTCCTCCGGGACGCGCGGGTCAACTGGACGAACTGCTCGGACCCGCTCTGCTGCTGGCGAGCGACGCGGGTTCATACGTTAATGGCGTGATCCTGCCGGTGGACGGCGCTCACCACGTAGCGCTGGTCTGACGACTCGTCTCGGGTGCAGAGGGCGGCGGTGGTACCGCGTCCGCCGGGTCAACTGACAACTCGAGACCGATCATCACGGGAATGCCTCGAGCCTCGCTCAAGGCCTGCACTGCCAAATCCCAGTTGATCGCCACCTCGGTGTCGCCGAGAAGTGCGTCGAGCCGCTTCTCGAAATCCTCCAAAGGCACTGCCGTGCTCTGACCTTGTGAATCGATCGGCGGATGTACCTCGAGCCACACTTCGCCGTCCGACTTGGTGATCTTCACAGGCTCGTTGATCAGCGCGACCCGCGTGCCCACCTTGACGGCATCGAACAACACGGCGACATCTTCCGGGTACATGCGCAGACAACCATGGGTCACTGCCATGCCGACGGCATCGGGGTTATTCGTGCCGTGTATTAGGTATGACCCTCCCGGGATATTCAGCCGCAACGCATGGGCGCCGAGCGGATTATCGGGGCCAGGTCCCACCATCAGAGGCAGTGGGTCACCCCGCTCCTCGTGCTCCTTTCGCACTGAGGCGGGCGGATACCACGGCGGATCTTTCTGCTTCGAGACCACCTTCGTCACACCCAAAGGCGTACGCCAGTCCATCTTGCCGACGCTGACTGGAAAGGTCATAACCTTGGCAGGGTCACCCTTAGCGGCCCGAGGAAAAAAATACATCCTGTGCTCGGGCAGATTCACCACGATGCCCTCACGCTCCGCAGGGGGCAGCAAGCGTTTGCCAGGGATGATCACGGCGGTACCCTCGCCCGGCAACCACGGATCCACACCCGGATTGACCCGCAGCAACTCCTCGTAGCCGAGGCTGTAGCGACGCGCTATTTCGATCAGCGTGTCCTCGTAACGCGTCTGGATGCGCTCGACGGTGCCGAATACTTCGCCGCCGTCCTCACGCAAGGGGTACTCGATCGCATGCCCGAGCCGGTTGAACCCAACGAGGCACAGCGCCAGCAGCGCTAGGCATCTGTTTCTTTGGGCTGCGCCACTCATCAGCCGAGCGCCGATCCCACCGAGGCGTCCTTCTGAACCGTTTCAAGCACCTCCTTCGGATCGAGGTGCGTAAGCCCGAGACGCACAGCGGGCTCGAAGTCCTGTAGCAAAGTCTTTAGTTCATCAGGCGTCGCTTGGTGATCGAGGAACAATCGGGCCGTCTTCAGGATGTCGGCCAATCCCGATCGACTACCCGCACCATGGAACTCCACGACGGCTTCGATGATGTTCGTGCCGAAACCCCATTGCTCGAGGATCTTGCCGAGTGCCCCGACATGCCACTGAGCCACGATATCGTCGAGGCCCTCTACGTCCTCACGAAAATCGGCGTCGAATGCGGCTTCAGTGAGCAGATAAATTCGCCCCACGCCCTGCATGAGTCCGCCGAGCAATGCTCCCTCGGAATCCACGCCTCTTACGCGCATCGCCAACACGTGACTGAGGGTGGCGAGCGACACGCTGCCCTGCCAGACCTCACCGATGCGCGACTGGACGAGTTTTAACTCCCGTCGATCACGCAGGCTCGCTACGGCGAACGCGAGGATCACGGCCCGTAGCGAACGCAGACCGATGCGTACCACCGCACTGCGCGCGTCGGTGATCGCGCGCCCGCCACCCTGGAAGGCTGCAGAGTTAGCCATGCCGATGACCCGCACGCACAGCCCAGGCTCCGACTCGATCATCCGCGCAATCGCCGGCATGGTCACGAAATCGCTATCGAGCGAGCGGACGAGCTTGGTGGCAACGTCCGGAAAACAGGCAATCTCAAGCCCGCCCTGCCCCATATCGCGGACGAATCGATTGACGAATCCGATGCCTCTGTTCTCTGTCATGTCTCAAGACCACACGCGTGATGCACGCAAATGCTACGCGAACTCACCAACGGTCGACCATGGGAGACGTTCAGGGCGAAGGACGCGGAGTCGAAGGCTGCAGCAATTCACCGCCGTTCGGTTGCGGCCGCGGCGGATCCACTCCGCCGCGAGGCGTACCACTAGAGGGCGGTCCAAAGGAAACGCCACTCTGAGTACCTTCGGGCTCGAGGATCGCCAGCATTACGCGACGGTTGGTGGCGCGCCCATCGGCCGTCTCATTGGGCTGCAGCGGCCGTTGCTCGCCGTAGCCTATGACGGTCATGAGCGCAGTATTCGCCCCACCCTCACCGAGGAGCCTGACCACCGCACCCGCACGCGCTGCAGACAACTCCCAATTGCTCGGAAACTGTGCCGTGCTGATGGGTACGTTATCCGTATGCCCTTGCACGAAAATGGGGTTCTTGAGGTTTGCGAGCGAGGCGCCGAGCTTGCGGACGATGTCAGCCGCCTCGCCGGCCATGCCCGCTGAGCCGCTCGGGAACAGCAGGTCGTTGCGAATCTCGACCTCAACCCAGTCGGCGTGCTGGCGAATGGTGACCTGATCCGTCATCACTTGGCGCTCGAGCGCCTTGGCGACATTGCCCGCAATGCCGGAGAGGCTCATGCCCGTATCCATGCCCTGGGCATCCGTCTTGCGAATGGGTCTTGGACCCATGGCCTTCTCGGTTTCCGGCATGGTCACGAGGTCAGAGGTAGGCATACCTTCGCGGATCGACAGCGTGATCGGCATGTCGCGCTGCGGCTCACCACGAAACGCGGCCATCAGCGCTTCGGACATGACGCGGTACTTGCCTGAGTTCAGTGAAGACACCGAGTACATCACCACGAAGAAGGCCAGCAGCAAGGTGATCAGATCGCCGTAAGGGATAGCCCACGCCTCGTGGTTCGCGTGCTCCTCTTTCCTGCCCTTACGACCGCCACCGCTCATGGTTTAGTCAGGTATCCCTGCAACTTGGCCTCGATGATGCGCGGGTTCTCTCCCTCGGCGATGGCAGCAAGACCATCGATGATCATGCCGCGAGTGCGAGCCTGCGCGCCGGCGAGTTCCTTCAATTTGGCGGCCGCCGGCAGGAAGAACAGGTTGGCGATACCAATTCCATACACCGTCGCGGTGAACGCGGCTGCGATGCCTGTACCAAGCTTGGAGGGGTCCTCGAGATTCTGCATGACAGCCATCAATCCGAGCACGGCACCGATGATGCCGAGGGTCGGCGCGTAGATGCCCATGCCCTCAAAGATCTTGGCGCCGGCGTAGTCCATGTCGTACCGCGCGTCGCTTTCTACTTCGAGCACCTTGCGGACGGTGTCCGGCGCGGCGCCGTCGTAGACGAGTTCGAGGCCGCGCTTGATAAAGGGATCCTGCTCTTTGGCGATCTCAGGCTCAAGCGCGAGCACGCCGCGTCGACGAGCCGCCGAGCTCCACTCGATCAGTCGTTTGACGAGGCCTTCCTCATCTGCTTTGGGAGGCTTGAACAGCCACTTCAACATTGCCAGCGCGCGCTTCACCGAGGACATCGGCGCATGGATGCAGATTGCGGCGATTGTGCCCAATACCACGATCACGAACGCGGCGCCGCCGACCAAGCCCTTGACGCCGGCGCCCTTGAGGATCGCACCGACGATCAGCGAGAAGATCGCCAGAAACAGGCCGGTGATCGTCAGAATATCCATGAATGACTCTGGGCTTTCGCGCCTGCGTTAATTGAGCTCAGCGGAGTTTACCTTTTCTCGGCCCCGGCTCGTCGGTTTCCCGCCAACCGGCCAGCCTCGCCTTGAGCCTGGAGACCGCCTGACCGTGGAGTTGCGATACCCGCGACTCCGTCACACCGAGCACCAGGCCGATTTCCTTGAGGTTCAATTCGTCTTGGTAATAGAGCGACATGACGAGTTTCTCGCGCTCGGGCAGCCCATCAATCGCCTCGGCAAGTGCCGCACGAAAGCCACTGTCCGCGATCGAATTCATCGGATCGACGAACTCGTCTGCCGGATGATCGACTTCGACGTCCTCGATACTCGACAGCTGGCAGGTCGCCGCGTCCTGCACGATCTTGTGATACTCATCGAGCGTCACGCCCATCCGACCCGCCACATCGGCAGCGGAAGCTTCGGAACCTGTCGCCTGTTCGATCGCCAGAATCGCCTGAGCCACCTCGCGCGAGCGGCGGTGCACCGAGCGCGGCGCCCAATCGAGCCGGCGCAGCGAATCGAGCATCGCGCCACGGATGCGAATCCCTGCGTAGGTCTCAAAGCTGGCTCCACGTCCGGCGGTGAACTGGCCAGCCGCCTCCAGCAGACCAATCATTCCGGCCTGGATAAGGTCGTCGACTTCCACGGAAGGTGGCAGGCGCGCGCAGAGATGATAGGCAATTCGCCTGACCAACTCGGCATGCTTGCGGACGAGATCATCCGCCTCCGATCGATTCGCCCGCAAATCCGCGTATGTGTTGATGGCGTTCATTTGATCACCTGAAGTCGTCGGCCTGAGGGTGCAACCAGTCGTTCGGCAAAAAACTCTATGTTGCCGCGAGATCCGTGCGGCGCTTCCCATTGGCTGGCTTTGCTGACGAGCCGCTTGAGCGCAGCGCCCGCCGCACTCCCGGGATAGGCATCGATGACTGAACGCTGCTCGCGGATGGCACGGCGCAGGAAGTCGTCATCGGGAATGTCGGCGGCGTGTTCAAGCACGACGTCGAGGAATCGGTTGGTGACCTTCAACAAGGTCGCAAAAAGCTGCGTACCCGAGCCCCCTGAGCGGGTCATGTTCGTCACCACCTTGAAATGACGGATGCTGTGCTCAGCGCTCAACACCTTAATGACGGCATACGCGTCCGTCACCGATGCGGGTTCGTCGCAGACCACCACGATGATGTGTTGCGCAGCCTGAGTGAGTTGCAAGACCCCCGCCGAAATACCCGCGGGCGTGTCGACCACGAGGACGTCGATATCATCAACGAGACTGCTGAACGCACGCACGATGCCGATATGCTCGGCCTCACCGAGGCCCGCCAAAGCCGAAATACCGGACGCACCGGCAACGATCGATAAGTTCGGACGCACCGGCGTGAGCACTTCCTCGAGGCTGCGATCGCCGGAAATGACGTCACCGAGGGTGTACTTCGGCGTCACGCCCAGCATGACGTCCGCATTGGCGAGGCCAAGATCGCCATCAAGCAGCAATGTCTTTCGACCCCCTAGGGCGAACCCCGTGGCCAGATTGATGCTGAGCGTGGACTTGCCCACGCCGCCTTTGCCGCCCGTGACGGCAATGACCTGCACACTTCGACGACGATCCATCGGCCCGTCATGCGACATTGATTCGCTCCTCCATCCTGCGCGACAGCATCTCCTCGTCGGCCGTCGCACCGTGACGCCGGGCGAGACCGATCGCCGACTCGAGCAGCGTTTCGGCGCGAGCGGGTCGCAGATCATCGAGCAGTCGCGAACCTTCCATGGTGTAGGCCACTGGAATGCCGCGCTCGATCACCGTGGACAGCAAACCGCCGAGACTTGTGCACTCATCGACATGAGTGATTATGCAGGACAACGGTCCGAGAGGTTGGTGGGCAACGGCGATCTCACGAACGGCTGCAGCTTGGGAGGCCGCCGACAATGCGAGGGCGAACTGCACTCGCTCGCCCCCCTCACGCAGCCCCGCGAGGTGCTGCTCGAAATCAGCGCTGCGGATGCCGCGTGCCGGCGTATCGACCAAGATCAACCGGCGTTCGCCCAACCTGGCGAGCAGCGCGGGCAACTCCCGCATCTCGCCGACGGAAAACGCGGGCAAACCGACGAGTCGGCCGAGACGCGAAAGCGCTTCGCGACCCCCAAACCGAGTGTCGCCTGCACTGATGAGCGCGGCACTTCCCGTACCGTTGCGCATGACCCAACGGGCGGCCAGCGCCGCGAGAGCCGTGGTCTTGCCGCTGCCGGCAGGCCCCACGAGCGCAACCACGCCGCCCTTCTCCACCCATTCGTCGCCACGCACGGGGATCCGGGCAGCCAGTGCCGCCATGGCGCCTTGACGCACACCATGCAGATCTTCAACGGCGGGCAATTGGCTGAGAATTTCCTTAACGAGCTCGCGAGTGAACCCGAGCTCGGTCAACTCACGCGACAACTCGGCCATGGCCGGCGAGCGACGCGACAAATCGTTCCAGGCGAGCGATGCCAGCTGCATCTCAAGCAGCCGCCGCAACGCCTTAATCTCCCCGTCCAGCGCCGCGACGCTCCCGCGGGTGTCGGCCGGGAGCGAGTGCAGGCCCGAGAAGGCAATGACGGGCGCGTTGTCGACATCCACCGACTGATCGGCGGCAATGAGGGCCTCTATGTTTACGATCGGTTGTGCAGAGAGGCGCGCGACCGCCGCGGGCTTCGCACGGGCTACAGGCTCTGCCGCTGCCCGCGCCTCGAAACTCTTCGGATTGGGCGCCCGCTCAGGAGTCGCTCGGGCGGCGACGGGCATCCCGTCCGCGTTGACCGTCGGAAACACCGGGCGGCGGACCGTGCCAGCCGCGCTGCCTTGGGCAGGCGGGAGGGCCGATGCGGCACTATCGGCGGGCGCAGACTGGTCCGCAGCCACGGTCAGCTCGATCTGCCCTTTGACGCGACGCGTCGACAAAATGACGACATCTGGACCGAGTTCATCGCGAACCTTGGCAAAAGCGGTTCGCATGTCGGGGGCGATGTAGCGACGAATGTTCATGTAGGTTCTGCCTTAAGTACCGATCGTGCTGACTAAACGTACCTTCCGGTTCTCCGGGATCTCGTTCCAAGCAATCACTTGCATCTGGGGGACCGACGAGCGCAGGAACCGTGCAAGCACGGGTCTGAGGGTCGGCGAGACCAGAAGCACCGCCGGCTGACCGGCCATTTCTTGACGCTGGGCGACATCCTGCAATCTTGCTTGCAATCTTTCTGCCAACCCGGGCTCCAAACCCGGTGTTGCCGCACCAGATGCCACCGAATTGGTAAGCATTTGTTCCAGCGGCCCGTCGAAGGTCACGACAGGCAATTCTGTTGCATTGCCCGCGATGTCCTGAATAATCTGTCGCGACAAGGCGACCCGGACCTGGGCCACAAGCGTCTGCGGATCCTGCGTGCGGCATGCATGCTCGGCGAGGGTCTCGATAACAGTTCGCAAGTTGCGGATCGACACCCGCTCGGACAGCAGACCTTGCATCACCTTGACGACCACGCTGAGTGGCAAGGTCTTGGGTATGAGGTCCTCCACCAACTTCGGGCTGCTCTTGCCGAGATTCGTCAGCAATTGCTGCACTTCCTCGTGACCCAGGATTTCGTGTGCATGCGCCCCGATGACCTGGCTCAGATGAGTCGCCACCACGGTCGTGGCGTCCACGACGGTGTAGCCCATCGACTGCGCTTGCTCGCGCGTCGCCTCGGTGATCCAGAAGGCCTCCATCCCGAACGCCGGATCGCGCGTCTCGATGCCGTCAATCAAGCCGAATACCCGACCCGGGTTGATGGCGAGCTCGCGGTCCGGCATCAAGATCCCCTCGGCGACCGGCACTCCAGCGAGCTGGATTCGGTATGCGTTCGGGGCCAGTTCCAGGTTGTCGCGGATGTGCACGGCGGGAACGAGATAGCCGAGTTCCTGTGACAACTTCAGCCGTACGCCGCGGATTCGCGGCAACAATTGGCCGCCCTGCTCCTTGTCAACGAGGGACACCAGGCGGTAACCGACCTCGAGACCGATCAGATCCACCGGACGAACGTCGTCCCAGCTCAACTCCTTCTTCTCGGTCGATGCCGGTACCGGCTCGAGCGCGCCGCGAGCCGCCTCGGCGGCCGCCTGGGCAGCCAGGCGCCGGTTCATCCAGAACGCGCCGTAGGCGCACAATCCCGCCATCGACAAAAACATCAGATTCGGCATCCCTGGGATCAGACCGAGGATGCCGATCACACCGGCTGCGATGCCGAGCAGTTTCGGATCACCCACCAATTGGCGGGTCACCTCCCCGCCCATGTCCTGATCGCGCGACATGCGCGTGACGATGACCGCCACCGCCGTCGACAGCAGCAGTGCCGGGATCTGCGCCACAAGACCATCGCCGATGGCGAGCAAGGTATATCGCTCCGCAGCATCGCCGAGTGCCATATCGTGCATCAGCGGGCCGATCACAACGCCGCCCAAAAGATTGATGATCAGGATCAAGATGCCCGCGATGGCATCACCGCGAACGAACTTGCTGGCACCATCCATCGAGCCGTAGAAGTCCGCTTCCGCTCGTACCTCGGCGCGACGCGCTCGCGCCTCGTCCTGGGTCAGCAGCCCGGCATTGAGGTCGGCATCGATGGCCATCTGCTTGCCGGGCATGGCATCGAGCGTAAACCGAGCGGTGACTTCCGACACGCGACCCGATCCCTTCGTGATCACCACGAAGTTGATAATGGTGAGGATGATGAACACCACGATACCCACGGCGTAATTGCCACCGATGACGAACTTGCCGAACGACTCAATCACATGTCCCGCCGCCGCAGTGCCCGTGTGACCATCGAGCAGTACGACGCGGGTGGATGCGACGTTGAGCGCCAACCGGAAAATCGTCGTCATCAACAGCACGGTCGGGAAGATCGCAAAATCGAGTGGCTTGCGGACCGAGAATACGGCGATCAGCACCATCACCGACAAAGCGATGTTGAAGGTGAACAGCACATCGAGCACCAGCGGCGGCAGCGGCAGCACCACCATCGAGAGCATCGCGAGGATCGCCGCCGGGATCGCGACGCCCTGCGCGAGGACGGCGCGAAGCGGACTCGGCTGCGGAAGGCTGGTGGAAGCGGTGGCCATTTAGTGGACTCCTGCACGACGGCCGATGTTCTCGACTGCCGGATCAATGACGGGCAAGGTGGGCACCGTGGTGCCGTAACGAGTGGCCTGGCGCAACTGCCAGACGTAAGTCAGGATCTGTGCAACCGCCACGTACAACGCAGCGGGAATCTCACGACCCAGGTCGACGTAACGGAACAGCGCGCGCGCCAGCGGCGGAGCAGACACCAGCGGCACGCCGTTGGCTGCGGCCAGCTCGCGAATCTTCGCTGCCACCTCATCGGCCCCCTTGGCGATGACCACGGGAGCGCCATTCTTCTTTTCGTCGTAGCGCAAGGCCACGGCATAGTGGGTCGGATTGGTGATGACGACGTTGGCCTTAGGTACGTCCTGCATCATGCGGCCACGAGACAATGCCGACTGCACACTGCGGATACGCGACTTGTTCTCGGGCGAACCGTCCGACTCCTTCATCTCCTGCCGCACGTCATCGCGCGACATCTTCATGTCCTCGCCAAAGCGCCACAGCTGAAACGGCGCATCGATGAGGGCGATCAGGCCGAGCGAGGCCGCCATGAGCAGCGACGCGTAGGCCGTGATCTTGGTGGCCTCGAGAATGGCCACCTCGATGGGCTGACGCGCGAGGCCCATCAGCGCCTCGGACTGCGACCACACGACGATGCAACCGATGCCGCCGACAAAAACGAATTTGCCAATGGCCTTGATGAGTTCGACCAAGCTCCTGACCGAGAACATTCGACCGATACCCGCCAACGGGTTGATGCGCTCGCCCTTGAACGCGAGCGCCTCGCTGCTGAAGTTCCAGCCACCGATCAGGGCGGGTGCCGCGACCGCTGCCAGCACCAGCACGCCCATCAACGGCACCACCGCCAGAAAACCGTGCACGAACTGATCGGCCGTGTGGCGCAGCAAGACGTCAGACTGCATCAGATCGACGCTGGTTACGCTCAGCCCATCGCGCATGACCGAGAGCATTTCGTTCGCGGCGCCCGCACCGAACAGGTAAAGGAACCCGGCACCGATCAGCGACACGATGGCCGCGCTAAGATCGGCCGAGCGCGGAACTTGACCCTTCTTGCGCGCCTCTTCGAGGCGCTTGGGTGTCGCGCGTTCTGTTTTTTCGCTGCCCTCGTTCTCTGCCATGATCGCGTCCCGCCCTGCTCAACGCGCCGAAGGTTGCTGAAGTTCCGCCACGTCGTCGAACGCACTGCGGGTCAATTCGATGAAGCCCTGCTGAATACCGGGCAGCCCGACCTGAAGGACGATCAAGCCGAAGACGATGCTGAGCGCGAAACCGACCGAGAAAATATTGAGGGTCGGCGCCGCGCGACTGATCAGGCCGAAGGCGATGTTGGCAACCATCAGCGCCGTGATGCCGGGGAGCGCCACCTGCAGCGCACCTGAAAACAGTACGGCACCCGAACTCGCGACGCGCCACAAACCGTCGGCGCCGAGCCCGACCGCACCGACCGGCAGCGTCTGGAAGCCCTGCACGATGAGCTCGATGATGGCGAGATGACCGTCGAGCGTGATGAAGGTCAGCGTCATCAGGATGAGATAGAACTGACCAACGGCCACCGTCGATGTGCCGCGCAATGGATCGATGTTGAAGGCAAACGACAGGCCCATGGAATTGGCAAGCAATTGGCCCGCGAGCCCGATCGCGTCAAACACCACCTGCAACACGAACCCGACAGCCACACCGATCAGGATCTGCTGTAGGAGAATGACGATACCCTCGCCCGAGAACAGACTCACGGCGGGCGGCGACGGCAGCAAGGGCGCCACCAGAAAGCCAATCGCAGCGGCGAGCGCGATACGGATTCGCGCCGGAACGAACCGCGCTCCGAACAGGGGCGCTACCGTCAAGCAAGCGCCGATGCGAACGAAGGGCCAGAACCACTCCGTCAGCCATCCCATCAACTGCGCTTGGGTGATGTTGATCATCGAGCTCAGCGAATCATCGAAGGAATATTGATGATCAGGTTCTGCGTGTACGTCACGATGACCTTGAGCATCCAGGGCCCCGCCACGGCGATGGCAACGGCCATACCGATGAGCTTCGGAATGAACGACAGCGTCGTTTCGTTGATCTGTGTGGCCGCCTGAAAGACGCCAACCAGCAGACCGATGGCGAGCGCGACCAGTAGCATCGGCATGGCCAGAACCAACATGGTGGTCAGTGCATCCTGACCGATAGTCATCACGAGTTCAGGCGTCATCGGTAGAAGCTCCCGGCCAGGGAACTCATGACGAGCGACCAGCCATCGACGAGGACAAACAACATCAATTTGAAGGGCAGCGAGATAAGCACAGGCGAAATCATCATCATGCCCATCGACATCAGTACGCTCGCGACCACAAGGTCAATGATCACGAAGGGAATAAACAGCAGAAAGCCGATCGTGAAGGCGGTCTTCAATTCGCTCGTTACGAATGCCGGCACGAGGATGGCGAGCGGCACGTCCTCTGGCTTGTCAAACCCGGTTCCACCCGAGATGCGCACGAACGTCGCAATGTCGCTTTCACGAGTCTGCTCGAGCATGAAACCCTTCAGTGGGACCAGCGCGCGCTCGATCGCGACCGTAGTTTCAATCGTTCCCTTGGAATACGGCTCAAAGGCCTCGGTGTTGATGCGATCCACTACCGGCGCCATCACGAAAAGGGTCATGAACAGAGCAAGCCCCACAAGCACCTGGTTAGGCGGCGTCTGCCCCGCGCCAATCGCCTGACGCAGAATGCCGAGAACAATGATGATCCGCGTAAACGCCGTCATCATCAGCAGGATGGCGGGTAACAAAGTCAGCACCGTCATGAAAATCAGCGCCTGCAGCGTCAAGCTGTAGGTCTGACCACCGCCGGCGGCCTCCTTCACGGTCAGCGCCGGTAACGTCACGTTCAAGCCGCCCGCGTCCTGCGCGAACACCAACCCGCCGAAGGCGAAACCGAGCAGGGCGAGTGCGGAAAGTGCCGACTTCATCTTCAACGCCCCAAACTCTTCTTCAACACGTCGATGAACGGCAGGCTGGCCACATCGCCCGCCGCTTCAGTCTCGGTGTCCTGGCCCTGTTGTTTATCGGACGAGGCTGCGTAGCGGTGCAGCAACGTCACCCGACCATCACCCACTCCGACTACGAGCCGCACGCCGTCGACCTCGATCACCACAGCCCGCTCCTTCGCACCGAGACCCACCTCGTCGACAACGCGAACGAGCCCGCGTCGGCCTTTGGGCATGGTCTTGATGCGTCGCACGGCCCAGCCCACGAGGAAGATGGTCCCGATGACGAGTAGCAAGGACAGAAGGATCTGCAGGAAGCTGCCGCCACCCGAGAGGCCGGGACTCGCAGTGATTTCCGTCGGCGCTGCGAAACGGCCACCCGGGGCGGTTTCGGCGACCCAACGGCCGAGGTTCGAGAAGTCGCTGGATGTGAGAGGATTCATTGACACGGTTGGCGGCGCGTTACTTGAGCTTGCGGATGCGCTCGGCGGGGCTGACGACGTCCGTCAGTCGAATGCCGAACTTGTCGTTCACTATCACCACCTCGCCATGCGCCACCAGCGTGCCGTTGACGAACACGTCCAGCGGATCGCCCGCCGCGCGATCAAGCTCGACCACCGAGCCTTGGTTCAACTGCAGCAGGTTGCGTATCGGGATACGGGTGCGACCCACCTCCAGCGATAGCGTGACTGGGACCTCGAGAATGACCTCGAGATTGACGTCGCCTTCGGCAATCACGGCATCGGCCGAGCTGGCCGGTTGGCCCTGCGGCGGATCGAGCGGATCGAAACCCATACCGTTTTCGGGAATCTCGTTCATCACTGCATCCTTCCCTTGTTGGTTCGTTGCGCGGTCTGTCCCGGCGCCATGCATTCATCGACCATTACGGACAACTGCCCGCGCGAGGCGCCGAAGCGACCCCGAAACACGGGCACGTCCTCGGCATACACGAGTGCGCTGCCATTGAAATCGCAGGGCAGTACGTCGCCCGGCTTCATATCGATCAGTCGCGACAACGGGATCACCGATCGACCGACCAGCGCGTTGATCGCAACCTCTGCGTCCTTCATTTCTTCGCCGAGACTGCGGCTCATGCCGCGGTCGGTATCGACGTTTTCTTCTCGGAAGGTTTTCTCGAGCAGACCGCGGATCGGCTCGATCATGCTGTAAGGGATCGCCGTCTGCAGGCGGCTGCGGCCGCCCATGATCTCGATGTCGTAGTCCGTGACAAGCAGGACTTCGTTCGGGTTCATGATGTTGGCGAACTGCGGATTGGTCTCCGCCGCCGTGAACTCGAGCTTGACGGGCATCACCGTCGACCAGGCATCCGTCAGATCCTTGATCGCCGCGTCGCGAAACAGCTGCACCATGCGCATCTCGGCAGGCGTGAAGTCACGGCCCTCGATGCGTCGGATGTGGCCCTTGCCGCCGAAGAAGTTGTCGACGATGGAAGCCACCATCTCCGAAGTCATCACAAGCAGGAACACGCCGCGCAGCGGATGCATGCGCAACACATTGATACCCGTCGGCACCGTCATCTCGCGGACGAACTCCGAGTACTTCAGCGTCCGGAACGGATTGGTAGAGACTGCCGAGGCACGGCGCAGCGCCGTGAGGATGCTGGTGCGGAAACTGCGACTGAACCGCTCGTTGATCAAGTCGAAGGTGGGCATGCGGCCGCGGAGGATGCGCACCTCGCGGCCAAGATCGTAGTTGCGCGCCTCACCCGACGGCAGGCTGCCATCGGTGCTGACGCGCCCCTCGCTCATGCCCGTCAGAAGGGCATCGACCTCGTCTTGGTTCAGGATGGGATCATTCGCCATGACGCGCGCCTACTGCATGACCAGACTGGTGAAGAGGACGGTCTCGATGGTCTCGGGCTTGCCGCCTGCATACTGCATGGATGCCTTCGCCTGCTTGAGGGCGTCCGCCCGCAGCTTTTCCTTGCCTTCTTTCGTCGCGAGCGTCTCAGCGCTCTGCTGACTGAACAGCAGCATCAGATCGTTGCGGAAGATGGGCTCGTTTTCTTTAAGTGCCTGCATCGTCTCAGGCGAGCGGGTCGCGATGCGCACGGTCACCTGCAGGAAACGAAAGGCCTGATTACCCTCGAAATTGGCCACGAACGGCGGATCCAGGGAATAGAACTGGAGCGGCGCCTTGACCGCTACCACCGGCTTTTTCGCGGCGTCTTGCTTACCTTTCCAGAAGAAATATCCACCAACACCGCCACCGCCCAGAACCAGGACGGCCGCGAGGATCAGAATCAGTTTCTTCTTACCCGAGTCGCCTGCCTCGGGTTCAGCCGCCTTTGCGCCCTTCGCACCGGCCTTGTCAGGTTCTTTCGCCACTTGCTCTCTCCGTTAAAGCCACGATCGGCTTCGACAGAAGGAAAGCAATACTCGTGCCAGCGTCAATGATCCGACAGGGGCATCGCCGCGCCGGGCGCCGAGAAATCACTCAGGCATAGAGGTCAACCAGGCTTCGCCGGATACGATTCGGTGTGGCCTGGACGACGATGGCGATCTCTGGCTCGGCAAAGCGGCCACGCTGGGACGGCCTATCTTCACCACCACGAGAAGAGGATTTTTGCTGGGAAAATCCCGACAACATGTTGTTGATATCAGAGTTTCTAAGTGACAGGCCCTCGCCTGCTAACATGTCCCTAAGCTGCGGCAGCGACGCCTCGATAGCCGAACGGGTATCAGCAACCTGCGCGGCGAACACCACGCTCACCTCACCTTCACGCACTGCTACGTCGATCTGCACCGGTCCAAGTTCCGCGGGCGACAAGTTGATGACGGCAGACTGCTCGCCCTTTTCGATCATGGCGACGAGTTGCGTCCCAAGGTCCATCTGCCACTCCTCGGAACCCATCGGCGAGGCCAGCGTCGCCTCGGGGGCAACAGACTGACGCAGTACCGAGGTCGGGTCCTCGCGCGTCGCGGCGCCAATAGACCAAGTGGTCGGGTCCCCGATGGACACGGCGGTCGGCCGTGCATCCAGCCCCTTGGCCTCGAGCGACGCCAGCAATTTGTGCTGTGTGGTACCCAACCGGCCTGCATCGCCGCCCGATAGCTTGCTGATGCCGGATGCCGCCGCGGCTACCGCTGTGGTTGCCGGCAGGCCAAACCCGTTGGGACCAGCGAGGCTACCCACCGCTTTGCCATTCGTGCGGCCACTGCCGTCGAGGGCCTCGACGGGTACTGAGTGAACCGGCTTGAGCGCGTCCGTAGCGGTCGACGTTCGTGTCATCTCTTCGCCGCGAGACAAGGAAAGACGCAGCGCCTGCCCGGAGACGGCTGCGGAACTCGTCGCCGTCACAGAAGCCCCGGCCGCGGCCGCGCCCGGGGCCGCCGGTGCTGGGGCGCCGTTGACGACGGTCGCGTTGCTTGAAGCCGGCTCTGAGGTGATCGCCTCGAAAGCAGTCGTTGGCGCGTGTAGAGCAGTCGTTGGCGCCTCTAGAGCAGTAGCGGGGTCTCCCGAGGCAGTGCTCGTGATCAACGAGTCGCCCCGCTGCTCCACCAGGGTCGTGTCACCCGGCGCTTCTTTCTGACCGTCCACAACCTCAGTCGTGACCGGCCGGGTCATCGGCACCGTCGAGACGACGGGATCCGCAGACACGTTCAACAAACCGTCGATATTGCCTTTTTTGCTGTGCCGCGAGTTCCGCCCCGCATGCTCGGTGCTAACAGAGGCCTCATCGGGCTTAGATATGCCGTGTAGCACCTGCCCAAAGTCCGCCCCGCACTCGGCTTCGGTCCCGGTTCGCGCAGTGCGAGCGCGGGCATCAACAGTAAGGTCCGTATCCAACATTGTCGCCAACTGGTTCATGCCCGTGCCCCTGCTCGCTGAAAGCTGATTTGTGCCCGTTCGTCGATCTCGCGCTGCTCGCGACGGTTATCGCTGCTGCGATCCTCTGCGCGCCACCGTTCCACGACCGCCGATACCGTGCGCACCTGCACGGCGGCATCACGCAGTCGGCTTCGCTGCTGTTCCCGCTCGAGTTCGCATCCGGTGACGACTTCCTGTTGCTGGCGAATCGCCTCGCCAAGCCGGGCGATGAACGCGTGGTAGTCGAGAAGCGCCGGCCCGCTCATGCCGCTGGCGACGCGATTGCCGAGCCCGCGCTCGTACTCGCTGCGATAGCTTTGAAGCTCGCTCAACCGCTGTGTCGCCTCCGCCAGCCTCGCCTCCGCATCACGGAACCGTGACTTGCAGTCGTTTTCGTTCTTTTCGATCGTCGATCGATAAGACTTGATTCGGTCTTCACGCTTCACGACTGGTTAACTCCATGCGCTCAGGGCTGGGCGAGCAGTTCGAACAATTCATTGATGCTGTCATCGAAGTCGGCACGCTCGTGCGGCCGCTGTGCCAGCAAGGCCTGGATCCGCGGCCACAGCGCCACGGCACGATCGAGCACGGGATTGGCTCCTTGCTTCCAGGCTCCCAAGTTCACGAGTTCGCGTGACTGGTTGTAGGTGGCAATAAGCTCGCGCAGCTTTCGCGCCGACTCCGAATGCTCGAGCGGCACGATCTCCTGCATGACGCGACTAATCGACGCTTCGATATCGATGGCCGGGTAATGCCCCGATTCGGCAATACGGCGCGAGAGGACGATGTGACCGTCCAAAATGGCCCTTGCCGCATCGGCAATCGGATCTTGTTGGTCGTCACCCTCGGTCAGAACGGTATAGAACGCTGTGATGGACCCTCCGCCGGTCGAACCGTTGCCAGCTCGCTCAACCAGCTGCGGCAACTTGGCGAAGACAGAGGGCGGATAGCCTTTGGTCGCTGGGGCCTCACCCACGGCGAGCCCAATCTCGCGCTGTGCTTGCGCGAATCGCGTGAGAGAGTCCATCAGCAAGAGGACCGACTTCCCTTGGTCACGAAAATATTCGGCCACTGCCGTGGCATACATCGCGCCCTGCAGACGCATCAGCGGCGACAGATCAGCTGGAGCCGCGACAACCACGGCACGTTTACGATCTTCCGGCCCGAGAATTCGGTCGACGAATTCCTTGACTTCGCGACCACGCTCGCCGATCAACCCCACGACGATCACTTCGGCCGACGTGAACCGCGCCATCATGCCGAGCAGCACGCTCTTGCCGACGCCGCTGCCCGCGAACAAACCGATACGTTGGCCACGACCCACCGTCAGCGTCGCATTGATCGCCCGCACGCCCACATCGAGCGGCTCATGGATCGGCTCTCGATCAAGAGGGTTGATCGTCGCACCGGCCATCGGTCGCGGGCGCGTGCCCACCAGAGGACCGCGGCCATCGAGCGGTGTGCCCGATCCGTCGACGATCCGCCCGAGCAGGGCGTCACCGATCGCGGCGGACCCGCTGCGGCGAAACGGCACCACACGAGTTCGGGGATCGAGACCCTCCAGCGGCCCCGTGGGCATCATCAATAACTTGTCCTCTGCGAAGCCGACAACTTCGGCCTCCGTGCTCGCGCCGGACGGTGATACGAGACTGCAGCGATCACCAACGGATGCCTGACACCCCCGGGCCTCCAGCATCAGCCCCACCATGCGCGTGAGGCGCCCTTCCACCGGCGGCAACGGTAGCCGCGCGCCGCGAGCAGAAAACTGCTGCACGCGCTCGGCGAGAGATGCCGTCATATTTCGCCACCCTCAGCAGCCAACTGCGCACTGACATCGCCGTGTGCGGTGGTCGGGGAGTCACCGAGCACAGCGCTCAGCGCCACATCGACCCGACTGTCCAGCGTGGCATCAAGATACGAACTGTCGACGTTGACCCGACAACCCGCCCGCCCCACGGAAGCATCGTCGATGAGTGTCCAGCCCGCGTCAGCGGCCACTGCACCCAGGCGCTCACGGATGACCCGCGCGTCGCGCGGGTCGAGATGGACTCGAATGGAACGGCTTGATGCGGGCAGCGACTGCACGCAATCATGAATGACATTCACCAGATGATCGGGATGCGCTTCAAGGTCTCGGCGCGCCAACTCGGATCCCACGCGCACCGCAAGCGTCGCCAGCTCCGCCGCAGCGACCTGATCGAGTCGATCGAGCGGGCGTGCCATCGAGTGCAGAATCTCCTGCAATACGACAATAGTTTGGTCAAGCTGCTGGAGGCGCGAATCTATTTCGCGCTGCGCTGACGCCAGACCCTCAGCACGGCCTTTCTGAAAGCCGGCTTCGGCCGCCGCCCGCGCCTCATGCTCGAGTTCCGCAGCACCCGGACCACGACCGCGGAACGAGATGACGGGTCCGCTGTTGCGCGGAGGTGCCCAAGCGGCGCTGCCGAATGCATCAGACATACGTTTCGCCGCCACGCGAGCCGAGCGTTATGGTGCCCTCGTCCGACAGACGTCGCGCGGTCTCGAGAATTTCGCGCTGTGCCGACTCGACTTCCGACAGTTTCACCGGCAACGAGGCCTCGAGATCGTCGCGCAACATCTCCGCCGCGCGTTGGGACATATTGCGGAAAATCTTCTCCTTAAGCTTTTCCTCCGCACCCTTGATGGCAAGCAGTAACTTGTCGCTCGACACTTGGCGCAGCAGCTCCTGCATGCTGCGATCGTCGACTTCGATGAGATTCTCGAACACGAACACCAGATCCTGGATGCGAGAGCCGAGTTCGGGGTCCGCCGCCTTGATCTCCGCCATGACGGCGCTTTCGATACGGGGCTCGAGGAAGTTGACGATGTCGGCAACGACCTTCGGCCCACCGAACCCCTGCGCTTGCAGACGGTTCGCGTTGCCGAGCTGGCGCTCCATTACGGCATCGAGCTCTTCCAGTGCATCCGGCTGAATGCCTTCGACGGTAGCCACGCGCATCATGATGTCGGTATGCATCTCTTCCGGCAGGAAGGCGAGAATCCGCGCCGCCTGCACCGGCTCGAGTTGAGCAAGAATGATGGCGGCGATTTGTGGATGCTCGACCTTGATCAGATCCGCCACCGCTTTCGGCTCCATGTATTTGAGCGAATCGAGTCCCTTGCTGGCGCGTCCCAGAAGAATCTGATCGATCAGCGCCGCAGCAGCCGATTCACCCAGCGCTTCCACAAGCGCATTGCGTACGAATTCGGTGTTGGCCACGCCAACAGAGGTCTGCGTCTCGGCATCGGTGATGAAGGCGTTGATGACGTCAGCAGCCTCGTCCCGCGAGACATCGGAGATCTGCGCCATCGCCGAACCGATCTTCTGCACGAGCTTGGCAGGTAGGTTCTTGAGAACCGACGCGGCCTCCCGCTCGCCGAGCGTCAACAACAGGATGGCGGCGCGGTCGATACCCGGCCTCGATTCACCTAGTGAAAGATCAGCCATTGCTCATTGCCCACTTGCGTACGACCTGCGCGACACGCGCTGGGTCTTCCTGGACGAGTTGCCGCGCGAATTCGACCTGCTCGTCATACTTGGTCGGCGCCTTCTTGCGTTGCATTTCTGTTGATCCCGCGCCAGCGACAGCGGTGCCGGGTTGCCCCCCCTCGCCGCCCGCGCCTGCCACCACCGGCAGATTCCGCGACGGGATGAACCGATCATCGTCAGCGTCTGCAGGCTCCGGCGGCCGCGGCAGCATCGCCGTAATGCGCTGCGTGAGCGGGCGGATCACCATCAGCATGAGCAGGGTCAGTGCAATAAGCCCTGCCACGATCTTGGCCACATCGAGGAACCAGGCCTGCTCGTAGAAGGGCACGGTCTCAAGGTCAGTCGCCGTCAGTCGCGGATCGCCGCGCCAGGGGCTGTTGATGACGCTGACGCTGTCACCGCGGGCCGTATCGAATCCGACCGCATCCTTGACGAGCGCCGTGATGCGATCGATCTGCTCACGTGTCAGCGGAGCATCCGTCGGTTTGCCGTCGCGGCCGGGCACCTGAACGTGATCGACGAGCACGGCCACCGACAGGCGCTTGAGGCGACCCGCAGGCTGCCGCGTGTACGCGACAGTGCGGTCGATCTCGTAGTTGCGCGTGCTCTGCACCGACGCCGGCGGCGGCGGGGTCGCGTTAGTGCTAGCGGCCGCCGCGGCAGGGTCGGCCGGCGTCGCGGCGGCTGCCGTCGCCTGATTCGACGCCGACCCAGGAATGCCACGGGCCACCGCGGTGCCTGAACGATCCTCTGAGAGCTGCTCGCTTCGGACAACGACGCCTTGCGGATTGAATTGCTCGCGCGCCTCTTCGGAAGCACTCATGTCGAACTGCGCACTCACCTCGGCGCGCACCCGCCCAGCACCCACGAGCGGCGCAATCAACGCCTCGACACGCTGTGAATACATCTCTTCCATCTGCCGAGCAAATTCGACCTGCTGATCGCGCAGCGCGAACTCCCCGCGACCCTGGGGCGAGGACAGCAAACGACCGGTCTGATCGACCACCGTGACCTGCTCAGGATCGATGTCGGCGACGCTGGAACCCACCAGATTGACGATGGCCGTGACCTGCTCGCTCGAAAGCTTGCGACCCGCCTTCAATTGCAGAAACACGCTCGCCCGCGCCGGAGTACGGTCGCGGATGAAGCTGGAATTACGCCCTGCGGCGATGTGCACGCGCGCTGCGGCCACCTGCTGCAGACTGGCAATTGTCTTGGCGAGTTCGGTTTCGAGCGCATGCTGATACCGCGCGCCCTCCATAAACGCCGAGACACCGAAGCCGCCTTCCTTGCTCAGATTGGCGAAACCGCCCGACTGCAAGGTGCCCTGCTCGGCGAGCAACATCCGCGCTTCGTTCAGACGTTCGGCCGGCACCGAGATCCCGCCGCTGCCCGCCTCCATCCGGTATTCGATTCCTGCTGTACTGAGTGAACGCGTGACCGCAGCGGCCTCCTCGTCCGCAAGCGTCGCGTAGAGCACGCTGAAGGTCGGACCCTTCGTCCACAGCGTGACACCCACGCCTGCGGCGACGGCCGCAGCGAGACCGACGAGCAGCAACAACGGGCGCAGGCCTGCTGCAAGGTTCGGCATGATGTTCGCGGTGGTTGCTTCGGTAGCCATCAGTTACTCCAATGTGCTCTGCACATCAAACCGGCATATTCATGATGTCTTGATACGCGGACACGACCCGGTTGCGAACCTCGACGGCCCCCCGAAACGCAACGCTCGACTTTTGCATGTCGATCATCACCTGCGGCAAATCGACACCCGGCACTCCGCGCTCGAATTTTTCCACCGTTGAGCGAGCCGTCTGCTGCACCCGATTGACCTCATCGATGCCTCCCTTCAACACCGAGGCGAAGCTGACAGAGTTGGGCTTTCCCGCCGCAGTCCCCGCTACAGAGCCGATGTTGGCACCGACGGGGCCCGCGATATTCGTTTGCGCCTTGATGCTGCGAATCGTCGACAGCACGCGGTCTATTTCGATCTGGCTCATCAGTTGGATACCTCTACTCCGGCCGCACGCAGCCGCGCCCGTCACGTAATGCAGACAGAAGAATTTCCCGCTCGGCCTGGTCGCGCTGACGCGCAAAGGCGCTGCGACCGTCGATGGTGTGCGACACGTCGTCGTGGGCGACATCGCCTCCCACCGCAATCGGCCGTTCGTCGCGAGCCCAGCTTGTGCGCTGCAAGGCTTGGTCCGCACTAGCCGACAGCATTGCGGTGATCGGTCCACGCGATTGCGCCGCAAGAATCTGCTCGCCGATCGGCTCGACCACTCGAGTTGCTTTCTTAGACACGGACTTTGACTCTCCTGATGGGCCGACAGGGGCCCTCGGGAGCAATATCAGCAAGAAGCGTGCCGGTCGAAAGTACCGCCCAGCGGCCAAAAAGGCGTCAACAAACCGTCAAAGGGAGTCGTTGCCCGACAGGCCGAATCGGCGCATCTTCTCAACAAGGGTGGTCCGCCGCAGGCCGAGGAGTCTGGCCGCATGGGACACCGTGCCGCGGGACCGTGCGAGCGCCTCGACGATCAGACCATGCTCAATGTCGTTAAGGTAGGTGCGCAAGTCCATCCCCTCGGCGGGTAAATGAGGCACTACGACGCCGGACTGGCCCCATGGGCTCGCACCCACGCCACTGCCATTGACCAAGGTCGGCGTGGGTAAATCGACCGGCGCAATGGACAAATTTGCGGTGGCCGACGCCACCGCCTGATCCAGCCGCAGATCAGGCAGGGGAACCCCGGGTTCCTCCTCAATTAACTCTTCTTCGTCAATCGGCTCGGCTGCGGCAAGGTCCGCCAACAGACTCGCCATGGCTTCGTCACTCAGGAACCCGGCTCGGTACTTGGACGGCAAGTCCAGAATATCCACCGACTGGTCAGCGTGCAGCACGCTCAAGCGCTCAATGAGATTGCCGAGTTCGCGAACGTTGCCGGGCCAGCCGTAGGCGCGCAACGCCTCCATGGCCCGCGGCAGGATTTGCAGAGACGGACGCCCAGCCTTCTCGTTCTCGGCCAAAAATTCACTGACGAGAACCTCGAGATCCTCGATGCGCTCGCGCAGACTAGGCATCTCGATCGGAAATACGTTCAAGCGGTAAAATAGGTCTTCGCGGAAACTGCCGTTGCTGATCGCAGCATCGAGGTTGCGATGGGTCGCAGCGATGATGCGCACATTGCAGCGGATCGGTTGGTGGTTGCCCACCCGCTCGAACACGCGTTCCTGCAACACGCGCAGCAACTTCACCTGCATCGGCAGGCTCATATCCCCGATTTCATCGAGGAACAGCGTGCCGCCCTCGGCAATTTCGAATCGACCTCGACGTGAGGTGTAGGCGCCAGTAAACGCACCCTTCTCGTGCCCGAACAGCTCGCTCTCGAGCAACTCCGCCGGTATCGCCCCGCAATTGACGGCGACGAAGGCACTGCCTCGCCGTGGACTGCTGTCGTGGATGGCCCGTGCGACCACCTCCTTGCCCGTGCCCGACTCGCCGAGCACCAGCACGCTCGAATCGTGCGCCGCCACCTTGCGGATCAATGCGCCGATTTCGCGGATCGCAACGGACTTACCGCTCGGCACACGCGCCGAAAAACCGGCGTTGTCCGAGTTCACCACGAAACGCGCGCTTTCCGGCCGGCTGTCTGCAGCGCCTGTCACAATACTCCCCGAGCGACTGCGCCTGTTATAAACCGTGCGGGCCAGATGGGGCAGCAGAAAGTCCCGTTTTGGAAACGAAACTAGGGTTGCAATCCACGTGACCCAGCAATTTTTTGCCGGTGTTGACGAAAAATCAGCCGCTCGAGTTGATCGGCCTCGGCTTCCGACAAGCCCTCGAACTCGAAACGTCGATGTGACGCCGTATCACAGGCCGCGACCCGGGCGACGAAACGCAATGGCCGAGGGACACCGGCCTGAATGAAGATATCGACGACACCGCGATCACCCACGGTCACATCCGCAGGCGCATCGAGCCACTCGAAACCGTGGAAATCGAGCACCACCTGCGCTGTCGGTGGTGGCGGATGCGATTCGGCAAAGAGATCTGCGAGCAAATCGAGTATCAAGGTCATTTTCAAATCGATTCGGCGCAGCTCCATCAAGACCGACGGATCCACATCGTTGCGACTGGCCGGCTGTCGCTCGCTCAGCAAATCACAGGCTTGGAACACACGCAGATTGCTGCCGAGGCTGACTGCAAGACGCGCCTCCTCGGCTGCCGTCGCGAGTCGACGAAACGCGACCGGCACGGTCAGTTCCAGCTTAAGGCCCTGCTCCTGAGTGCTACCGGTCGAGTGAGTGCTGGCCGTAGACACGCGACCTCAGGATCGAGTCTGCCCAGCGGGCACCTGCCCGCCCCGACCGTTGACGGTGGGCGGAATGGCCGCCCAGGCGCCGCGGATCTCACCGAGCAAGGCACTCAAAGCCGGCAAGCCGTCGCGCTTGCTCGGAACGTGCGCGAGCAGCAGCTGCCGGCAAATGTAGTCGTACAGGGCATCGAGGTTGTGAGCGATCTCGCCCTGCGACAAATCGAGCGCCGCTTTCAACTCGCCGACGATGGCCAGTGCGCGCTGCAAATGCAGGGTGGCATCAAGTTTTTGGCCGTTTTCGTGGCAGCCACGTGCCTGGGCGATCCGGGAGATCGCGCCGTCGAGCAGCATCAAGACCAGGCCATGAGGGTCTGCGGCCGCTACGCCACCGTGGGCGGCGACCGACTTGTAGGCCATGCTGCCGTTGCGTCCGAAGGACATCGCTGACTCCCTAACCTGCGACCAAGGATACCGGTATTAACGGCCCGGGAGCAGATCCCTTTAATCGATCAGCGGAAAACGCAGATTTACGGTTGGGCCGACAGCTTGGAGACGTAGGAACTCGTGCCCTGCATTTCCGCCAACATACGGTCGAGAGCCACGAACTGGGCGCGGTAACGCTTTTCAATGACCGCCAAGCGCGCCTCCGCCGCTTCCTTGCTGGCCTGAATGGTTCGCTTGCGATCGTTTAGGGTGTTGGTTTTAACCGCGAGCAGGCCATCGCTCGCAATCTGCGGGTCAACGATGGCCTTGAGCCGGGCCGCTACGCCATCCGTCGCCGAAAATATCTGCGTGACTTTGTCGAGGTTGGTGGCGAGTTTGTCGGCGAGCACCGTTTCGTTGACCGACAACTTGCCATCGTTACCAAATTTGAAGCCCAGCGCCAGGATCGAGTCCATCCCGGCGGGTGCGCTCGGGGTCACTGCCGTGATCTCGCGACGCAGGGCCGCCTCAAGATTGCGCAGACCCGAGTCGCCGATGAGCGGGCCCGCAGCGCGGCTACTTGTGTCGTACGAACGTAGTTTCTTCGCCGTATCGACAAAGTTGTTGTAGTCAGTGACGAGCTTGGTGATCTTGTCCTTGGCGCCCACCGCATCGTAGGACACCGTCATTCCGACCGGCGTCGCCGACTCCTTGAGCAGCGTGATGGTCACCCCATCGATGATGCCGGTCAGCGTGTTGCTCGAACTTGTGATGGGTATCCCATCGATGACCGCACTGGCATCCTCAGCGGGGATCAACTCAGTGATGTCGTTGGCAAACTGGTTGATGTTGCTGGTGCCAGTGACCGTGATCGCATTGGCCAGACCGGTTTGATCCGCGGCGAGGATCAGTCGGGCCCCGCCGCCTGTATTCATGATCGAGGCCGTGACCCCGGTATTGTCCGGCGCCGCGTTGATGGCGTCCCGCAACTCGGCGAGGGTCTTTCCCTGGGTGTCGGCGATGCTGAAGGACACGCCGTTCTGCGTGAACGTCAGCGACCCCGGGCTGCTGCTCGGGACGTAACTGGACCCCTGCGCATACTCCGGAGAGGCCAATTTCTGCGCCACGGCCAGATTGCTCACCGTCACGGAGTGGGATGCGAGGGAGGCCTCGCCCGTTGCGGAGGCCCGGTACACCGTCGGGTCGGCGCTGGTGGCGATGCGCCCGGCCAGAACGCTCGACGAACTGAGGTTGGTCAACGATCCACTGATAGCGGAAACGGCGCTTTTCAGGGTGCTAAAGGCGGACAAACGCGTGGTGACCACGCTCTCCTGTGACGAAAAGCGCTGCATGATGGGGGCCCGCTCGGCCGCCATCAGCTGGGATACCAACGAATTGACATCCAGTCCCGTTCCGCTCAAACCACCCATAGCCACTTCGCACCCCGCCAGAATTTCGTCAAAACAGTCTGACCCGAACCAAGAAAAGCAAGATTCATGCCGGTAGTCACCCCCAACCGGGGGTGTGACGAAACCCTCTTCGCTAGTGTTTGCGCGGGGCGGGATGCACCACCACCCTCGCCCGCCCGGGGCACTGACTTACTCAGCAGTCACTCATTCAGCAATCAACAATCAACTCAATAGGAACCTGTCTTCCTCATCCTCAACGCAACAGCGAGAGAACG
>CAISHQ010000065.1 GCA_903885195.1 uncultured Pseudomonadota bacterium | reverse complement strand
TGGGACGGCGCGGCCGAGGTGCCGAGTCTCGTGCAGGGCGAGGGTCCGCGGGAGCGCTTGCTGCGCGAGTTTCGTGACCACGGCAATGCGGTGCTGCTCGGTACGGCGAGTTTCTGGGAAGGCGTGGACGTGAAGGGCGAGGCGCTGCGCCTCGTCATCATCGAGAAGTTGCCATTTGCCTCCCCCGACGATCCGCTCACCAAGGCGCGCATCGAGTACCTGCAACGTCAGGGCGGCAATGCGTTTCGCGATTACCAGTTGCCCGAGGCGGTGCTCGCCCTCAAGCAGGGTGTGGGTCGGCTCATCCGCAGCGAGACCGACCGTGGCATGATCGTGATCTGTGATCCGCGTCTGCTCGGCAAGAGTTACGGCCGCGTGTTCCGCGCGAGCCTGCCGCCCATGCCGGCGACACAGTCACTCGAGGAAGCGCTGCGCTTCCTGCGTCGCTTGCGTTAACGGTAGGGACGACCTCACTGCATGCACCTGCTAGCCCTCGACACCTCGACTGAAGCCTGCTCGGCGGCGCTCGGCGTATGCCTGCCGGGCGAGCCCGAGCGTGTGCTGACGCGCTCGGCCGAGGCGCCGCGGGGCCATGCGGAACTCATCCTGCCGATGGTGGAGAGCCTGCTCGCGGAAGCCGGGCTCAGCTTGAGTTCGCTTGGCGCGATTGCCTTTGCGCGCGGCCCAGGCAGTTTCACGGGCCTGCGTTTGGCAGCAGCCGTGACCCAGGGTCTCGCCTTCGGTGCGGGCCTGCCGGTGCTCGCGGTCTCCACGCTGCGCGCGTCAGCGTTGCAGGCGCTGCAGCGCGCGCCCTTGGCCACCCATGTGCTCGTCTGCAACGATGCGCGTATGGGCGAGGTGTATGTCGCGGCCTTTGCGCGCGGCGCGGGTGGCTTGCCCGAGCCGCTCGGGCACGAGGCCGTGTGCCCGCCTTCGAGTGTCGTGCTGCCTGCAGCGAGTGGTGTGTGGGTGGGGGCGGGGCATGGCTTTCGCGCGTATCCGCAGTTGGCCGAGCTGCAACAGGTGGGCCTCGGGCAGGGCGAGCCGGGCGAGGCTGGGCCCGGCTTCACGGAAATCTTTGCAGATTTATTGCCACAGGCGCGCGAGGTGCTGCCGCTCGCGCGGGCGGAGTGGGCGGCGGGGCGAATACTCAAGCCCGCCGAGGCGCAGCCGGTGTACTTACGCGACGATGTGGCCAAGGTGCCGCAGGCATGAGGTATTTCATCGCCTGTCACAGCCTTGCAATACGGCTCGGGTGAAATATGGCTGAAACAAGGACCACCCGACTCCCTCTGATGGCGCCCAAGCAGATTCTCGTCGTCGAAGACGAAAAACCCATCCGCGACATGATCAGCTTTGGTCTGCGTCGCGCGGGCTTCGAAGTCCGCGAGGCGGCCGATTGCCGTGCCGCCCGGGCGCAGCTCGCCGACAAGCGACCCGATCTGATGCTGGTCGACTGGATGCTGCCCGATATGAGCGGGCTCGAGTTCACGCGGCAGGTCAAACGGGACGGTAACCTGCGAGACCTGCCGGTGATCATCCTTACCGCTCGGGCCGAGGAAGGCGACAAGGTCGCAGGGCTCGAGGGCGGCGCGGACGATTACGTCACCAAACCCTTCTCGCCGCGCGAGCTCACCGCGCGCATCAACGCCGTGCTCCGCCGCGTCGACCCGCAGGTCGAGGGCGAGGTGCTCGAGTTCGATGGGCTCGCGCTCGATCCCGTCGCGCATCGGGTGCTCGCCGAGGGCAAGCCTGTGACGCTCGGACCGACCGAGTACCGCATGCTCGAATTTTTCATGAGCCACCCGGATCGGGTGTATTCCCGCGAACAGCTGCTCGATCGGATCTGGGGCGGCAACGTCTACGTGGAAGAGCGCACGATCGACGTGCACATCCGCCGCCTGCGCAAGGCGCTCGAGGAATTCGGGTACGATCGCATGGTGCAAACTGTGCGGGGTGCGGGGTATCGCTTCTCGACCCGCGTGGAGTAGCGGATCTGAACAACGGTTTCGAGGACTGGGCCTACGCGCTGTGGCGGCTCGTGCTCGTGGTGGCGATCGGGGCGGCGATCGGCGGCCTCATCGGTCACCTGTGGTGGGGCATTGCCGGAGCGCTCGCTGTCGAGCTCACGCGTCAGTTCGTCAATCTGCACCAGTTCGATCATTGGCTGCGCAACCGCAATCGGCGTGATCCGCCGGATGCCGGCGGACTGTGGGGTGAGATCGTCTCGCAGGTCTCGCGGCTGCATCGACGCAAGCAGTTTCACAAGCAGCGCATCCTGCGCCTGTTTCGTGAACTGCGTCGCTCGACCGCCTCCATGCCGGATGGCGTGGTGGCGCTCAACCCGCTGCGCGAGATCGTCTGGTTCAATCGCAAGGCGGGTGAGCTGCTGGGTCTGCGCCGCAAGACCGACTTTGGTCTGCAGATCGGCAGCCTGGTGCGCGTGCCCGAGTTCGCGCGCTACCTTGAAAAGGGCGATTTCAGCGCGGGGCTGCGCGTGCATCCGCGCATCGGTGAGGCGTTCTGTATAGAGTTTCAGGGCGTACCGTACGGCGAGGGGCAAATGTTCCTGCTCGTGCGCGATGTCACGCGGCAGGCGCATCTTGAGACCATGCGCAAGGACTTCGTGGCCAATGCCTCGCATGAACTGCGCTCGCCGCTCACCGTGATCGCGGGCTATCTCGAGACGCTCGCGCTCGATGAGGATCTGCCCGCGGACCTGCGCCCGCCGCTCCTCGAGATGCGCCGTCAGGCCGAGCGCATGACGGCCATCATCGCGGATCTACTGGAGTTGTCACGTCTCGAGGCGACGGACGAGCAGGTCGTCGGCAACCCGATCGATGTGGCGGCGCTGCTCGCGCTGCTGCGCAAGGATGCGGTGGTGCGCGATGCGGGCCAGCACGTCGTCGACATGCGCGTGGAATCTCCGGAAGGCCTGATGGGTGACCCGGGACTCATCCACTCGGCCTTCTCCAATCTGCTCGACAACGCGATCAAGTACACCCCGGCGGGCGGAGCCATCACGCTGCGCTGGTGGACGGACGAGCAGGGTGGCCACTTCGCTGTCACTGACACGGGGCCCGGCATCTCCGAGGAACATTTGCCGCGCCTCACCGAGCGCTTCTATCGCGTGGATGCAGGCCGCGCGCGGGATGCGGGTGGTTCAGGGCTGGGCCTGGCCATCGTGCGCCACGTGTTGCAGCGGCACGGTGGGACACTCAAGGTGGAGAGTGTCGAGGGTCGCGGCAGCACCTTCAGCTGCCACTTCCCGCCGCTGCGGCTCGTACACGAGCCTGTCGCATTGCCGGACGACACTCGCTATTCTGCGTAACAGGCTGCAGTCGATTTACGTCGAGGGGTTGTCGCCATGGAAACATCCGATCTTTCGCAACACATTTCCCGTCGCTTCAACGAGGATCTCGAGCGTGTGCGCTCGCAGGTGCTCAATATGGGTGGCTTCGTCGAGCAGCAACTCGCCAAGGCGGTCACGGCGTTGGTCGAGGGCGACAGTCTGCTCGGCGAGACGGTCGCTCGCGACGACTTCCAGGTCAATAGGATGGAAGTCTCCATCGACGAGGAGTGCTCGCGCATCCTTGCCACGCGCGCGCCGGCGGCGAGCGATCTGCGGCTGATCGTCGCCATCATCAAGGCCATCACCGATCTTGAGCGCATGGGCGATGAGTGCGAGAAGATCGGCTACATCGCCTCGCGCCTCGCGCTCGAGGAGCGTCCGGTCGACAAGTACCGCGAGGTCAAGCACTTGGGTCGCGTTGTACAGGGAATGGTGCACGACTCGCTTGATGCTTTCGCGCGCATGGACCCGGAGGCGGCGCTGCGTGTCGCGCGGCAAGATCGCTTAGTCGATGAGGAATACGAGGCCATCCAGCGTCAGTCGATCACCTTCATGATGGAAGACCCGCGGGCGATCCGCCGCGTCATCGATGTGATGTGGGTGGTACGGGCGCTCGAGCGCATCGGCGATCACGCCAAGAACATCTGCGAGTACGTGGTGTTCATGGTGCACGGCAAGGACATCCGCCACGTGCGCATCGAGGATGTCGAACGCGAACTGAAGCAGCGCGGGACGCAGGGTTGACGCTGCCTTTGGCGCAGCGGCGCCTCGCTAATCTGGCGGGTTTCCTCGCCTGCGTGGCCATGATGGGTTACGCGCTCTACGCCGAGCGCGTGCTCGGGTTCGAGCCCTGTCCGCTCTGCATGTTCCAGCGGGTGGGCGTGGTGATCCTCGGCGCGGTGTTTCTCGCCGCTGCCGTGCATGCGCCCGCCGGCTTGGGTGGGCAGCGTACCTACCTCGTTTTGCTTGGCATCGCCGCGATCTTCCCGCTCTACGTATCGGGGCGGCACGTGTACATCCAG
>CAISHQ010000064.1 GCA_903885195.1 uncultured Pseudomonadota bacterium | reverse complement strand
TTGATGCGCTGGAATTCGAGGCTGCGAACCTCGGCTTGCCATTGCGGAATCGGCGCGAGCAGGCTCCGACCGCCGAGCACGACGCCGGCAAGCAGCAGCAGACCATAGAGGCCAAGCGCCACGCCGAGTAGCCGTCCCGCCCAGCCGAGTGCCGACCTCGGACGAATCTCGCGCCACAGCAGCCAGGCACCCGTCAGTGCTGGCACGGCCCACAACAGCAGCGCCCAGCGTTCGGCGACGATGCGCTCGAGCATCCAGGCGGCGACCGCCAGCATCAGCACGCCAAAGAATTTCTTGACCGTTTCCATCCACGCGCCGGCCTTCGGCAACAGGCGACCTGCCGAGGTGCCAATGACGAGCAGCGGGGCACCCATGCCGAGCGACATGGCAAAGAGGGCGCTGCCACCGCGAACCACATCACCGGTTTGCGCAATGACCGCGAGTGCGGCGAACAGCGGTGGCGCCACGCAGGCCGTGACGATGAGCGCGGACAGTGCGCCCATGACGGCCACACCACCGAACGTGCCGGCGCGCTGCTGGTTGCTCACGTCACTCAAGCGAGTCTGCAACGCCGAGGGCAGCTGGAGCGTGAACAGACCGAACATGGAGAGCGCCAAGGCGACGAACAGCAACGCGAACAGCACGATGATCCAGGGCTGCTGGAACATGGCCTGGATCTGCTGCCCGGCGGCCGCGGCCGCGACGCCTGCCAAGGTATTCATCACGGCCATGCCAAGTACGTAGGTGAGCGAGAGCGAGAACGCGCGCGCGGTGGTCACGTTGCTACCTTGACCGGCGATGATTCCCGAGAGGATGGGGACCATTGGCAGCACACAAGGCGTGAACGCCAGCAACAGGCCAAGACCAAAGAATGTCGCGAGCACGAGGGACAGACTGCCGTCTTTGATGAGTAAGGCGAGGCGATCCTGTTCGGAGACGAAGCCGCCGCCCGCGGCGCCAGCGCCCGACTCGATTCCGGCCACGGGTGGTGTCGATGCGGTGGCGCTGCCCTGTGTCGGCGGCAACTCGATGCGCAGCCGACGCTTCTCCGGCGGATAGCACAGTCCCGCATCGGCGCAGCCCTGCAGCCCGACCACCAACGTCGCCGGCAGCACTCCACCCGGTGCCCGCGATACCGGCACGCTGACCGTGAAACCCTCATGGAACACTTGTTGGCGGCCGAAGAATTCGTCTTCCTTCCACTCGCCGGGCGGGATCAGTGCCGTTCCAAGGCTCGCGGGCGGTGCGCTGCCGCCATCAACGCCTTCGAGCGCGAAATTCAGCCGGTGTCGATACAGGTAATAGCCGGGCGTGACCAGAAACTCGACGCGAACTTGGTCGGCCCCGCTGACCACGGCCGACACCCGAAATGCCTCGGTCGGTGGCAGGAACTCGGATTCGCCGAGCTGGGCTCGGGCCGGGGCCGTCAAAAGCCCCATAAGTACACTGGCGGCCAAAACAAAAATAGTCTTGATATTCATTGACTTGCGCTATTCATCGCGGGTCTTGGCCGCCCAGCATAGCCGGGCTTGCCCTTGAAAAGAAACATTCCGTCGCTATCATTAGCAGCCAAGCAGGGGGAGTGCTAACACTGCCCCTGTTCCTATCCCAGTCAACCGTTAGTTTTCAGGAGCGAAACATGAAAATTCGTCCGCTTCATGACCGCGTGATCGTGAAGCGCCTGGCCGAGGAACGCACCTCGCCGGGCGGTATCGTCATCCCCGACAGCGCTGCCGAGAAGCCCTCGCAGGGCAAGGTCGTCGCCACCGGCAAGGGCAAGATCCTCGAGGACGGCTCGGTCCGTCCGCTCGATGTGAAGGCCGGCGACAAGATCCTCTTCGGCAAGTACAGCGGGACCGAAGTGAAGGTCGACGGTGAAGATCTCCTCGTGATGCGCGAGGAAGACATCATGGCCGTCATCGAAGGCAAGTAAGCCCCAGCACATCATTCAAGGAACATCACAATGGCTGCCAAAGAAGTACGTTTCAGTGATGACGCCCGTTCGCGCATGGTGCGCGGCGTCAACATCCTCGCCAACGCCGTCAAGGCGACGCTCGGCCCGAAGGGCCGCAACGCGGTGCTCGAGAAGAGCTTCGGCGCTCCGACCGTCACCAAGGACGGCGTCTCCGTCGCCAAAGAAATCGAACTGAAGGATAGGTTCGAGAACATGGGCGCGCAGATGGTGAAGGAAGTCGCTTCCAACACCTCCGACGAGGCCGGCGACGGTACCACCACCGCCACGGTGCTCGCGCAGGCGATCATCCGCGAAGGTCTCAAGGCCGTGGCCTCGGGCCGCAACCCGATGGACATCAAGCGCGGCATCGACAAGGCGGTCATCACCGCCACCGAAGAGATCAAGAAGCTCGCCAAGCCCTGTAAAGACAACAAGGCGATCGCGCAGGTCGGCACGATCAGCGCCAACAGCGACGAGTCGATCGGCAAGACCATCGCCCAGGCGATGGAGAAGGTCGGTAAGGAAGGCGTAATCACCGTTGAAGAAGGTTCGGGTCTGCAGAACGAACTCGACGTCGTCGAGGGCATGCAGTTCGATCGCGGCTACCTCTCGCCGTATTTCATCAACCAACAGGCCAACCAGACGGTCGAGCTCGACAAGCCGTTCATCCTGCTCGTCGACAAGAAGATCTCGAACATCCGCGAGATGCTGCCGATCCTCGAGGGCGTGGCCAAGTCGGGCCGTCCGCTGCTCGTGATCGCTGAGGACGTCGAGGGCGAGGCTCTGGCCACGCTCGTCGTCAACAACATCCGTGGCATCCTCAAGGTCGCCGCCGTCAAGGCGCCGGGCTTCGGTGATCGTCGCAAGGCCATGCTGCAGGACATCGCAGTCCTGACGGGCGGCACGGTGATCTCGGAAGAGGTTGGCCTGCAGCTCGAGAAGGCGACGCTGAACGATCTTGGCGAAGCCAAGAAGATCGTCGTCGAGAAGGAAAACAGCACGATCATCGACGGCGCCGGCAAGGCGGGCGACATCAAGGCCCGCATCGAGTCGATCCGCCAGCAGGTGGAAGAAGCCACCAGCGACTACGACAAGGAAAAGCTGCAGGAGCGCGTTGCCAAGCTCTCCGGCGGTGTCGCGGTCATCAAGGTGGGTGCTGCCACCGAGATCGAGATGAAGGAAAAGAAGGCCCGCGTCGAAGACGCCCTGCACGCCACGCGTGCGGCGGTGGAAGAGGGCGTGGTGCCGGGCGGTGGCGTGGCGCTGATCCGCGCGACCAAGGCCCTCGAGAAGCTCGAAGGTGCGAACGAAGACCAGACGGTCGGCATCCGCATCCTCGCCCGCTCGATCGAGGAGCCGCTGCGCCAGATCGTGGAGAACGCCGGTGAAGACGCCGCCGTGATCCTCAATCAGGTCAAGTCCGGCAAGGGCTCGTACGGTTACAACGCCGCCACGGGCGAGTATGGCGACATGCTCGACTTCGGCATCCTCGACCCGGCGAAGGTCACGCGTCTTGCGCTGCAGAATGCGGCGTCGGTCGCCGGCCTGCTGCTCACCACGGAAGTGATGATCGCCGAGGCCCCGAAGGACGACCACGACCACGCGCACCCGGCCCCGGGCGGCATGGGTGGCATGGGCGACATGGGCATGTAAGCCACGCGCTTACCTGACCGATCGTCTGCAAAGACGAAGAAGCCCCGGCGGAAACGCCGGGGCTTTTTCTTTGGGGTGGGCGTCGGCCCAACCACTTACATGATCCGCGGCACGTCGATGCGCGGATCGAGACACTTTTGGAAAGCCTCTTCCGCGGTTGAGGCATTCCTGTCCCAGTTGCGGCCGACGGCCCGGACGCCTGTGACCCCGTTGGTCGCATCGGTGCACAGCCACACTGCAGGGGGCACGATCACGTCGCCGGGCAGCAGTCGCCCGTTCTGCGACCGTTCACCGACCGCGCCCGCGACGACTTCCTCTCGAATGAAGGACGTATCGGCAGCGCCGCCGGGCAGGATGATGTTGGCGTCGACGCCGGTGCCCTTCAGCTCATTCGCCCACACCCGCGTCATCGCTTCGAGTGCGGCCTTGCCGGGTCCGTAGATCGGGTTCCCGGCGCGGATCATGTTGCTGGCGCTGGTGGAGACCGAGATGATCTTGCCGAAC
>CAISHQ010000063.1 GCA_903885195.1 uncultured Pseudomonadota bacterium | reverse complement strand
TCATGGCGCAAAGTCTTCGCCTCTCGAGCATCGTCACCGCCGTACTCGGTGCGCTTGCCGTATTCGCGCTGTCTCTCCCTGTTTTTGCTGCAAGCCCCAAGGTGGGCAGTCCCGCGCCGGAGTTTCGCCTGCAGGATCAGACCGGCAAGTGGGTGTCGCTCAAGGATTACCGTGGCAAGTGGGTGGTGCTGTATTTCTACCCCAAGGACAACACGCCGGGCTGCACCACGCAGGCCTGCGACTTCCGGGACGATATCTTTGCTTTCAACCGGGCCAATGCCGTCATTCTTGGCGTGAGCGTGGATGACGTGAACTCCAAGAAGGACTTCGCCAAGGAGCACAGCCTGCCCTTCGCCGTGCTTGCCGACTCGAGCAAGGCGACGACCAAGACCTATGGCGTGCTGACCAGCATGCTCGGGCTCGTGGAGTTCTCGCGCCGCGACACCTTCATCATCGATCCGCAGGGCCGCGTCGCCAAGCACTGGGAAAAGGTTGATGCTGACGGTCACTCCAAACTCGTGCTCAACGAGTTGAAGCGTCTGCAAGGGGGCGCCTGACGCCACCGGTGCGAAAATGGACAGAGCGGCGGGCCGGCGCATCGATCGGCGGCACCCCGAGGCATCATCGGCGCTTCAACAACACGGGGGTGTGAGATGGATAAGGCGCAGGATCTACAACAGCCGGAACGCCGTGATTTTCTGACTACGGCGAGCGGACTCGGCGGTGCGTTGGCGGTGGGCGCAGCGGGCCTCGCGGGCATGACGCTTGGTCCCACGGCGACGGCCGGTTCGACTATGGTGTCCAGCCACGGCACCGGACCTGGCTTGAAGGGGCCCTACCTCGATCTGTCGACGGGGCGCGGCAACCAGCTGGCCTACGCGCGTATCCAGGGTGATCTCGATTTCGGCAAGCAGAAGTACTTCTGGTTCAAGGGCTACGTCATGGCCATCGAACCGCAGAAGAAGGTCGTCGATCTGATGGGTGCCTCGGGCTTCGGCGTCATTCGCCTTGCCGAGGGACCGAACGGCGCGATCCGTCGCATGTGTCGCGAGATCATCGTCTACACCGATCTCAAGACGGGTGAAGTACTCGATGAGTGGAAGAACCCGTTGACCAACGAGACCGTCAAGGCGGTGCACGTCGCCAACGACCCGTTCAATTACCTCATCGAAGATCATTTCCCGGCGATGTCGGACTTTGGCGGACTCAACAAGGAGCAGCCGCCGCGCATCCCGTTCATCCTGCCGTGGTATCAGCATGGCGATATGGCGGAAATGGAAATCCATGTGCATCTCGCCTATCCGAGTGCGCTGCAGCCGGAGAAGTGGCCGCGTGAGTCGGCGGGGCGCATTGCGCAGGTGTCGGAGTTCTTCGCGCACCACATCCGCGTCGAGGACCTGCAGAATCCGAAGCTCACCACCATCGACTACACCGGCACCTGGAACCGCATCACGCCCTGGCTGCCGTGGATGCTGATGGGTCAGCGCACCGGCTTCTGTCAGTACGGCTGCTTCATGGGCACGACCAAGAACCTTGATCAGGTGCTGACGCGACCGGTGCTCGACTACGCCGAGAAGCATTACAAGAAGTACTTCGATGCGCCGACCGAGTGGAGTGCGGATCGCAGTCTCTCGAGTCTCGAGCACTACGCCAAAGATCAGAAGCCGGCGCCCGTCAAGGCGCCGTAAGAAATCTTTTGCGTCTCAGCGCCGGCGGAGCGGCAAGCCAGCAGCAATCTTCTGGCTCCACTCCGCCGGACCGCTCTGGTGCACGGAGGTGCCGCGCGCATCGACCGCTACCGTGACCGGCATGTCCTTCACCTCGAACTCGTAGATCGCTTCCATCCCAAGATCGGCAAAGGCCACCACGCGCGAGGCCTTGATGGCCTTAGAGACGAGATAGGCGGCACCGCCCACGGCCATGAGGTAGGCCGCGCCGTGCTTGCGAATCGCTTCGATGCCGGTGGGTCCGCGTTCCGCCTTGCCGATCATGGCAATGAGCCCTGTCTTCTCGAGCATCATTTCGGTGAATTTGTCCATGCGCGTGGCCGTGGTGGGGCCCGCGGGGCCTACCACCTCGTCACGCACCGGATCGACCGGGCCCACGTAATAGATCACGCGATTGCGGAAGTCGACGCCTTCAGGCAGTGCCTGGCCGCTCGCGAACAGATCCGCGATTCGCTTGTGGGCCGCATCTCGTCCGGTGAGCATGCGACCGTTAAGCAACAATCGATCGCCCGGTTGCCAGGTGGTGACTTCGGCGCGAGTCAGTGTGTCGAGATTGACGCGGATCGACTCCTTCGACGGCTTCCAGTCGACCTTGGGCCAACGCGCGAGATCCGGCGGTTCGAGCTGCGCCGGACCTGAGCCATCGAGCGTGAAGTGCACGTGCCGCGTGGCTGCGCAGTTCGGGATCATCGCCACCGGCTTCGAGGCCGCGTGCGTCGGATAGTCGAGGATCTTCACATCGAGCACGGTCGACAGACCGCCAAGACCCTGTGCACCGATGCCGAGTGCATTGACCTTGTCATAGAGCTCGATACGCAGCTCTTCGGTCGGATTGCGCGGACCGCGGGCCTTGAGCTCGGTCATATCGATGGGGTCCATCAGTGATTCTTTGGCGAGCAGCATGGCCTTCTCGGCCGAGCCGCCGATGCCGATGCCGAGCATGCCCGGAGGGCACCAGCCTGCGCCCATGGTGGGCACGGTCTTCAGCACCCAATCGACGATCGAGTCGCTGGGATTCAGCATCACGAACTTCGACTTGTTCTCCGAGCCGCCACCCTTGGCAGAGACCGTGATCTCCACCGTATCTCCGGGCACCATTTCTACGTGGACCACGGCGGGGGAGTTGTCGCGCGTATTTTTGCGGGTGAAAGCGGGGTCGGCCACGATCGATGCGCGAAGCGTGTTGTTCGGATCGAGGTAGGCGCGGCGCACGCCCTCGTTGATCATCTCGGTGAGCGTCAGCGTCGCGTCCCAGCGCACGTTCATGCCGACCTTGACGAAGGCGACCACGATGCCGGTGTCCTGGCAGATCGGTCTGTGGCCTTCCGCGCACATCCGCGAATTGGTGAGGATTTGCGCGATGGCGTCCTTGGCCGCGGGTGACTCCTCGAGCTCGTAGGCTCGGCCGAGCGATTCGATGTAATCGATCGGGTGGTAGTAGGAGATGTATTGCAGCGCGTCGGCCACGCTGTCGATCACGTCTTGCTGCTTGATGAGGCTCATGCTGGCATTTTAGCCGGGCTCGCGATATCCGGCGCAGGCTTCCTGCCAGCGTTGTCCGGAGTCGAGGCAGACGGCCGTCAGGGCCCCGCCCCAGACGCAACCGGTGTCGAGCGCCAGCAGATGTGGTTCGGTTCGCAGACCCAGCGTTGACCAGTGGCCGACGATCACCCGCGCGTCGCGGCTGCGCCGCGTATCGACCTCGAACCAGGGCTGCCAGCCCGGGGACTGCGAGCCCGGCGCACCCTTCATCTTCAAATCGATCTGCCCGTCCGCGCGGCAGTAGCGCAGTCGTGTGAGTGTATTGATCACGAACCGCCAGCGATCGATTCCCTGCAGGGTCTCGCTCCAGCGATCAGGCTTGTTGCCATACATCCCGGCAAAGAGTTCCGCGGGGCGCTCACGCAGCACCTGCTGCACTTCGCTCGCCAGAGCCTGTACCTCGGCGACCGACCATTGGGGCACGACGCCCGCGTGCACCATCAGATCATCGGTACCCTCTGGGGCCGCTTGCGCAGCGCATACGGCGAGCGGACAACCGAGCAGCCATTCGAGCAGCCTGTCGCGATCGCTGGCCTGCAGGATCTCATCGAGCGTGTCGCCCTTGCGCAGTTCCCGACCGCTGCCGAACGCCACGGCGAGCAGGTGCAGGTCATGATTGCCGAGCACGACGCGCGCATTGGCGCCGAGGGCGCGGACGAAGCGCAGCACGCCGAGCGATTGTGGGCCGCGATTGACGAGATCCCCGACGAACCACAATTCGTCGCGGTCCGCTGAAAACCTCGCCCTATCGAGCAGCGCGCGCAGTTCCGTAAGGCACCCCTGCACGTCGCCGATCGCGATGCGCGCCATGTCAGTGGACGATACCCGGCATCGCCAAACGGAACGCCGGGATCGGCGCATCGAATGTCAGGCCCTCGTCCGAGCGCATCTGGTAACTGCCCTGCATGGTGCCGACCGGCGTTTCGATGATGGCGCCGCTCGAGTAGCGGAACGACTGACCTGGTCGCAGATGCGGCTGCTCGCCGACGACGCCTTTGCCGCGTACTTCCTGAGTCTTGCCGTTGCTGTCGGTGATCAGCCAGTGCCGCGAGACGAGCTGCGCCGCTTGGGTGCCCTCGTTACGGATGGTGATGGTGTAGCTGAACACGAACCGCTGCTCCTCGGGCTCGGATTGCGCCTCGAGGTAGGCCGTTTCGATGTGGATGTGGATGCGGAAAGGTTCGTCCATGGCGCTTTGCACGCTAGCTGCTCGGCAGGGCCTGTGCAAGCGCGGCGAACTGCGCGGGCGTCAGGGTTTCCGGGCGTGCGCCCGGGTCGACGCCGCAGCGCTCGATGGCGGCGGCATCGAGTAGGGCACGCAACCCGTTGCGCAGCGTTTTGCGGCGCTGCGAGAACGCCGCAGCGACCACTCGTCCAAAGCGCGCATCGACCGGGAAGGCGGGCGCCTCGCGAACCGTGAGGCGAGCCACGGCCGACCAGACTTTCGGCGCAGGCCGGAATGCGCCGGGGCCGACTTCGAACAGCGCCTCGGCCACGACCCACGGGGCGAGCATGACGGTGAGGCGTCCGTAATCGTCGCTGCCCGGCGCAGCGCAGATCCGTGCGATCACTTCGCGCTGCAGCATGATGTGCAAATCTTCAATCGAGCCGTGCGCCTCGAGCAGGTGGAACAGCAGCGGCGTCGAGACGTTGTACGGGAGATTGCCCAGCACGCGCAGCTTGCGCCCGCGTTGTACGGCCAGGGCTGCAAAGTCGAAGCGCAAAGCATCGGCCACATGCAGCGTCAGGCCCTGCCCTGCGAAGCGCTCCTGCAGCGTAGCGGCCAGATCGCGATCGATCTCGATCGCATCGAGGCGACCTGCGCGCTCGAGCAGCGGTTCGGTCAGGGCGCCGTGTCCGGGACCGATCTCGACGAGCGCATCCTGCGGCGATGGGCCGATCGCGCTAACGATGCGCTCGATGACTCCCTCGTCATGCAGGAAGTTCTGACCGAAGCGTTTGCGGGCGAATACCACGCGGCTCAGCCGCTCGATCGCAGGGCGAGAGTGCGTGCAAGATCTACGGCCGCGCGCAAACTGCCGACGTCGGCCTTGCCGGTGCCGGCCAGCGCGAGCGCAGTGCCGTGATCGACGGAAGTACGAATGATGGGCAGGCCGAGCGTGATATTCACGGCATGTCCGAAAGCGGCGTGCTTGAGTACCGGCAGGCCTTGGTCGTGATACATCGCAAGATACGCGTCGTAGCGCGCCATCTCGCGAGGCACGAACGCCGTGTCGGCGGGCAGCGGTCCTTGGGCATCGATGCCTTCACGTCGTGCCGCGGCGATCGCCGGAGCGATCACGAGTTGGTCCTCTTCGCCGAGCAGACCGTTTTCCCCGGCATGGGGGTTGAGGCCGCACACGGCGATGCGCGGCGCCTCAATCTGCCACCAGCGACGCAGATCCGTGTGCATGATGCGCAGGATCTGCAGGAGCCCCGCTTCGTTGATCGCATCGGCGACGCGCCGTAACGGCAGGTGGGTCGTCGCGAGGGCTACACGTAGCGTCCCGCAGGTCAGCAGCATCACGGGCAGCGGTGCTGCGCAGCGTTCGGCGAGATATTCCGTGTGTCCCGAAAAGGGTACGCCGGATTGCGCGATCACCGATTTTTGTACCGGTGCCGTCACCATCGAATCGAAGCGGCCCGAACGCACTCCGGCCAAAGCCCGATCCAGCAGTTCGAGCACGTAAGGCGCATTGCGCACATCCAGTGACCCTGCCACCGAGTGGGTGGGCAGCGGCACATGCTCGATCCACTCGTCCGGCAACGGCGCGACGCCTGCCATCACCGCACGTTCGCGCAGCAGCGCTCGATCGCCAAGGATGCAGAGCTCACAGTCAGGTGCGCCGTCCGCGAGTAGTTGCGCGCACAACTCCGGGCCGATGCCCGCAGGTTCTCCCGAGGTGATGACGAGACGCGGTCGATCAGCTCTTGATGTCGACATACGCCTCGTCACGCAGACGGCGCAGCCAGAGTTCGGTTTCCTCGTCCGCCTTGCTTTCGCGCAGTTGCAGGAAGGCGCGCTGACGACGCAGTTCTTCCGTGTTGTCGTAATCGCGCCGACCGAGCAATTGCACAACATGCCAGCCGAACTGGGTACGGAACGGCTGACTGATTTCGTTTTCGGTCAGGCTTTCGAGCATGCGATCGAATTCGGGCACGAAATTGCCGGGTGCGCTCCAGCCCAGATCACCGCCCTCGGCTGCAGAGCCTGGGTCTTCCGAGAGCGTCTTGGCGAGTACGGCGAAGTCCTCGCCCTTGAGGATGCGCTCGCGCGCATCCAGCAGTCGCTGACGCACGGTGGCATCGTCCTGGATCTCGGTCGGCTTGAGCAGGATGTGGCGCGCACGGGTCTGGCGGATCACGACCTGCTGGTCGTTACCACGAACTTCGTTAAGACGCACGATGTGGTATCCCGAAGGTGTGCGCAGCGGTTCGCTGACCTCGCCGGGTTTCAGGCCGACGACCAGATCGGCGAGCACGGTCGGGATCTCCGGGCCCTTGCGCCAGCCGAGTGCGCCGCCCTCGAGGGCCGTTTGACTGTTCGAGTAAGCCACCGCGAGTTTCGCGAAGTCTTCCCCGCTGCGCGCGCGCTGACCGACGTCGGCCGCGCGACGGGAGGCCTCGTCCAGTTGCTGCGGCGTCCCTTCCTGCGGCACGGCGATCAGGATGTGCGAGAGGTTGTACTCGTTGAGCTCGGAGGGCCGATTTTTCTGCTTCTCGAGAAATTGGTCGAGTTCGCGCGGGCTGACGTTGATGCGCTGGATGACATCGCGTTGCTGCAGCACCTGCAGCGTCATCTCGCGGCGAACGCTTTCGCGATAGCTCGCATAGTCGAGTCCCTGCTGGGTCAGCGCCTCAGGCAGTTGCGCCAGCGGGATACCGTTACGCTGCGCCACTTCACCGAGCGCCTGATTGAGATTCTCGTCGTTGATGCGGATGCCCGCGCGCTGCGCGCGTTGCATCTGGATCTCCTGCAGCACCAGCCGCTCGAGCACCTGCTGTCGCAGCACCGTCTCTGGCGGCATCTCGAGGCCTTGCGTCTTGAGACGCTCGCTGACGAGCGCGATCTGTTCGTCGACTTCGCTGCTCAGCACCACGCCCTCGTTGACCACGGCGGCGACGCGATCGAGCATCACACCTCGGTCGGACAGCGAGCGAGACTGCGCGCTCGCCTCGTGACCTGCGCTGCCGGTCAGTAGCGCGAGCAGCACGAGCGTAGTCACGGTTCGGGGTCGACTGGAGATCATGCGGGAACCCTGAAAAATGTTGAAAGTCAGCGGCTTACGCCGGCCGCCGAGTATCCCCGAATTGCCTCCTCGAGGAAAGTGTCGGCGGAACTTCCGACACTGGCGAGACCGTTGAGTTCCAGCTGCAGGTAGATCCCGCTGTCCCGCTCGCCGGTGCGGCTGGAGACGAACCGCCGGCCCACGAGCCGTAGCCGCCAGCAGCAGGCGCCGTATTCAACGCCGCCGAATTGTTCGAGCGTGCTGCGTTCTTGCAGGTCGTATACCAGGCGGCCGAATGCGCTCCAGCGCCGCGTGACGGGCCATGCGCCGGACAGTTCGGTCTGCTCGAGCCGTTGGTCCTGGAAGCGGTAGGCGAGGTTCAGCGCCCGGTCACCTTGCGGCCGGTACTGGATGCGCACCTGCCGGCGTTCGCTGCGGGATTGCTGCGGATTCCATTGCACGCCGAGATTGACGTTGAAGTTCTGCCATCGCGTGACCGCAAGCTGCGCCACGAGATCCGATTTCGAGCCGATGCGCGGCTCGTCCGGTAGCCGCACTCGGGGCGCCTCAAGGTGCAGAGTCTGGCCGATCGTGGCGGCGAGCAACTGGCGACCGCTCGCTCCGTCGTAGAAACGGGAGGTGACGCCGAGGCTCACCTGGTTCGCATCCGAGACGCGATCCGCGCCGACGTAGCGCTCGCCGCGGAACAGCTGTACGAAGTTCAGATCGGGCACGCGGGTGTCGAACACCGGCAGATCATCTTGGTCGCGATACGGCGTCCACAGATACAACAGGCGTGGCTCCAGCGTGATGCGCTGCACCCGCCCATCCACGGCCGGGCGCTCGAGCAGCAAACCCGCATCGAGCGCGGCGAAGGGTAACGACCGGCTCGGAGATGTGGTCGCGCCCGAGGCCACGCTGTCGAGCGCGTAGCGGGTGTAGCGAACGCCGGCAGCCGGACGCAGGTAGTAGGCGGGGCTGCCGAAATCGAGTGCGATACGCGAGGTGGCATCGGTACGCCAACCGGTGATGCCCGTATCGCGTTCGAAATTCACCACCTCGGCGTCGAGCGAGTAGCTGAGCGGCAGACCTGCATCACGGCGGCCTTCACCGCGCACCGCGATGCGCGGCACTTGCGCATAGGGCCGGTCGATCGGCTGCAGGGCGCGATCAATGGTTTGGAACTGCTGAAACTCGCCGCGGACGCGCCAGTGCTCATCGCGATAGCTAAGTCGCGCTACGCGCTGCAAAAAGGCCGTGCTCGTACCGTCGGCACCCGCTGCGAAATCCTCGAAGTACTCCGCGTCGCTGACATCGGCGGCATCGAGATCGAGCCGCCAACCGGCGGGCAACTCCGTTCGGTGCCGCAGACGCAGCCAGTGCCGATCGGTATCGCGCACCATGTCTCCGGGCAGCAGATTAGCGCGGATCTCGCCGCGATTCGTGCGGGTCAGGTAACGGAACGTTGCGCCGGCGTCGAGACCACGCTTCTCGTAAAAGCGCGGCTCGACCAGCAGGTCGTAGTTCGGCGCTAGATTGAAGTAGTACGGCACCGCGAGCTCCACGCCACTGCGCGAGCTGAAGCCCGCGTCGGGGACGAGAAAGCCGCTCTTGCGCTGCTCACCAAGCGGGAACGAGATGTAGGGCAGGTAGAGAATCGGCACGCCGAGAAATTCCACGGCGGCGTTGCGGCCCGTACCGTTACGAGTGCGGGTGTCGAGCTCGATGCTGCGCGCACGAATCCGCCAATCGGGTGAGGCATCGGGGCAGGTGCTGAACCACACCTCGGAGAGGCGTACTCGCCCATCGGTGCCGATCTGCATGCGCTCGGCCGCGCCGCGTGCCGGGCGCTCCGGCAGGTCGAAATCTGCATCCTCGAGACTGGCGCCCGATGCGGCTTCGTAGCGGCCTGTATCGCCGCGGGCCGTGATCGAGCCGTCGGTGTAGGTGAGCGTTCCGCGGACGCTGAACTGCCCCGACGCGCGGTCGTACCGCACTTCCTCAGCCTCGAGTCGGCGCTCGCCCTGACGCAATTCCACCCGCCCGCTGAGCAGGGCCGCACCATCGACCCCGATCTGCGCACTGTCGCTGCTGACTTCCACCGGCAGTCGGGCCTCGTCTTCGCGAACCGCGGGCCTATCTCGTGCCACGCTCTGTTCCGGCAGCCCGTCTGCGCGCTGCATGCCGGCGACGGGGCTCGGCGCTGGGCAGCGCAGGGGTATGGGCTTTGGATTGGCGGGCGCTTCGTCCGTAGCCTCGGCGCGTGCCGAACCGACGGCGAGTGCACACAGCAGCAACGCCAGCTGCAATGGGTTAAGGGGGCGTGCAGAAGGACGCGACATGATCTGCGCCCATTATGCACCCCCCTTATAATCCGTTCATGTCCGCTCCCGATTTGCGCCTGGCGGCGCTCACCGACTGGGTCACGCGCGAGCTTGCCTACGCCGTGCGCGGCGTCGAGGTGGCTTCGGCGGATGCCAGCTTTCGTCGCTATTTTCGTGTTCACCTGCGCGACGGCGCGACGCTCATCGTCATGGATGCGCCGCCCGCACAGGAGGACATCGGACCGTACCTGCATGTCGGTGCGCTGCTCGCGCAAACCGGGGTGCACGTGCCGGCGGTACATGCCGTCGATCGCGAGCGCGGCTTCGTGCTGCTCGAGGATCTTGGCACCACCTCGTACCTCAGTGCGCTGCAGGATGCTGGGCTTGCCGATTCCCTCTACGGCGACGCTCTGCAGGCGCTCGCGAGTCTGCAGGTTCGGGGCCGCCCGTTGCAGCACGAGCTGTCGCCCTACGACGAGGCCGCCTTGCGGCGCGAACTCGTGCTCATGCCGGAGTGGTTTTGCGCGCGTCACCTGCAGCGTCCGGTGAGCGAGGCGGAATCGGAACTGTTCGAGGCCACCTTCCGCTTTCTCGTAGCCGAGGCCTTGCAGCAACCGCAGGTCTTTGTGCATCGCGACTATCATTCACGCAACCTCATGGTGCTGCCCGCGCACGGACCGGGCGTTATCGACTTTCAGGATGCGCTCGCGGGCCCCATGGGCTACGACCTCGCCTCGATCTTCAAAGATTGCTACATCCGTTGGCCGCGCGAGCGGGTTGAAGCCTGGGTGCTCGCGCATCGGCAGGCGCTTCGTCGGCAAGGTGCTTCGACGCTGGCCGGGGCGAGTGATGCCGAATTCCTGCGCTGGTTCGATCTTGTCAGCGTGCAGCGTCACCTCAAGATCCTCGGCATCTTTGCTCGCCTCTGGTGGCGTGACGGCAAGAGCGGCTATCTCGCCGATTTGCCGCTCACCGTTGAGTATCTGCAGGACAGCTGCGGTCGCTACGCGGAACTCGCTCCGCTCGGCACGTGGTTGCAGCAACAGGTGACGCCGCAACTGGCCGCGGCCCACGCGCGCGCACTGGCGGATCGTTCGTGAAGGCGATGATCCTCGCCGCCGGCCGCGGCGAGCGCATGCGGCCGCTGACGGACGAACGCCCCAAACCCCTGCTCGAGGTCGGCGGGCGGCCGCTCATCGAGTGGTTGCTCGGTAGCTTGGCCCGTGCGGGCTTTCGCGATGTCGTGGTCAACCATGCCTGGCTTGGTGAGCAGATACCGGCAGCGCTCGGTGATGGCCGTCGATTTGGTTTGCACATTCGTTACAGCGCTGAAGGCGAAGCGCTCGAGTCGGGCGGTGGCATTCTGCGCGCACTGCCGTTGCTCGGGCCCGAGCCCTTTCTCGTCGTCAACGGCGACATCTGGACCGACTTCGATTTCTCACGTCCGCCCGTTCTCGACGAGCAGGCCTTGGCGAGCCTCATTCTGGTGCCGAACCCGCCGCAACACCGGCGCGGCGATTTCGCCTTGGTGCCGGGAGCGACGGCCTCGCTCGACGTGCTGGCTGATCCCGAGCGGCTGGCCGCGGCCGATGCGCCACCGCGTTTAACCTTCGCCGGAATCGGCGTCTATCGCCCGGAGTTTTTCGCCGGCTGCGACGACGGACGCTTTCCACTGCCGCCCTTGCTGCAACGGGCCGCTGCAGCCCATCGACTGCGGGGCCGCTTGTATCAAGGCTTGTGGTTCGACATCGGCACCCCGGAGCGTCTGCGCGATCTCGACGAGCGGCTCGCGGCCGGTGCGGTGGGCTGACCGACGCCATCGGCGTACACTTGTCGCTATGAGCACGGACGGTCCCGCCCGCAGCGGCGAGAAGTACATCACCGCGCATGGATTCAGCGCGATTCGCGATGGCATAAAGGCCACCGCGCAGGGCCCCGTGCGCGTGCCGGGCGGCAAGCCGCGCTGGCTGAAGGCACCACTGGCGATTGGTCCGGGCTACGAGGCCGTACGGCGCACGGTGCGTGAGCATCGCCTGGCCACGGTCTGCGAGGAGGCCAAGTGCCCGAACATCGGCGAGTGCTGGAATGCCGGCACCGCCACGATCATGTTGATGGGCGAGGTGTGCACGCGCGCCTGCCGTTTTTGCGCGGTGGATACCGGCAACCCGCGTGGTTGGCTCGATCCTGAGGAGCCCGAGAACACGGCAAAGACGGTCGAACTCATGCGCTTGCGCTACGTCGTGCTGACCTCGGTCAACCGAGATGATCTGCCCGATGGGGGCGCAGCCCACTTCGCCGCAGCGGTGCGGGCGATCAAGGCGCGCTCGCCCTCGACGGCCGTCGAGGCGCTGACACCCGACTTTCAGGGTGTGATGCGCGATGTGGCAACGGTGGTCGATTCGGGGCTCGAGGTCTTTGCGCAGAACGTCGAAACCGTCGAACGTCTCACCCATCCCGTGCGCGATGCACGAGCGGGCTACGCGCGCACGCTGCACGTGCTGCGTCATGCCAAACAGCACCGCTCCGATGTGCTGACCAAGTCGAGTCTCATGCTGGGCCTTGGCGAGACGGATGATGAGATCGCGAAGACGATGGACGATCTGCGTGAGCACGACGTGGATTTGCTGACGCTCGGTCAGTATTTGCAGCCGACTGCGCGGCACCTGCCCGTCGAGCGTTTTGTCTCGCCCGAGCAATTCGATCGCTATCGCGACTGGGCGCTCGCGCGCGGCTTCCGCGAGTGCGTGTCGGGCCCGCTCGTACGCTCGAGTTATCGGGCTGAGCAGGCGCTCGCCGGCAACAACGCCGGTCTCGACAATGCAGCCCTCAGCGAACACGCCACCCCGCGTCGTTGAACTCGGCCGTGTGGCCTATCTGCCGACGTGGCAGGCCATGCAGCGCTTCACGGATGTGCGCGATGCGCACACTGCCGACGAGATCTGGGTGCTCGAGCACGAGCCGGTGTTCACGCTCGGCATGAATGCCGATCCCTCGCATGTTCTCGCCGCAGGTGACATCCCAGTCGTTCGCGTGGATCGCGGCGGACAGGTCACCTATCACGGTCCGGGCCAGGTCGTAGTCTATCCACTGATCGATCTGCGCCGCGCGGGCCTCGGTGTTCGTGACCTCGTCACCGCGCTCGAGCAAGCGGTCATTCGCTGTGTTGCGCGTTACGGCATATCGGCCGCCACGCGGCCGAAGGCACCGGGTGTGTACGTTTCCGGGGCCAAGTTGGCGAGTGTGGGCATACGGGTGAGGCGCGGAGCGAGTTATCATGGCGTGGCGTTGAACGTGGCCATGGATCTGGAACCGTTCGCGCGTATCAACCCCTGCGGTTACGAGGGGCTCGCGATGACTCAGTTGGCCGCGCTGGGCGGCCCCACCGAGGGGTCGCGTGTGGCCGCAGACGTGCTGACCGAACTGCAACCACTGCTGTCGAGACACGTCCATGAAACATAAGCCCACCCCCAAAGAACTCGAGATGGTCCGCGACCTCCTTACCTACATCGGTGAGGATCCGGCCCGCGAAGGTCTGCTCGAGACGCCGGCTCGCTTTCTCAAGGCCTGGGAGGAATACACCCGGGGCTATCGGGAAAAGCCCGAAGAGATCCTGAAATCCTTCGAGGATGGCGCGGAGAGTGTCGACGAGATGGTCATCGTCCGCGACATCCCGGTGTATTCGCTGTGCGAGCACCATCTTGCGCCGTTCTTCGGCAAGGCCTACGTGGGCTACGTGCCCGACAAACGCATTCTCGGGCTGTCAAAGATTTCCCGCCTGGTCGAAATCTACGCCCGCCGCCTGCAAGTGCAGGAGCGACTGACCAACCAGATCGCCGACGCGCTGCACACTCATTTGCAGGCCCTTGGCGTTGCTGTGGTCATCGAGTGTCGGCACATGTGCATGGAGTCCCGTGGCGTACGCCATACCGGAACGGCGACCGTGACCTCTGCACTGCGTGGTTCAATCAAGTCCAATGCGGACACACGGCGCGAGTTCCTCTCGCTGATCGGTCGCTAGTCCCTGCGCGATCGCTAGATCACCATCAGAACGCCGTCGGTTGCGACCAGCGCGCCGACGAGCATGGTGACGTGTTCGCGGCTCTCGGCCACGATCGTGTAGGTGATCGAGATGAAATTGCCGGCACCACTTGCGCGTTCGTTGATGCGCTCTGCGGCGAGGTTCGGGCAGTGCTGTAGCACCACCGCATCGATGCGTTGCCGAAAGCGCTTCTCACTGCGACCGACGACCTTGATGGGGTAGTCGGTGGGAAAGCGCAGCGGGCTCTCGCCGTTGACGCCGCTCGAATGGGTCACCAGGGTTGATCCCTAAGCTCTGCTTGCAGTTGCAGGAAAGCCGCCCACATTTTCTGCCACACGGGCCCCGGTTTGCCATCACCCACCGGAGCACCATCGACACGGGTTACCGCTGACACGTTGCGCGTCGCCGAAGCCAGCCAGACCTCATCGGCCGCACGCAGTTCGGCCTCGCTGACGGGTCGAGTTTCGCGTGGCACGCCGAGACGATCCGCCAGTTCCTTGACGACCGAGCGGGTGGTGCCGGGGAGGATCTCATTCGAATTCGGCGGTGTGACGATCACGCCGCCCAACACCACGTGCACGGTGGAGGCGCTCGCCTCCATCATCTGACCATCCTTGAGCAGGATCGTCTCGTGAGCACCAATCTCCGCGCTCAGCTGTCGCTGCATGACATTGCCGAGCAGTGCGACCGACTTGATGTCACAGCGTGCCCAGCGGATGTCCGGAGCCGTGACGCACTGCAGCCCCTGCTCCAACTGCGCAGCCGAGGGCTTTGGCAGCGGTGCGCAAAAAGCGAATACGGTCGGCGCAACGTCGGGGAAGGGCGCGTGGTTGCGACCGTATTCGGCGCCACGCGAGACCTGGACGTACACATACATATCGCCGCCGCCGTTGCGCTGCATCAGTTCGCGCACCAGGGCGCGCCAAGCGTCCCGGCTGTGCGGGTCACGAATGTGCAGCGCCGCGAGGCTGCGCGACAGTCGATCAAAGTGCTCTGCAAAGCGGAACGGCCGACCTTCGAAGACAGGTACCACTTCGTAGACACCATCGCCGAACAGGAAGCTGCGATCGAGTGGCGAAATACGCGCCTCTCGCAATGCCGGCCATTCGCCGTTGAGATGACAAATCGGCAGCGGGTCGGCCATGGTGCTTACCTGAACCAGAGTGCGATGGTGTCGCGCAGTCTCGGCCAGACGCCACCCATGGGCGCCTCGGTCGTGACGACAAGAGGCACGCGACGAATCACCGTCTTGCCGTCGAGGATCTGCATCTCGCCGACCCGCTGGCCGGCTTTGAGCGGGGCCACCAGCGGCTCGTCGAGTCGCGTGGCCGTGCGCAGCCGCGACAGGCCGCCGCGGGCGATGGTGGCGCTGACATTGCTCTGCGGTGCTACGGCGATGTCCTGCTCGGTGCCCTTGTAGAGCCGCGGCCTCAATACCATCTCGCCCGCTTTGCGCAGCGTCACCGTTTCGTAGAAGGCGAAACCGTAGTTGAGCAGTGCGGCACTGGCATCTTCGCGTGCCTTCGGCGACTCGGTGCCGAAGATCGTGGCGATCATGCGCGTGCCGTTACGCTCGGCCGAGCTTGCGAGGCAGTAGCCGGCAGAGTCTGTGTGACCCGTCTTAATGCCATCGACCGTGGGGTCGCGGTAGAGCAGACCATTGCGGTTGCCCTGCCGGATGTTGTTCCACACGAACTCACGCTGCGAATACCAGCGGTAGTACTGCGGGAACTCGCGAATCATTGCGCGCGAGAGAATCGCGATATCCCGGGCCGTGGTGTAGAGGGCCAGATCCGGCAGGCCGGTGGCATTGGCGAAGCTCGAGTTTTTCATGCCGAGTTGTTTGGCCTGCTCCGTCATCAACTGCGCGAACGTGGCTTCCGAACCCGCGAGGCGCTCTGCGATGGCTACGGCGGCATCGTTACCCGACTGCACGATCATGCCCTGTAGCAGGACTTCCGCCGGCACCTGATCGCCGACGTTGAGAAAGGTCCGCGAGCCTTCCGAACGCCAGGCGCGTTCGCTGATGGAGATGCGCTCATCGAG
>CAISHQ010000062.1 GCA_903885195.1 uncultured Pseudomonadota bacterium | reverse complement strand
GGCTACGGCGGCATCGTTACCCGACTGCACGATCATGCCCTGTAGCAGGACTTCCGCCGGCACCTGATCGCCGACGTTGAGAAAGGTCCGCGAGCCTTCCGAACGCCAGGCGCGTTCGCTGATGGAGATGCGCTCATCGAGTTTGAGGCGACCCTCGGCCAAGGCGCGAAAGGCAACGTACGCCGTCATCAACTTGGTGATGCTGGCGGGCTCGACGCGTTGGTCTGCATTGCGCTCGGCCAGTACCCGGCCGGTAGCGTGGTCGATCAGCACGTATGAGCGACCGGCAACCTCCGGTGGCGGAGGAATGGGAGCGGCTTGGGTGGTCGCCGCCGAGGCAGCGCCTGGCGACAACCCTGCGCAACAGATCAGGGTGAGAGCAAAAAGGATCCGGCGGGCAAGCATCAGGCTCAAGACAGACTCCAGACGAACGAAGGTGAAACGAAACGCCCGTCTATTGTAGCCGCCTCACTCGTGAGCCGGACGGGCATCCGGCACGCCGACGAGTCGCAGTCGCTCGACCATATCATCCGCCTCGACGGCATTGTCGAGTGGGCCCACTTGCACGCGGTACACCACACGCTCGCCAATACGCGCCTCGCGGATCACGGCGTTGCGGATGCCCGACTGCGCAAGCCGACGCGTCATGGCATCGGCATTGGCCCGCGAGCCGAAGGACCCGGTTTGCAGAAAGCGCGAGCTGATGCCGAGGCTTGGCGTGTCGACGGCCTGCGCTGGAGTCGGCGCTAGAGTCGGCGCTAGAGTCGCCGCTGGAGTTGGCGCCACAGGCGTGGTGACGGTTGCCCGGCCAGAGCTTGCGTCACCGGGCTGCAGCACGCGGATTTCCACGGGCGCCGTCCCGGTGCTGATCATGCCGAGCTTGTACGCGGCCGTGTACGAGAGGTCGATGATCCGATTGCCGACGAACGGCCCGCGATCATTGACGCGCACGACGATGGAGCGACCGTTGCCAAGGTGCGTCACACGGACGTAACTCGGGATCGGCAGCGTCTTGTGGGCTGCGGTCATCGAGTACATGTCGTACGGCTCACCACTCGAGGTGCGCTCGGCGTGAAACCCCGGTCCGTACCACGAGGCAAGGCCGCGCTCGACATGGCCGCGCGCGGATTTCATGACTCGGTATTTTTTGCCGAAGACCTCGTAGGTCTCCGGATTACCGTAGCGACTGCGCGGTTCGGCCTGCGGTACGGCATCGGGGATCGCGGCGAGATCGCGTGGCGGCTTGGGAACGCCCGCTGGTGGCTTGGGTGGTGCCTCCGGACCTCGCCGCAGCAGGCTACAGCCCTGCAGCACGAGCAGCGATAACAACAGGACCGGAATGGCGCGACGCATTTACGGGATCGGCTGCGGCGACGGAGCGGCGGACGGCGTCGTCGGTGCCGTGGCGGTCTGCTGCCGGATGGCTGCCGCCAGATCGTTGACGGCCATGGCGTACAGAATGCTACGGTTGTAGCGCGTGATCACATGGAAGTTCTTCAAGCCCACGCGGGCGCTCGGGCGATCGGCCAGTTCTGCCGGCACGAGCATCGCTCGCGTTTCGGGTGGCAGATTCGTTTCGACGCTCACGCCTTGGGTCCGCAAGCCCTCGAGCGTGGTGTTCAAATCGAGGTTACGCCGCTCAAGAGTCGCAATGAGTTCCGGTGGCGCACTGGCTTCGAGCACCGCGGGTGCGTCGCGCTCCCAACCGTGCTCGGTGAAGTAGTTCGCGACGCTCGCGATCACGTCATCCCAACTGCCGAACAGATCACGGCGTGCGTCGAGCGCGCCATCGCGCGTTCCGTTGACGGCATAGCGGCGATAACTCGAGGGCATGAACTGCGGTGCACCCATGGCGCCTGCATAGGAGCCAAGGGTTGCCAACGGATCGAGACGCTCCTCACGCACGAGCAGCATGAACTGCTCGAGCTCGGAGCGGAAAAATCGACTGCGGGGAGGGTAGTCGAAGCCCAAGGTCATGAGCGCATCGAGCACCCGCCACGAGCCCTTGTTGCGACCGTAGTTGGTTTCGATGCCGATGATGGCCACGATGAAGGCCGGATCGACGCCGGTCGCCGCATGCACGGCATCGAGGCGCTCGCGGTGCTCACGAGCGAATTCGACGCCGCGGCTGACGCGCTCGCTCGAAACGAGCCGCGCACTGTATTCCCACCACTTCAACACGCTTTCGGCGGGGCGCGCGATGGCCGCGAGGATGCGCGGTTGCGACTGTCCCTGCGCAAGCAACGCACGGATCTCCTCAGGCGGAATCGAATGGCGCGCGGCGACCTCCTCGACGAAGGCGCGGATGTCGGCGCGCTCCAGATCGAACGGTTGCGGTGTGGCGGGCGGCGGCGGTGGAGGGACGGGCTCGGCGACCGGGGGCGGGGCCGGAACGATGACGGGTGCAGGGGGTGCGACGTCCTGCGGCGGCGGTCGGGTGACGCAGCCACCGATCGATGCGCAGAGAATCAGCAGTGGGAGGCTGCGTTCACGCAGCGAGTTTCCGGTTCGCATAAAGCGACATGAGCATACCGAAGCCGGCCAGCAGGGTCACCATCGACGTACCGCCGTAGCTGACGAGGGGCAGAGGCACACCGACCACGGGCAGCAGACCGCTGACCATGCCGGCGTTGATGAACACATAGACAAAGAAAATGCCGGCGAGACACCCCGAGAGCAGTCTGGCGAAGGTGTCGCGCATCTGCGTGGCGAGGAACAGCGCTCGCAGCACCACGAAGACGTAGAGTCCGATCAGCAGCAGCGCACCGAGCAGCCCCAGTTCCTCGCCGATGACGGCAAACACGAAGTCGGTGTGCCGTTCGGGAAGAAACTCGAGCTGGCCCTGCGTGCCGCGCAGATACCCCTTGCCGAAGATACCGCCGGAGCCGATGGCGATCGTCGACTGGATGATGTGATAACCCGAGCCCAAGGGATCTGCCTGCGGGTCGATGAAGGTCAGCACGCGTTGCCGCTGGTAATCGTGCAGGAAGTACCAGCCGATCCAGGCACTGAAGATGGCGCCGACGCCGAGGCCAACGATGATGCGTACGGAGAGTCCCGCAAGCAGCACCACGATGCCGCCAGCCATGAGGATGAGCAGTCCGGTGCCCAGGTCAGGTTGGATGATCGTCAATGCCGTTGGCACGAGGATCAGCGCGGCCAGCAGCAGCAAGGTGCGGCCGTCGGGCGGCAGGGCGCGCTCGCGCAACACCCAGGCGCAGGTCATCGGCACGGCGAGTTTCATCAACTCCGAGGGCTGGAAGCGCATGAAGCCAAGATCGAGCCAGCGCTGTGCGCCCTTGCCGACGTAGCCCACCGCATCGACGATGATCAGCAGCAACAGGCCGAGTGCGTACAGCCACGGCGACATGCGCCGCAGAAAGCCGGGTTTGAGCTGCGCGAAGACCAGCATCAGCAGGACGCCGAGGCCGAGACGTACGCTGCCGCGCAGCACGGCTCCCCAATCGCCACCTGAGGCACTGTAGAGCACGAACTGGCCATACGCGGCGATCAGGCCGAGGCCAATGAGCAGCGGGCCATCAAGGCGCAGCGCCCCGAGGACTCGTGCGGTCTGCGTCAAGGTACGACGTGTGGTGCTGTCGACATCTTCGCGCAGCATCATTCCTCCGTCACATCGCCCGACGGCGCCGCGGCATCGGCGGGCGGAAACTTGCGCAGCAGGTACGCGTCCATCACCGTGCGGGCGATGGGCGCGGCGGTGCCGCTGCCGCTGCGGCCATTTTCTACCAGTACGGCGATGGCGATTCGCGGAGCCTCGATCGGTGCAAAGGCGACGAACCAGGCGTGATCGCGCAGTCGCTCGGCAATCGCACTTTCGTTGTAGCGGGCGTTCTGCGCGACGCTGAACACCTGGGCGGTCCCGGTCTTGCCGGCGATGCTGTACGGTGCGCCGGCTGCCGAGCGCGTGGCCGTGCCCCCTTCCATCACCGCGCGCATGCCATCGATGATCAGATCCCAGTGCTCGGCGGATGCCGCCTGCAGCGGGGGCAGTGGTGCGGGCGTCAGCTCGGTCATGCGCTGCGTGCGCGGGTTACGCATGGCTCGTACCAGCCGCGGTTCGAAGTTCTTACCGCGGGTCGCGAGGATGGCCGTCATATGTGCAAGCTGCAGGGGCGTACTCGTCATGTAGCCCTGCCCGATGCCGAAGATGACGGTTTCGCCCGGGAACCACACTTGCGCGCTGCGCTGCTTGAAGGCCGTCTTCTTCCACTCGGGCGATGGCAGTATGCCGCTTTTTTCGCCACCGATGTCGATGCCGGTGGGTTTGCCGAGGCCGAACTGGCCGAGAAAGGCATTCAGCCGTCGCACGCCCAATTGGTTCGACAAGGAATAGAAGTACGGATCGCAGGATTGCGAGATGGCCGAGCGCAGATCGACGGCGCCATGGCCCTTCGGTCGCCAGTCGCGAAAGCGGTGTGAGCTACCGGGCAAGGAAAAATAGCCGATGCAGAAAAATGGTTTGTCGGGCTCGATGATGCCGTGCGTGAGTCCCGCGAGCGCTACCACAGGCTTGATGGTCGAGCCCGGCGGATACGTGCCGCGCAGGGCCCGGTTGAACAGCGGCCGGTCCGGATTTTCGTTGAGCGCAGCGTATTCCGTTCGTGTCAGTCCGCGTGCAAACAGGTTGGGATCGAAGCCGGGGCGACTGACGAGCGCGATCACATCGCCGTTGTTCGGGTCGAGTGCGACGATGGCAGCCCGTTGATCGCGTACCGCCTGCTCGGCGACCCGCTGCACCTCGAGATCGAGCGTCAGGAAGAGGTCCGTGCCGGGCTCGCCGGGTCGGGTCTGCAGCGCAGCCTGTAGCGTGCCGAGTTTCTCGACGGATCGGCCGCGCGCGTTGACCATGATTTCGCGGCTGCCATTGCGGCCGCGCAAGGGATCCTCGTAGGCCGCCTCGATGCCCACCTTGCCGATCGTCGAGGTGCCCGCATAGGCCTCGCGGTCAATGCGTGCCAGGTCGGCCGCCGAGACCGTGCCGACGTAGCCGAGCGCGTGAACCGCCGTCTCGCCCTGCGGGTAGGAGCGCGCGAGTCGCGTGCGGATGTCGACGCCCGGGAACTCGAAGCGGTTCACGCCGAAGGCGGCCATGTCCGATTCCGACAGATGCAGGCGGATGGGCACGCTGTCGAACGGGCGTCGCGAGCGCACGGTGCGTTTCGCATCGTCCACATCATCCGCATCGAGCAGCCCGATACGGACAAGGCCCTGCAGTGTGGCGTCGAGATCCGGCACCTGCTCGGGCACGAGTTCGAGCTGATAGGCGGGCTGGTTCTCCGCGAGAATCAGCCCCTGCCGGTCGTAGATGATGCCGCGAGGCGCGGGCAGCGGCTCGATGCGTACGCGATTGCCCTGCGACAAGTCGGTGTAGTAGTCATAACGTACGACTTGCAGCCACACCAGACGACCGACGAGCAGCAGTGACAGCGTCGCGATGATCACCACTGCTGCGATCGCGCGCTGCTCGAAGAGGCGCTGCTCCCGCCAGAAATCTTTGATGATGCCGCGCAGGCTCATGGCGCAGAGCGACGGCTGCGACCGTCAACGGCGAACAGTGCGCTCGCCACGGGCCACAGCATCGCGCCCGTGAGCACCGGCAACCAGCGTGTCCAGCCGCCCGTTACATGCCCTGTCCAACCATCGATGGCCCACACCACGATCTCCCACAACAGCAACAGTCCCGCGACGAACAGCGTCTGCTCGAACACCGGCTTGTTGCGCACGATCAGATGCTGACGGGTCGCGATGTAGGCTATGAGTGCAGTGGCGAGTGCGTACTGGCCGAGCACCGCGCCGCGCCATACGTCGAGGGCGAGTCCGAGCGCAAAGCCGAGTCCCACGCCACCCAATTGCGGCACGACCATCGACCACGCGAGTAGCACGAGGACAGCAAACGCCGGCCGCACCGCAGCGAGCCACATCGGCAGCGGGATCACCTGCAGCACGAAGGCCAGTGCTGTAGTCCACAGCGTTCGCCAGCGCGTCTCGACGGGTCTCATGGGGCAGTCCCTGCGGGCGCGGCGGGTGGAGTTCCCGCGGGCGCGGCCGAATGCTGCGAGCGGAACCAAAGAAAGGCGACGGTTCGATCGCGATCGAATCTCGCCGCCGTCACGGCTTCGACCTGGGCGAGTGGCGAGGCTCCATCGCGGCGTACCGACAGCACGGTCGCCACCGGGTAGCCTGCGGGGAAAGTACCGCCGAGACCGGAGGTCAGCAGCCGATCACCCGGACGGACATCGGTTTGCAGCGGCAGAAACGGCAGAGTCAAAACCCCGGGTCTGCCGCTGCCCACGGCGAGCGTGCGCACGCCGGTGCGAGCGATCTGCACGGGAACGGCATGTTCGGGATCGGCGAGGGTGATCACTTCGCTGCTCCATGGCCCCACGCGCAGCGTCTGGCCGATGAGTCCGCTGCCGGCGATGACCGTCTGCTTCGTCGTCACGCCGTGACGGGCTCCGCGGTCGATGGTCAGGCGATGCCGCAGACGGTTGGCCTCCTCGCCGATCACGCGACCGGGTAGCCATTTTTCGGCGACGTCGCCGGCGGCGGCGCGCAGCGAGCGCAGTTCGCTGTTCTCGCGCTCGAGATCGGCGCGCCGCAGTGCATCACGCTGCAAGGACCGGATTTGCTCGCGCAGCTGGCGATTCTGGGTTTGCAAGGCATCTCGCGACTCGAAGGTGTCGCGCGTCCACTGCCAGGCGGCTGCGGGGGAATTAAGCGCAATTTGCAGCGGATAGGCGATGGCCTGCAGGCCGTAGCGCAAGGTGTCGAGCCATCCGCTGCGCTGGTCGGCCCACATGAGCGCGAGCGCGAGCACGGCGTAGACGGAAAAACGCAGCCCCGCCGGGTAGCCGCGCTTGGGAAGGTTGCGGCTGGCGGCGGCGCTATTCAAGCCCGAAGTTGCCGGGTCCGAGCTCGTCCATCAATTCGAGGATGCGACCACCGCCGCGGGCCACGCAGGTGAGTGGGTCTTCGGCGATGACAACGGGCACGCCCGTCTCCTCGGTGATCAGCTTGTCGATGTCGCGCAGCAGCGCGCCGCCACCGGTGATGACGATGCCTCGGTCGGCGACGTCCGAGCCGAGCTCCGGCGGAGTCTGCTCGAGCGCCTGCTTCACCGCGCCAACGATGCCCTGCAGCGGCTCCTGCAGCGCCTCGAGTATCTCGTTGCTGTTGAGCGTGAAGCTGCGCGGCACGCCTTCGGAGAGATTGCGGCCCTTGACGGAGATCTCCCGCACCACCTGTCCCGGATACGCGGTGCCGATTTCGATCTTGATGCGCTCAGCGGTGGTTTCGCCGATGAGGATGCCGTAGTTGCGGCGCACGTAGTTCGTGATCGCTTCGTCGAAGCGGTCGCCACCAATGCGCGCCGATTGGGCATAGACGATGCCGTTCAAAGAAATAACAGCCACTTCCGAGGTGCCGCCCCCGATGTCGAGCACCATCGAGCCGCGCGCCTCCTGCACCGGCAGGCCCGCGCCGACGGCTGCCGCCATCGGTTCGCTGACGATCGCGACGGTGCGCGCGCCTGCGCCTTCGGCCGACTCGCGAATCGCGCGCCGCTCCACCTGGGTCGACCCGACCGGCACGCAGACGAGCACGCGCGGCGAGGGCTTGAGCAGTCGGTTGTCATGCACCTTGCCGATGAAGTACTGCAGCATCTTCTCGGTGTAGGTGAAATCCGCGATCACGCCATCCTTCATGGGGCGCACTGCGGTGATGTTGCCGGGCGTACGGCCGAGCATGTTCTTGGCGTCGGTGCCCACGGCGACGATGACTTTGCCGCCGCGGCTGAAATCGTCCTGCACGGCGACGACGGACGGTTCGTTAAGCACGATGCCACGATCGCGCACGTAGATGAGGGTGTTGGCCGTACCCAGATCGATCGACAGATCGCTGGAGAAGTAGCCGCGCAAGCGTTTGAACATCGGAGCGGGACCAGCCTTGGGAAGCGGGGGAAAAGGCCGAGCAATTTAGCAACCCGCGCGTCCTTCCACAAGGCAACGATGGTATGATTCCGACCCCGGTTTTGGCCGGGAATCCCTTCACGTCACGCCTACCCGGGGTCGCTCGATGAGCCTCAACCGTGCCGACATCGAAAACATCGCGCGTCTCGCGCGCCTCGAACTCACCGAGGCCGAAATACCGGTCTACGTGGATTCGCTGTCCCGCATCTTCGCCTTCGTCGGCGAGTTGGATCGGGCGCCGACGACCGGCATTGCCCCCATGGCGCACCCGTTGCCGGGTCTCGCCCAGCGGCTGCGACCCGACGAGGTCGCCGAGACCGACCACCGTGAGCTCTACCAGCGCAATGCGCCGCGGGTGGAGGCGGGCCTCTACGTGGTGCCGAAGGTGATCGAATGAGCCTGCCCGCTGCCCCGGCCGCAACGGTCGCCGAACTGGTCCGTGGACTAGCCGCCAAGCGCTATTCGAGCGTCGAACTCACCCGCGCCTACCTCGATCGGGTGGCTGCGGCCCAGCCTGAACTCAATGCCTTCATCACCGTCACCGGTGAGGCGGCGCTGGCTGCGGCGGCACGGGCCGACGAGGCGAGGGCGGCCGGTCGCGGCGGTCCGCTGACCGGGGTGCCTCTGGCGCACAAGGACATTTTCTGCACCGAGGGCGTGCTCACGACCTGCGGTTCGAAGATGCTGGCTAATTTCGTCTCGCCCTACGATGCGACGGTCGTTGCCGGTTTGCGGCAGGCGGGTACCGTCATGCTCGGCAAGCTGAACATGGACGAGTTCGCCATGGGTTCGTCCAACGAGACGAGCTACTTTGGGCCCGTACGCAACCCCTGGGACACCGCACGGGTGCCGGGTGGGTCTTCGGGCGGATCCGCCGCAGCGGTGGCTGCACGCATCGCACCGGCGGCGACGGCCACCGATACCGGTGGGTCGATTCGTCAGCCCGCCGCACTCTGCGGCGTCACCGGCATCAAGCCCACCTACGGCCGGGTCAGCCGCTACGGCATGATCGCCTTCGCCTCGAGCCTCGATCAGGGTGGGCTGATCACCGTAAGCGCCGAAGATGCGGCGTTGCTGCTTGGGCCCATGTCTGGATTCGATCCGCGCGACTCGACCAGCGTCGACTCTCCCGTGCCGGATTACACCGCGACGCTCGCCGACTCGCTCGACGGGCTGACCATCGGACTCGTCAAGGAGTTCTTTGACGATGGGCTCGACGCTGAATGCGGCGCACGGATTCGCGAGGCCATCGCCGTGCTCGAGAAGCAGGGCGCCCGCGTGCGTGAGGTGAGCTGTCCGAACCTGCCTCTGTCGGTACCCACCTATTACGTTGTGGCGCCCGCTGAGTGTTCATCGAACCTCGCTCGGTTCGATGGCGTGCGCTTCGGTCATCGTTGCGAGTCGCCGAAGAATCTCACCGACCTCTACAGCCGTTCGCGCGGCGAGGGCTTCGGTGCCGAGGTCAAGCGTCGCATCATGACCGGCACGTACGTACTGTCGGCCGGCTACTACGATGCCTATTACCTCAAGGCGCAGCGCGTGCGTCAGCTCATCAGTGCCGATTTCGCCCGCGCCTTCGGTGAGTGCGATCTGCTGCTCGGACCGACTTCACCGACTCCGGCGTTCCGCATCGGCGATAAGTGCGACGATCCGATCACCATGTATCTGAACGACATCTACACCATCGGGGCCAACCTCGCGGGTTTGCCTGGCATGTCGCTGCCTTGCGGTTTTGTGGGCGGCTTGCCGGTGGGTCTGCAGTTGATCGGGCCGCATTTCTCCGAGGCGCGCATGCTCAACGCCGCGCACCGTTACCAGATGGAAACCGACTGGCACTTGCGCGTGCCGGCGGCGTTTGCCTGAGGGATCCGCCATGGAATGGGAAACCGTCATCGGCCTCGAAATCCACGCGCAGCTCGCCACGCGCTCGAAGATCTTCTCGGGCTCGGCCACGGCTTACGGTGCCGAGCCCAACACTCAGGCGAATCTCGTCGATCTCGGCTACCCCGGCGTGCTGCCGGTGCTCAACGGCGAGGCCGTGCGCATGGCCGTGCGCTTCGGGCTCGCCATCGGTGCGCGTATCGCGCCGCACTCGGTGTTCGCCCGCAAAAATTACTTTTACCCGGATCTGCCCAAGGGCTATCAGATCAGCCAGTACGAGTTGCCGATAGTCGCCGAGGGCACGCTCGATATCCTGCTGGATGACGGCAGCCGCAAGCGCGTCGGCATCACGCGTGCGCACCTCGAGGAAGATGCTGGCAAGTCCATGCACGAAGGCCTTCCGGGAGCGAGCGGTATCGATCTCAACCGCGCCGGCACACCGCTCATCGAGATCGTCAGCGAGCCCGATCTACGCTCGGCCAAGGAGGCCGTGGCGTACATGAAGAAGATCCATACCCTCGTGCGCTACCTCGATATCTGCGACGGCAACATGCAGGAAGGTTCTTTCCGCTGTGACGCCAACGTCTCGGTGCGCCCCAAGGGTCAGGAGAAGTTCGGCACACGCGCGGAGATCAAGAACCTCAACTCGTTTCGCTTCGTCGAGAAAGCGATCAACTACGAGATCGAGCGGCAGATCGAGCTGATCGAGTCCGGTGGCAAGGTGGTGCAGGAAACCCGCCTATACGACCCCGACAAGGGTGAGACGCGCTCGATGCGCTCGAAGGAAGAAGCCAACGACTACCGCTACTTCCCCGATCCGGATTTGTTGCCGGTAGTGCTCGATGCCGCGTTCATCGAGGGTATCCGTGCGTTGCTGCCGGAGCTGCCGGATGAGAAGGCGGCGCGTTTCGTGCGCGAGCATGGGCTTTCCGAGTACGACGCCGGCGTGCTCACCGCCAGCCGCGAACTGGCCGCGTACTACGAGGCCGTGGTGCGGCAGGTCGGTGGCGAGGCGAAGTTGTGCGCCAACTGGGTGATGGGTGATCTGGCCGCTTTCCTCAACAAGGACGGTCTCGAGATCACGGCCTCGCGGGTCGATGCCGCCGGTCTCGCAGGGCTCGTCGGGCGCATCGCCGATGCGACAATTTCCGGCAAGATCGCCAAGGATGTCTTCGAGGCGATGTGGGCGAGCGGTCAATCGGCCGATGCGATCATCGAGCAGAAGGGGCTGCGGCAAATCACCGACACCGGCGCCATCGAAAAGGCGATCGAGGAAGTGATGGCGAGCAACCCTGGCCAACTCGCCGATTACCGCTCGGGCAAGGACAAGCTGTTCGGCTTCTTCGTTGGGCAGGTCATGAAAGCCACCGGCGGCAAGGCGAACCCGGCCCAGCTCAACGAGCTGCTGAAGAAAAAGCTTGCCGGCTGATTCCACACCCGCCGACAGCGTGCGTCGGTTTGCCGTCGAGCACCAGGCGGTGCGCGGGGAGTTCGTGCTGCTCGGGCCCGCATGGTTGGCGCTGCGCGAGCACTCCGATTACCCACCCGCCGTCAGAAACCTCCTCGGTGAGGCGGTGGTCGCCAGTGTGCTGCTCGCCTCCACACTCAAGTTCGAGGGCGAGTTGACCTTGCAGATGCAGGGCACTGGCGCCGTTCGGTTGCTCGTCGCCCAGTGCACGAATGATTTCAAAGTCCGCGCCGTCGCTCGTTTCGATGCGGCCCGTTTCGCCGAGGGCGACTCTGCGATGGACTTCTCGACCCTGGCCGGCGAAGGCACCATCGCCGTGACGGTCGAGGCCGATAAGCGCGCCTCACGCTATCAGGGCATCGTGCCCATCGACGGTGTGTCGCTCGCCGCCTCGCTCGAGCATTACTTTGCCAACTCCGAGCAGTTGCCGACCCGCATCGTGCTGGCCGCCGATGTGGCGGGCGCAGCCGGGATCCTCGTGCAGCGCATGCCGCAGGCGGGCGGTGCGCAAAGCGGCGGGGCTTCCGCAGATGCCGCTGCCGCGGAATCGGCCCGTGAGACGCTCGCCTGGGATACCTATGCGGCCGCGAGCGCGGCCCTCGAGTCGCTGGCGGCCGACGAGCTGCTCGCGCGCGCTCCCGAAGACCTGATGCACCGCACCTTTGCGGGACTTGATCTGCGGCTGTTTCCGGCGCATGAGGTGCAGTTCCGCTGCCGCTGCGATCGAGATCGTGTTGTGTCGATGCTGCGGTCACTTGGTGCCGCTGAGGTTGATTCGATCATCCACGAGCAGGGCGCCGTCACCGTGACCTGCGAGTTCTGCCACAAGCCGTGGCGCTTCGATGCCGTCGACACGGCAGAATTATTTGGTGCTGCGGCATCGCATGCGCCGGGATCACCTGCGCTGAACTGAGTTGGCTGGTTTTGGGTTCGCCGGTTTTGAGTCCGTCAGCCTCGCGGCGCCTCAGGCGCGGTGCTCGCTCGCCAGATATTCTTCACTTTGCATCTCGATCAGGCGGCTTGCCGTGCGCTCGAATTCGAAGACGAGACGTTCGCCGCGGTACAGCTGGGTCGGCGCGGCTGCCGCGGACACGATGAGCTTGACGCGCCGATCGTAGAACTCATCGACGAGCGCGATGAACCGGCGAGCGGCATCCTCGCTTGTGCCGTCAGTGGTGAATACCGGTACGCCTGAGACGATCACGCTCTGGAATTCACGCGCGATGCTGACGTAGTCGTTCTGGCTGCGCGGTCCGTCGCACAAGGCGCGAAAGTCGAACCAGGCCACGTTGTCGCAGGCACGGATCACTGGGATCTCGCGCCCTTCGATGCGGATGCTGTGCTGATTGCGCCCGAGTCCGTCGGCGAGATCCTCGAAGATTTCGGTCAGTGCTGCAGCCGCATGCGCTGACTCGCTTTGCAGGTAGATCGGTGCTTTGGTCAGCTGGCGCAGGCGGTAGTCCATGCTGCCATCGACGCAGACGATCTCGCAGTGGCTCTCAAGCAGGGCGATCGCTGGGAGGAATCGCTGTCGTTGCAGCCCGTCACGGTACAGAGATTTCGGCGGCAGATTCGACGTGAAAACGAGCGTCACACCGCGATCGACCAGATGCCGAAAGAGCCCCCCGAGCAGCATGGCATCGGCGATGTCGCTCACGAACAGTTCGTCGAGGCAGATGACGCGCGCTTCGGCGGCGATGTCGGTGGCCACGGCCGCCAGTGGATCGGTCTCGTTGCGGTGTCGTCCGAGCCCGTCGTGCACGTCCCGCATGAAGCGGTGGAAGTGACTGCGCCGTTTCGCCTTGAACGGCAGACTGTCGAAAAAAAGATCCATCAACCACGTCTTGCCGCGCCCGACGCTGCCGTACAGGTAGACGCCGCGTGCCGCCTGGCCATGTCCGGGCTCCGCCGAGAACCGACGCAGCAGGCGCGCGACCATCGAGCGTTTCTCCGCCTGCAGCAGCTCGCTGCGCAGGCGTTCGAGTCTGTCGAGAGCGGCTTGCTGCGCGGCATCGGCGACGATGCCACCGCTACGGGCGACGGCCGCGTAACGCTCGGCGAGCACGCCGTCGCTCATCCGGCGAGCTCGGGTCGATCGCGAAAGTGCGCGAGCGCCTCCGGATTGGCGAGCGCGTCGGTATTGGTCACGGGCTTACCGTGCACGATATTGCGCACCGCGAGTTCGACGATCTTGCCGCTGATGGTGCGCGGGATGTCGGGCACGGCGACGATCACGGCCGGTACGTGCCGCGGAGTGGTGTTGCGGCGGATGGTGTCGCGGATCTTCTGTCGCAGAGCCTCGTCGAGTTGCACGTGCTCGCGCAGGCGCACGAACAGCACCACCCGCACGTCGTCCTGCCAATCCTGACCGATGCAGAGCGACTCGAGAATTTCGGGCAGCGTCTCAACTTGCCGGTAGATTTCGGCGGTGCCGATGCGTACGCCGCCGGGGTTCAGCACCGCATCGGAGCGTCCGAGAATGACAAACCCGCCGTGCTCGGTGCGCTCCGCATAGTCACCGTGATGCCAGATCCCCGGAAAGCGCGCGAAATAGGCCGCGCGGTACCGCGAGCCATCCTCATCGCCCCAGAAGCCGAGTGGCAAGGACGGAAAGCTCTGTCGACAGACAAGCTCGCCCCGCTCGCCGGCAGGCAATGAGCGACACTGCTCATCGACCACATCGACGGCCATGCCGAGGCCGGCGCATTGCAATTCGCCGCGCCAGACGGGACCGATCGGATTCACCATGCAGAACGAGGAGATGATGTCGGTGCCGCCTGAGATGGAACTGAGCAGCACGTCGCTCTTGATGGCCCGGTAGACGAAATCGAAACCATCGGGCGCGAGCGGCGATCCTGTGCTGATGACGGTGCGCAGTGCCGGCAAAGCTACGTGTTCGCGCGGTGAGTAACCGGCCTTGTCGAGGCTCGCCAGATACTTCGGGCTCGTGCCGAAGATGGTGATGTGCTCGGTCTCGGCCATCCGCCACAGGGCGCCGGGATCGGGATGGAACGGCGAGCCGTCGTAGAGCATCAGCGTCGCGCCAGCCACGAGTCCGCTTGCGAGCCAGTTCCACATCATCCAACCGCAGGTCGTGAAGAAGAACAAGCGATCGCTGCGCCGCAGATCCACGTGCAGCAGATGTTCCTTCGCATGTTGTAGCAGCGTGCCCCCAGCCCCGTGCACGATGCACTTTGGCTTACCGGTGGTCCCCGACGAATACATGATGAAGAGCGGATGGTTGAACGGCAGGCGCGTGAAGGCGAGCTTGG
>CAISHQ010000061.1 GCA_903885195.1 uncultured Pseudomonadota bacterium | reverse complement strand
GTTGATCGGGCCGCTGATCGATGCGGCCGCTGGCGAGCGCATGCAGGCCGCGTTGTCGGCTGCCTGTGCCGAGGGTGGTGTCGTGCATGGCGGGCAGCCGCGGCGCTCGGGTGTGCCCGCGGGCGGGTGTTACGTCGAGCCGGCGCTCGTCGAGATGCCGACGCAGAGTGCCATCGTTCGCGAGGAGACTTTCGCGCCGATCCTCTACGTTCTGTCCTATGACACGCTCGATGAGGCGATTGCGTTGCAGAATGCAGTCACGCAGGGGCTCTCGTCCTGCATCTTCACGCTCGATCTGCGCGAGGCTGAACGCTTCCTGGCTGCGGCTGGCTCCGATTGCGGCATCGCGAACGTCAATATCGGCCCCTCCGGTGCCGAGATCGGCGGTGCGTTTGGCGGCGAGAAGGCCACCGGCGGTGGACGCGAAAGCGGCTCGGACTCGTGGAAGGGGTACATGCGACGACAGACGGCGACCGTCAACTACTCGGCGGCGCTGCCGCTGGCGCAGGGCGTCAGCTTCGACATCTAGAACCTATCGGGAGAGTGCGCGATGAGCCTGCACAAGATTGCCGTTCTTGGCCTCGGCAAGGTCGGTCACCTGGCCGCAGAGTTGCTGCACGAAGCGGGTTTTGCCGTGACGCCAATCGACCTGCGCGCCACGGACTCCTCGACGCTGCCGGCGCGCGTCGTCGACGTTGCCAACCCGGCAGCCTTGCGTGGTGCGCTGGAGGGCCAGCACGCGGTGCTGTCCTGCTTGCCTTATGCACTCAACAAGTCGGTGTCGAGTGTGGCGCACGCGCTCGGGCTGCATTACTTCGATCTCACCGAAGACGTGCCGACGACACGACACATCCGTGAGTTGGCGGCGGACGGACGTTGCCTCATGGCGCCGCAGTGCGGCCTGGCACCGGGTTTCATCGGTATCGTCGGTGCGCATCTTGCCGGGCAGTTCGAGCGAGTGCGTTCGATCCGTTTGCGAGTGGGTGCCTTGCCACAGAATCCGACCGGGCTGCTGGGTTACGCGTTCAACTGGTCGCCCGAAGGCGTGGTGAACGAGTACCTCAATGACTGCGAGGTGATCGAGGAGGGAGTAATCAAATCGGTTTCGGCGATGGAGTGGATCGAAACACTCTACATCGATGGCGTGAAGCTCGAGGCGTTCACAACATCGGGGGGGCTCGGCACGATGTGCGAGACCTTCCTCGGGCGCGTCGAGAATCTCGATTACAAGACCATGCGCTACCCGGGTCACGTACAGTTGATGAATTTCTTCTTCCACGAACTGCTCATGCGTGAACATCGGGATCTCGCGGGCCAGATCCTGTCGAATGCCAAACCGCCGGTCGATGCGGATGTGGTCTACGTGCACGCGGCCGCTGAGGGATGGCAGGGCGGACGCCTGCAGCGCAAGGAATTCGTTAGGGCGTACTACCCGAAGATCATTGGCGGTAGATCGCGAACTGCGATTGCCTGGACCACCTCCGCTTCGGTCGTGGCCGTTATCGAGATGGTGCGCGCGGGTCAGCTCCCGGATCGTGGATTCCTCAAGCAAGAAAGCATTCCGCTTGCGCCCTGGCTCGCCACGCGCACGGGCGCCTTGTTCGATACCCGCGAATGACCGCCACCACTCGTCGTCGCGTCCTGCTCGTGCTGGTGCCGCTGCTCGCGGTGCTGGCCGGCCTCGTTGTGTGGGCGAGTGGGGGGCAGCGGATCGAGACGGACAACGCCTATCTCAAATCCGATCTGGTGCCCATTCATCCCGAGGTCGACGCGCAGGTCACCGAAGTGCTCGTCGAGGAAAACTCGGTAGTGCAGGCGGGTCAGACGGTGATTCGACTGGACGTTGCCTCGTTGAAAATCGAACTTGAGCGGGCCGAAGCGCGGCTGGCTACGGTCAGGGAGGATTTGCTCGCGCTCGAGCGGCAGTATCGGCAGCGGCGCGATGAGCTGGCGCTGGCGGAAGAGCAACGGAGCTTTGCCGAGCGTGAGCTCGCCCGTCAGCGGGAACTCGTCGGCGCCAAACTCAGCCCCGCGACGCGGCTCGAGCTTGCCGAGCACGAGGTGTTGCAGGCGCGCGGGCGGGTCGAGATCCTGCGTCAAGGTATTGAGGAAATGCGCATCCGGCTTGGGCCGATGCTGCAGGGCAACTCGGCCGATCACCCGTTGCTACGAGCGGCGGCTGCCGAACGCGATGCGGCCACGTTGCATCTGGCGCGGGCTCAGATCGTTGCGCCGTTGTCCGGTCGTGTCGTCAAACTGCCGGAGCGGGGCGCCATGGCGCGTCGCGGCACACCACTGTTTACATTGGTGCGCTCCGAGAACATCTGGGTCGAGGCGAATTTCAAAGAAACCCAGCTCGATCGGCTGCGCGCGGGGCAGCCGGTGATCATTCGACTCGACAGTTACCCCGATGCCGAATGGCGAGGGCACGTGCACACCATCAGTCCGGCGAGCGGTGCCGAGTTCGCCGTGCTGCCACCGCAAAATGCCTCGGGCAATTGGGTGAAGGTCGTGCAGCGCGTCCCCGTGCGAATTGCCATCGATGCAGGCCCCGCCGATTTGCCACTGCGCGCGGGCACGAGTGCCTCAGTCAGCGTCGATGTGCAGTCGGGCAACCGGTTGTCGCGTCTGCTCGGATCGCTTTGATGCAGCGACTACTGCTCACAGCGAGCACGATGCTCGCCGTGTTGCTGTATGCCATCGACACCACGGTGGCCAATGTTGCTCTGCCGGTGTTGCAGGGCAACTTGTCCGCGACTCGCGAACAAGCCTCCTGGGTACTCACGTCTTACCTGATCGCCAGTGCCGTGGCGCTGCCGGCGCTTGCAGCGCTCGAGTCGCGTCTCGGTTTGCGGCGGGCGTTCCTGCTGGCCATCGGCGGGTTCGGCGTCGCCTCGGTCTGCTGCGGACTTGCGCCCAACATCGAGTCGCTGGTCGCAGCGCGATTTCTGCAGGGACTCTGCGGCGCCGTGCTGATCCCGCTGGGACAGACGGCACTGCAGAACGCGTATCCGCGCGAGTTGCTGGCGCGTGCGTTCGCCGTGCTGGGGGTTGGCGTGATGGTGGGTCCCGTGGTCGGGCCGTGGCTTGGTGGCTGGCTGACGGAAAACTTCGGTTGGCGCTCCGTGTTCTTCGTGAACGTGCCGTTTTTGCTCGTGGCGCTCGGCGGCATGTGGTTCACCCTGCGCGGTGAGGCAGCCGACTCGCCGCGGCCATTCGATCGGCTCGGATTCGTGCTGCTTGCCGGCTGTCTGGTGGGCCTGCAGCTCGCCATAGATCGGGGCGAGCAACTCGACTGGTTCGACTCGCCGGAGATCGTCATCGAGGTGTTCATCGCGGGTATCGCGGGTTACATGTTCATCGCCCATGCATTGACCACTCGAGATACGTTGTTCTCCTCGCAGCTGCTGCGGAATCGTAATTTCATGATCGGCTTGCTGATGGCCGTGTGCGTAGGCTGGCCGTTCATGGGAGCGATGGTTCTGTTGCCTCAATTCCTCCAGGAGGTCCAGGGCTACAACGTGATGGGGGCAGGAGTGCTGATGGCACCGCGAGGGTTGGGGCTGATGGTCGCCATGGCCGTGCTCGGACGCTACGCCGGGCTGCTCGATCCGCGCCGGGTGTTATCTCTCGGCGCGCTGCTGAGCGCAGCGGGATTAATGGCTTTCGCCTTTGCGCCCGCCGATGCCCCCGCGACCTGGCTGACCCTGTGGCTGCTGGTGCAGGGGGCGGGTCTTGGGCTGATTTTCGTACCCATCAACACGGTGTCGTTTGTCACGCTGGCACCCGCACTGCGCACCGAAGGTGCGGCGTTGATGACGCTTGCCCGAAACATCGGCGGCAGTCTGGGTGTTGCGCTGATCGTGCGGGGTATCTCGCAGGACGTCACCGCCAATGCGCAGCGTCTCTCCAGCATCGCCCAGGTTTCCGAGTTGCAGTCGCAGCCGAGTTCTCTGGCTTGGCTGCTGGGCGAGATTCACCGCGAAGCCTTGGTGATCGCCTACTCCAACCAGTACGTGCTGTTGACGCTGCTGCCGCTGTTGCTGCTGCCGCTGGTGTGGCTGACGGTCATGCCTCGCGGCGATCGGTCTGTGGGCACTCGGTCCGCCGAGCAAGGAAGCGAGTTGCCGCCGCATTGAGATCGGCGCATTGGGTTTGGTTTGTCGCGACATAGCACGCCGCGTACCATCGCAACGTGCCTGCAGAGCAGCTTTCAATTCCGCGAAGTTCATGGTGGGTCCGCGCCCTCGCTTCGCTGCCGATACCGGTGTTGCACGCGCTGGCGAGGTTGCTGGCATGGCTTGCGATGCACGTGTTTCCGTACCAGCCGCAGAGGATCCGCGACAGCCTGCGCATTGCCTTTCCGCAACTCGACGCCGCGGCTCTCGAGCGTTTGCGCGCCGCGCACTATCGAAGCTTCGCCGATGTGCTCGTGGAGATCGTCAAGTCGGCCGCCATCGCCGGTGAGGATCTGGATGCGCGTATGCGCTTCGTCAATCTGGACGCACTGCGTGGGCCGGCTCGTGCGGGTACTCCGGTGCTCATCGTTGCGGCGCACCAATGCAATTGGGAATGGATCCTGCTCGGCCTGTCGCGCCAGCTTGGCGTACCGCTTGATGCGGCCTACAAGCCGTTGGTCAACGGCTGGGCCGACCGCGAGATGCTGGCCTTGCGCAGTCGCTTCGGAGCGCGGATGGTCGCCTCCGGCGTGCTGATGCGCGACATGATCGCGCGACGCCGCGTGCCGCGCGTGGTGGCCTTGGTGGCCGATCAAGAGCCCGTGTCG